>NZ_CP050192.1:233931-533931 GCF_011694515.1 Mycobacterium sp. DL592 | reverse complement strand
GTCCGTCGAGTGCGGGCACCCGGTCGGAGAACGCCGCCGTCCACTCCCGCACCGCGTCGAGGTCGGAGACGTCGCACACCTCCTCGACGATGTCGGCGCCGGGCACCGCCTGGCGAATCTCCGTCGCGCAGCGATGCACCTTCTGCTCGTCGCGGCCCAACAGATGGACCGTGGCGCCCAACTCGGCGAAACCCTGGGCCATGGCGAATCCGATACCGGCCGTCGCCCCGGTGACCACCACCCGCTTTCCGGTCAGCGAACCGGCCGCTGCGTCGGCAGGCCACCACAGCCGGCGCAGACCCGAGCCGATCCTGGTGTAGCCGAGCACCAGCGCGCGGTCCATCGCGCCGTCGATCAGTTCGGTCGCCGGCCGGGTGAGCGCGGAGAAGTCCATCCCTCGAACGTAACCGCTCAGGCGCGCATACTGCGTTCGTCAATGGGAGCCAGCACGTCCAGCAGGTCGACCAGCGTCGTCCGCGCCGCCTCGCGAGGCCCGTCGCCATCCCCGACGAGTGCGGACACCACGGCCCCGTCGACCGCGCACACCAGTGCGGTGAGCAGGTCCATCCGCACATAGCGGCCGCACCGCTCGACGGCCTCCACCACGGCGCCGACCCGCTGTTGCAGCAGCCGCCGCTGAATACCCCGCAAGGTGGGCTGCCGGGCGCACGCGATGTAGCGCTCGTAGCGCGAGATCAGATGCTCGCTGACCGGCTCGTCGGCCGGGTCTCCGATCAACAGGTCCACCAGGACCTCCGCGGTGGCTTCGGCGCCGCGGCGCCGCCGCGGCAAATCCTCCACACGAGACCGCAGCGCAGCGGCTTCGGACCGGCCGATGAACTCGACGGCATTTTCGACCAGATCGTCCAACGACGAGAAGTAGTACGTGGTCGAGGCCAGCGGCAAGCCCGCCCGCGACGCCACCGCCCGGTGCCGGACCGCCTCGAAGCCACCCTCACACAGCAGCTCGGCGGCAGCGCTAACCAGCGCATACCGCCGACGTTCTCCCTTGGGAGTAACCGCTGCGATCACGCTTGTGAATGCTGCCAGCAGGCAGCACTGCCACATCGGCCTTTCACCGAATCATTAACGTTGCGTTCTGAAGCAGAATTCGGCGCTCGACGGCGCCGATGGCAGGATGACCGTTATGGCGAAGCTGAGCCGGCGGGCGATTCTGCGACTCGGCGCCGGCGCAGCCGCCGGTGCCGCCGGGGCATTTGCGGTCGGCACGGTGCTGGAGTCGGCAATCCGCCTGGTGGGTCCCGACGTCTCGATGACGGGCATCGGCGCACCGCTGCTTGCTCCCCCGCCGCTGGCGCCGTCGCCGGCTGTCGCCGCCCCGACGATGGTGACGGGTTCGTTCGTGTCCGCGGCGCGCGGCGGCATCCAGACCAACTGGGCGATCGCGCGCCCGCCCGGCCAAACGGCGCCGCTGCGGCCGGTTATCGCACTGCACGGCCGGTGGAGTGATGCTGCGACGGTGATGGCCGGCGGCGTCGAGCAGGGCTTGGCCCAGGCGGTCAGCGCCGGGCTCCCGCCGTTCGCGGTGGTCTCGGTCGACGGCGGCGAGGCCTACTGGCACGACCGCGCCTCCGGCGACCATGTCGGTTCGATGGTGCTCGACGAGCTCATCCCCATGCTCTCAGGCCAGGGACTGGATACCTCGCGGGTGGCGTTCCTGGGCTGGTCGATGGGTGGTTACGGTGCGCTGCTGCTCGGCGCCCGGCTCGGCCCGGCGCGCACCGCTGCGATCACCGCCGTCAGCCCGGCGCTGTGGCTGTCCTCGGGTGCGGCCGCTCCCGGCGCCTTCGACGGACCCGGTGACTTCGCCGCCAACAGTGTGTTCGGCCTGCCGGCGCTGGCCTCGATCCCGATCCGCATCGACTGCGGCACCAGCGATCCGTTCTACGCCGCCACCAAGCAGTTCATCGCGCAGCTGCCGAATCCGCCCGCCGGCGGCTTCTCCCCCGGCGGCCACGACGCCGGGTTCTGGAGTGCGCAGCTGCCCGCCGAACTCGCCTGGATGGCTCCGCTTCTGACGGCGTGACTCACACGATGTCGACGGCGTCGAGGAACGCCTCGGCGTAGCCGGTGTCTCCGGTGATGTTCACGTCGCGGTCGCGCCAGCTGGCCCGCCGGGTTCCCCACTGCGGGAACTCGAGGGCCACCCCGGTGATCTGCGCCGCGGTGGAGCCGTCAGCACCGGCGCTCACCGAGCCGTCGGGCAGCACCTGCCAGGTGTTACCGCCGGGACCGCTTAGAGTGATCGACAGCGGCCGGTTTAGGAACGGAAGTGGTTGCGCACGAAGCTGATTGGACAGCACCGCCATCATCCATTCCAGGACGACGGCCATCCGGTTGGCATCGGTACCCGGCGCGGGCCGGCCCAGCGCCGGCGCCATGTCGTGACGCAGGTGGGTGTGGTGGTCGAATACCAATGCGCCGAGCAGCAGCCGCACCGGGAACTTGCCGAGGTCGGCCAGGGGCGCCTGCAGGCCGCCCAGCGGTGACCGGCCTGCGGTCCCGACGACCGCTCCGAACACCCGACTCCAGCGCCGGTACTCGGCCAGCACGTCAGCCGAGGACCAGTTTCGCCGGGTGTCCACCATCAGGTCGTTGGCGCGCTCGACAGGGTTGGTGCGCAACACTTTCGCCGCTGAAGGGCTGAACACCGCGTGACAGCCGGTGCCCAGGTGGGCCACGACGTCCTGGATGCTCCAGCCGGCCGCCAGGCTGTTCATCCGCCACTCGGCGGGTTGCAGTGCGGCACAGAAGGACAACAGGCCAGCACGCTCGGCGTTGAACGCGGCGCGGCGGTCGAGGGTCATTGCCGGCCTGGCAGGGTGATCCGGCCCTCGGCTGCGGCGAGACCGATATCGGTGCGAAAGTGGCTGCCCGGCAACTTGATCGACGACATGACGGAGTAGGCGGCCGTGCGTGCGCCCGGCAGGTCGGCACCGGTGCCGACCACCGAGAGCACCCGGCCCCCGGAGGAGACGACGGCACCGTCGTCGCGGCGGGCGGTGCCGGCGTGCAGCACGCCGGGTGTGTCCGAGCCGGTGATCGCGTCCCCGACCCGCGGGCGGCCGGGATAGTTCTCGGCGGCCAGTACGACGGCGACGGCATAGCCGTCGTGCCACTGCAGCGGGCCGAACTGTGCGAGCGTGCCGGTCGCCGTGGCGTGCAGCACCTGACCGAGCGGCGATTCCAGCAACGCCAGCACCGCCTGCGTCTCCGGATCACCGAAACGGCAGTTGAATTCGACGACGGCCGGGCCGTTGGAGGTGATCGCCAGACCGGCGTAGAGCAGACCGGAGAACGGGCAGCCGCGGCGGACCAGTTCGGCGGCGACCGGTTCGACGACGTCGCTGACGATGGCGGCCCGCACCGCCTCGGGTAGCCACGGCAACGGCGAATATGCGCCCATCCCACCCGTATTGGGTCCCGCGTCGTTGTCGCCGACGCGTTTGAAGTCCTGGGCGGGCAACAGCGGAACCACGGTCGCACCGTCGACGAGGCAGAACAGCGAGACCTCGGGGCCGTCGAGGAAGGACTCGAGCAGCACCGGGTGCCCGGACTCGAGCAGCTCGGCGGCGTGGACCCGCGCGGCATCGCGGTCGGCGCTGACCACCACGCCCTTGCCCGCGGCCAGGCCGTCGTCCTTGACCACCCAGGCCGGCTGCCCGACCGCGGGACCGAACCGGTCGAGGGCGGCGTCGAGATAGGCCGGGTTGTCGACGGTCTCGCTGGTGGCCGTGCGCACCCCGGCCGCGGCCATCACGTCTTTGGCGAACGCTTTGGAGCCTTCGATGCGGGCGGCGTCCCTGGACGGGCCGAAACAGGCGATGCCCGCCGCGCGGACGGCGTCGGCCACGCCGAGCACCAGCGGCACCTCGGGACCGACGACCACCAGATCGACGGCAAGTTTCCGGGCCAGCGCGCTGACCGCGTCGGCGGAGGTGATGTCGACGTCGTGCTGTTCGGCGACCGCGGCAGTACCCGCGTTACCCGGCGCGACAGCCAGGAACTCCACCTGCGGGTCTCTTCGGAGGCCCAACAGCAGAGCGTGTTCGCGGGCACCGGATCCGATCACGAGGACGCGCACACGCACACCCTAGATCACCAGGTGTCGACGAACCGGCGCAGCGGCGGCAGTTCACCCTGCGCGCTCGCCGCGGCCAGGGTCGCCGCGATCAGGCCCCGGGTGTCCGCAGGGTCGATGACGTCGTCGATCTCGAAGATCGCCGCGGCGTTGAGCGCCTTGGCGTTCTCCTGGGCAGCGGCGGTGGCCTGGCGCACCCGTTCCTCGCGCTCGGCGTCGTCGGCGATGGCCTCGAGTTCCTTGCGCATTCCCAGCCGCACCGCGCCCTCGAGCCCCATCGGGCCGAGGTGGGCGCCTGCCCAGGCCACCGACAGCAGCGGTTCACGCAGGCTGCCGCCGGTCATGGCCTGCGCGCCGAGGCCGTAACCGCGGCGCAGCACCACCGCCACCATCGGCACCCGCAACGCGGCGCCGGCGACCAGCAGCCGCGACGCCCGCCGCACCAGCGCGTCGGCTTCGGCCGCCGGGCCGACCATGTAGCCGGGGCAGTCGATGAGCGAGACGATCGGGATGCCGAAGGTGTCGCACAGCTGCAGGAACCTGGCCGCCTTGTCGGCCGCCGCGGCGGTGATCGCACCTGCCATCACCATGGTGTTGTTGGCGATCACCCCGACCGGCCTGCCGTCAATGCGGGCCAGGGCCGTCACCATCTCGGGTGCGAACTTCTCCCGCAGGAACGTCACCGAGTCCTGGTCGGCGATCGTCTGGATGACCGGGGCCACCGGGTAGGCCCGGCGGGCTCGCTCGGGAACGATTGTGCGCAAAGCGGTTTGGTCGGCTGCGGTGCCCGGGGCGACCGGTCCGCGGAAGTAGCCCAGCAACCGTTTGGTGACGGCGACGGCTTCGGCCTCGTCGGCGACGACGACGTCGACCACACCGTTGGGTGCCTGCACCGAGATCGGCCCGACCGCCTCGGGGGCGACCTCGCCCAGTCCGCCACCGGCGATCATCGCCGGCCCGCCCATGCCGATCGAGGTGTCGGCGGTCGCCACGATCAGATCCGAGCATCCGGCGATGACGGCGTTGCCGGCGAAGCATCGGCCCTTGACGATTGCGATGCGCGGTACCACTCCCGACAGCGCGGCCCACAACTTGAACGCCCGGACCTCCAGAGAGGACACCGTCGGATGGTCGGTGTCGCCGGGCCGTCCGCCGCCGCCTTCGGCGAAGAACACGGTGGGCAGCCGCAGGCGCTCGATGATCTCGAAGAGGCGGTCTTTCTTGAGGTGCCCGTACACGCCTTGGGTGCCGGCCAGCACGGTGTAGTCGTAGGACAGCACCGCGCACGGCCGACCGTCGATCTGCGCCGTGCCGGCCACCAGCCCGTCGGCGGGCGTGCGGGCGATCAGGTCCTCGAGGTCGCGGCGCTGCCGCTGTGCGGCGATGGCGAAGCGCCCGTACTCGACGAACGACCCGTCGTCGATGAGGTCGGCGATGTTCTCTCTGGCCGTGCGCCCTCCGGCGGCATGCCTGCGGGCCACCGCGTCCGGTCGCGCCGCATCCTCGGTCAACGCACGTCGCGCCAGCAGTTCGTCGAGTTCGGGGCGGTCGGCCATCAGCCGAACCTACCCGCGGTCGCGTCGGCCCCGCGGCCACCTAGGGCATACACACTTTGCATCGGTGTATGGTCTAATGAGGTGCCCTACATCACACGAATCGCGAGGTAAGCCATGACCGCAGGTGTCTGCCCCTTTGGCCAGGGTTTCGACTTCACTGACCCCGACGTCCTTTTGGAGGGCATGCCGGTCACCCAGCTCGCGCAGCTGCGCAAGACCGCGCCGGTGTGGTGGAACGAGCAGCCCGCGGGTACCAACGTCTTCGACGACGGCGGCTACTGGGTGATCAGCAAGCACCGCGACATCAAGGCCATCTCCCGCGACAGCCATCTGTGGTCCACCAACGCCCAGGGCGTCATCATGCGGTTCCCCGAAGGCACCCCCAAAGAAGGCCTCGAGCTCACCAAGGCCCTACTGATCAACCACGACGCTCCCGAACACACCCGGCTGCGCAAGCTGGTATCGCGACTGTTCACCCCGCGCTCGGTGGCCGCCCTGGAGGAGAAGCTGGCGCTGGCGGCCCGCGACATCGTGGCTGCCGCAGCTGAGAAGGGCTCCGGAAACTTCGTCGACGATATCGCGATGCCGTTGCCGCTCATGGCGATTGCCGACCTGATCGGGGTTCCCGAAGAAGACCGCCAGAAGCTGTTCCACTGGACCAACAGCATCATGAACAGCGAAGACCCCGACTTCGAGAACGACCCGACGGTGTCCAATGCCGAACTGATGGGCTACGCCTACACGATGGCCGAGCAGCGGCGGCAGTGCCCGGCCGACGATATCGTCACCCGGCTGGTGCAGGCCGACATCGATGGTGAGTCGCTCTCGGAGGTCGAGTTCGCGTTCTTCGTCATCCTGCTCGCGGTGGCCGGCAACGAGACCACCCGAAATGCCATGACGCACGGCATCAATGCGTTCTTCGACAACCCCGACCAGTGGGAGCTGTTCAAACGTGAGCGCCCCGCGACCGCGGTCGACGAGATCATCCGCTGGGCCACACCGATCCACTGCTTCCAGCGCACCGCACTCACCGACGTGGAACTCGGCGGCGTGACGATCCGCAAGGGCCAGCGCGCCGGCCTGTTCTACAGTTCGGCCAACTACGACGAGGACGTCTTCGAAGAGCCCTTCCGGTTCAACATCCTGCGCGACCCGAACCCGCATATGAGCTTCGGCGGCAACGGCGCCCATTTCTGCGTGGGCGCGAACCTGGCGCGCATGGAGATCAAGCTGATCTTCGACGAGATCGCCAACCAGATCCCCGACATCAGCAAGCTCGGCGAGCCCGAGCGGCTGCGGTCGGGATTCGTCAACGGCGTCAAGGATCTGCCGGTCTCGTATCACTGAGGTCGGCTCGCCGATACGATGCCCGGTCATGGGCTATCCCGGCTATCCGCCTCCTCCCGGTTACCCGCCGTATCCGGGATACCCGGGTTATCCCCCGCCCGCCCCGCCACAACGGTCGACCACCGACATGACGACCTCGATCATCGTCATGGTGGTCACGATCCTGATGGGCGCAGCGGCAGTGTTCTTCGGGATCTTCTCGCTGGCCTTCCTCGACTACTGCCCGCCGGCGACGTGCAGCGCAGAAGGCGCCGCCACGGCCGTCTTCACAGCGCTCGGCGTGGCCGCCGTGGTCGGTCTGGTCGGCATGATCGTCACCATCATCGCGCTCGCCCGCCGCAAGCGCGCCTGGCCGTTCGCGGTGGGAACGCTTGGCCTGTGCATTGTCGTGCTGTTCTTCGGCGCGGTGGGTTACTCAGCAGCAGTGGGCGCCTGAGGTGCGCACCCACGGCTGGTCGGGGTCAGCGCCCGCAACCGACGACGAGGCCGTCGCGCGGATCCTGGCGGCCGCGAACAAAGCCATCGACACCCACGGCGCCGATCTGAGCATCGCCGACGTCGCCCGCACCCTGGGCGTCACCCGCCAAACGGTGTACCGCTACTTCCCCAGCACCGACGCGCTGCTCCAGGCCGCGGCCATGCAGGCCACCACCGGATTCCTCGACCGGATCGCGGCGCGCGTGGCCGGTATGACCGATCCGGCCGAGGCGGTGACCGAGGCGATTGCGACGGCGGTGGAGGCACTGCCCCAGGACAAGCACATGGGTCTGCTGCTGGGTCCCGAACGCGCGGGTGCCTTCAGCGCGGAGATCACCTCCGACGTGGCACTGGCATTCGGTGTGTCGATGCTGGGCCGCTTCGATGTCGATTGGGCCGCAGCGGGATTCGGCGACGATGACCTCACCGAGCTGGCCGAGCATCTGCTCAGGACCATCCAGTCGTTCACCCTCGATCCGGGGCGGCCGCCACGGCAAGGCGTGCAGTTGCGGCGCTACCTGCGCCGCTGGGTCGGCGGCGCACTGACGCGTGACGCGCCTACGGCTGCGGCAGTGGGACGGAACTCGGCGTCGTCGCATTGACGGTGGCCGGGTGCGACGGCGCATCGTGCGCGGGCCACATCAAGACGGCGAAGACGACGGCCGCGGTGGCCACCAGGGGGTAGGACATCCGGACCGTGGTGTCGACGAAGCCGATCCAGTTCGACACGCGGTGAACGACGTTGGATCGCTTGGTGGGTGGCTCTTCCCACAGGCTGAGCATTGTCGGGCAGGTCCACGAGTCATAGGCCAGGGAAGTCATCGCCACTCCTACCGTCATCGAGACCGGGTAGGTCTCCATTTCACTTTGGTAACAGTGGTCTACAGATGTCACATTTAGGACACGGCCCGATAAAGGTTTGCGATCCGGGCGTTTCCTTACCGTTGCCTTAACCGACGTGGTGTTATCGGCGCCGCTCTCAGTCCTCGAGATTCTTGCCGCTGTGCATCTTCACCGCGGCGTTGACGTTGGCCTTCTTATTCTCGCCCTCGCCCTTCTCCGCGGCCTTGGCACGCTTGGCCACCACCCGGCCCACCGCGCCGTCGAACTTCGAGCCCAGCGGGAAGCCGAGGTAGTGGGTCAAGAAGATCGCCATCTCCTTGAGCTCGTCGGCGGTGAGTTCGTTGTTGTGCAGGGCGGCGTTGGACTGGATCTCGGCGAGATCGTCGATGCCCAGGGCGGCGACGGCGGTCAGCGTCATGATCCGCTTGTCGCGCATCGACAGACCCGGGCGCGTCCAGATGCTGCCGAAGAGATGCTCGACGGTCAGGTCGAAGTACGGGTTGCCCTCGATATTGGGCATCTCCCAGCCGTAGACCTCGTTCATCTTCTCGAGGCCCTTGCGGCGCAGTTCGTCCATCGTCACTCCTTCGTGTGGGGGACGCCCAGCCCGGCGGCCAGGTCTCGTAGCGCGATCTCGGCCAGCGGCAGTTCCACGCCGGTGGCTTCGCCCAGGCCCAGAGCCAACTTCAGATCCTTCTCGGCCAGCCCGCGGGTGTGGATGAACATGTTGTAGATGAAGTGATCGGACTCCAGCGGTGCGGTGTCGTCGCGGACCATGATGGCGCCGGGACCGCCGCTCTGGGCGTCGCTGTGCCGGACCACCCGGCCGAGCTTCTGCAGGTCGATTCCGGCCGCCTCGGCCAGCCTGGAGGCCTCGCAGGCGGCGGCAAAACCAATGAAGGTCAACATGTTCCGGGCCAGCTTCATCCGGGTGCCGGCGCCCGGCTCACCGGCGCGGACCACCAATGAGGCCCACTGTTTGAACACCGGCTTGACCCGTTCGTACGCGTCGTCGTCCGCGCCGACCATGACGGCCAGCTCACCCTTGTCAGCAGCACCGGCGCCGCCGCTGACCGGTGCGTCGACGATGTGAATACCCTTGGGCCGCAACTGCTCAGCCAATTCAGCGGCCGTGTTCGGCTCGATGGTCGAGTGGATGGCAATGACGGTTCCGGGCTTGGCGTGCTCCGCGAGCTGGGCGACCACATCGCGCACCTGCTCGTCGTTGAGCACGGTCACCTCGATGACGTCGGCGTTCGCGACATCAGCGACGCTGCCGGCCAGCGTGGCCCCGAGTTCGGCGAACGGCGCCATCACGTCGGGCCGGACGTCGAAGACGATCAGCCCGCCGGGCCACGCTGTGAGCCGTTTGGCCATCGGCGCGCCCTGGTTTCCCAGCCCGATGTAGCCGACCTTCACGTCGCCGGCCGTCATGAGCGGAAAATCTGTCCGCCGTCGACGTTGAAGATCTGGCCCGTGATCCACTTGGCCTGATCCGACAGCAGGAACAGGCACATGCCCACCAGGTCGTCGACTTCACCCATGCGGGACAACGGAATTCCCTTGACGATGTCGGCGACCATCTCCTGCGGCGTGGTGGTGCGGTTGGCCTCGGTGTTGATCGGGCCGGGCGCGATCGCGTTGATCCGGATGTTCTGGCCGCCGAGCTCGGTGGCGAGCTGTTGGGTGAGGCTGTTGACCCCGGCCTTGGCCAGCCCGTAGAAGTTCGAGTACAGCCATGCCGCGGTCGAGGACTGGTTGATGATCGCGCCGCCGCCGCGCTTGGCCATCTTGCGGTAGACCGCGCGGGTGCACACCAGCGCGCCGTCGAGGTTTACGCTCATGAACTTCTTGTAGTAGTCCCAGTCGACGGTGATGAGGAAGTCCAGCTTCATCCCACCGAAGATCGCGGCGTTGTTGACCAGGTAATCGATCCCGCCGAACTCGGCGAGCGTCTGATCCGCCATCGCCTTGGCCGAAACCGGGTCGCTGACGTCGACGGGCAGCGCGAGCGCGGTGCCGCCCTCGCCCTTGATGCCGTCGGCGACCTTCTGCGCGCCCTCGATGTTGATGTCGGCGACCACGACGGCCGCTCCCTCGCGGGCGAGCGCCTCGGCGTAGGCCTGCCCGATGCCGCCGCCGGCACCGGTGACGATGGCCACCTTCTCGTCAAACTGTCCCATGTGCGTTCCTCTCTCGGGTCGAGTGGCCAGTTAGCGCACGCATTCCACTGATTCGCGTGTCACAAGTGGCCACTCGGCATGACCTACACGGCTGTGGCAATGACTTTCAGTTCGAGGTACTCCTCGAAGCCGGCCAGGCCCATCTCGCGGCCGACGCCGGACTGCTTGTAACCGCCGAACGGCACGTCCGCGGAGTACCAGACACCGCCGTTGACATTGACGGTGCCGACCCGCAGCCGGTTGGCGACCGCCTGGGCGCGCTCGGGATCGGCACTGAACACGCTGCCGGACAGACCGAACGGCGAGTCGTTGGCGATCCGGACCGCGTCGTCGTCGCCGTCATGGGCGATCACCGTCAGCACCGGCCCGAAGATCTCCTCGCGCGCCACCCGGGCGTTGTTGTCCAGCCCGGCGATCACCGTCGGTGCGATAAAGAAGCCCGTGTCCCGGCCGGCCGGCCGGCCCCCGCCACAGGCGAACCGGCCGCCCTCCTCGATCGCCAGATCGAGGTAGGACTGCACCCGGTCACGCTGTCGCTCGGAAATGACTGGGCCGCAGATGGTTCCAGGGTTGTTCGGGTCGCCGGGGGCCAGGCCGGCCATCGTCGCGGCAGCTGCCTCGACCGCTTCGTCGTAGCGGGCCCGCGGGACGACCAGACGTGTGGTGATCGCGCAGCCCTGTCCGGCATGCATGGAGGCGGTGAATGCCGACATCGAGCAGGCCCCGGCCAGATCGGCGTCGTCGAGCACCAGGAACGCCGACTTACCGCCGAGTTCCAGGAACACCTTCTTGATGGTGGCGGCGCCGGCGGCCATCACCGCGCGCCCGGTGTTGGTGGATCCGGTGAACGACACCATGTCCACCCGCGGGTCGCTGGACAGCAGCGCGCCCACCGAGTGGTCGTCGGAGGTGACGATGTTGACCACGCCCGGCGGGATGTCGGTGTGCTCGGCGATCAGCTCACCGAGAACTGCTGCGCACCAAGGGGTATCGGGCGCGGGCTTGAGAACGATGGTGTTGCCTGCCGCCAGCGCGGGGCCCAGCTTGGCCAGGTTGATCTGATGCGGGAAGTTCCACGGGGTGATCGCGCCGACGACACCGACGGCCTCCCGCGCGATGGTGCGCTGGGTCTTGATACCCATCGGGGCGGCGACACCGAGATCCTGGCGCCACTCGTAGGCCTCGGCGGTATCGGCGCTGAACGACAGGTCGTCGACCGGGCCCTCGAGCTGGGCCGCCGACGTCAGCATCCGCGGGGCGCCCACTTCGGCGATCGTGAGGTCGCGCAGCTGCTCGATGTTGGCCTTCATCGCATCGCGCAACTGCCGGATACCGCGCACCCGCAGCTCGGTGTTGGTCGACCAGTCGGTGGTGTCGAAGGCGCGGCGCGCGGCCTCGATGGCCCGGTCCATGTCCGCGGCATCGCCGTCGGCGGCCGTGCCCAGCACCTCTTCGGTCGCCGGGTTGATCGTCGGATACCGGCCGTTTCCGCCCGCTTCGAACTTCCCGTCGATGAAGAGATCGCTGCTGTTGTCGGCTGCTATCGCCATCCGCGACTCCCGCCTTTTCGTTGGACACATGTCCGAGAATTAGTCAGTCGAACCTTAGTCGTAGACCCGGGCGCGGTGCAAGGTCCTTCCCGGCTACGCCGATACATAGCCACTGAACAGGTACTTTGACCGCTGCGCTTGCTTATCCGACGCCTGCACCGATATCTTGGACATGTGTCCAGCGATACCGTGGTAGCCGTCACACGTGACGGTTCCGACGTTCCGCGCAACCGCCGCCAGGAAGAGACCTTCCGCAAAGTGCTGCGCGCCGGCGTCGAAATGCTGCGGGAAACGTCCTACTCCGACCTGACCGTGCGTGCGGTCGCGGCGCGGGCCAAGGTCGCACCGGCGACGGCCTACACCTACTTCTCGTCGAAAAACCATCTGATCGCCGAGGTGTACCTCGACCTGGTCAAGCAGGCGCCGTTCTTCACCGATGTCAACGACACCAGACTTCGCCGGGTGGAGCAGGCGCTGCGCAGCCTGGCACTGGTGATCGCCGACGAACCCGAGGTGGCGGTCGCCTGCACCACCGCCGTGCTGTCCAACGACGCCGGGGTGCGCCCGGTGCGTGACCGTATCGGCGCCGAGATCCACAAACGCATCAAGTCCGCGCTCGGCCCCGATTCCGATCCGCGGATCGTCTCGGCGCTGGAGATGACGTACTACGGCGCGCTCGTGCACGCCGGCAGCGGCACCCTGACCTATCACCAAGTTGCCGACCGGATGTCCTACGTGGTCGGCTTGATTCTGGGAGACGAAAACTGATGCCCGCTGCGACCGGAGAACGGCCCGTCGAGCTGGTCCTCGACCCGTATGACTACGACTTCCACGAGGACCCGTATCCGTACTACAAGCGGCTGCGCGACGAGGCGCCGCTGTACCGCAACGAGGAACGCAACTTCTGGGCGCTGACACGGCATGCCGACGTGCACAAGGCTTTTCGTGAGACCGTCGCGTTGTCGAACAAGCTCGGGGTGTCACTCGACCCGATCTCCCGCACGCCTGAAGCGCACCGCACCATGTCGTTTCTGGCCATGGACGACCCCGCCCACCTGCGCCTGCGCACCCTGGTGTCCAAAGGGTTCACGCCGCGGCGTATCCGCGAGCTCGAGCCCCGCGTGCTGCAACTGACCACCGAGCACCTCGACGCCGCCCTGGAGAGCGAAAGCTTCGACTTCATCACCGAATTCGCCGGCAAGCTGCCGATGGACGTGATCTCGGAGCTCGTCGGGGTGCCCAAGGAGGACCGTCAGCACCTGCGTGCGCTGGCCGACGGCGTGATGCACCGCGACGACGGGGTGGCCGACGTCCCCCCCGCCGCCATCGAGGCCTCGATCAACCTGTTCGTCTACTACGCCGACATGGTGGCCCAGCGCCGTAAGAAGCCGCACGACGATCTGACGACAGCCCTGATCGAAGCCGAGATCGACGGCGACCGACTGACCGACGACGAGATCATGGCGTTCCTGTTCCTGATGGTCGTCGCCGGCAACGAGACCACCACCAAACTGCTTGGCAATGCCGCTTTCTGGGGCTGGAAGAACCCCGATCAGCTGGCTACCGTCCACGCCGACCACTCGCGGGTTCCGCTGTGGGTGGAGGAGACACTGCGCTACGACACCTCCAGCCAGATCCTGGCCCGCACGGTCGTCAAGGACATCGAGTACTACGGCACCACCCTGCATGACGGTGACGTGCTGTTGCTGGTACCGGGTGCCGCCCATCGTGACGAGCGGGTATTCGACGAACCCGACGCCTTCCACATCGGCCGCGACATCGGTTCCAAGCTGCTCAGTTTCGGTTCCGGCGCGCACTTCTGCCTCGGCGCGCACCTGGCCCGGATGGAGGCCCGGATGGCGTTGGAGGAGTTCTTCAAACGCATCCGCTCCTACGAGATCGACGAAGCCAATGCGGTCCGTGTCCACTCCAGCAACGTCCGCGGTTTCGCGAACGTGCCGATCACCGTGAAGAAGGCCTGATGCCCCGTTTCGAACCGAACCCAGCCCGCCGGCCGGCTCTCGTCGCCGGCGCATCGTCCGGCATCGGCGCGGCGACCGCACTCGAGTTGGCCTCGCGCGGCTTCCCGGTCGCCCTCGGCGCCCGCCGTGTCGAGAAGTGCCAGGAGCTCGTCGACCAGATCCGCTCGAACGGCGGTGAGGCCGTGGCACTTCCGCTCGACGTCACCGACGCCGACTCCGTCAAGGGATTCGTGCACGGAGCCACCGAGGCACTCGGTGAGATCGAGGTGCTCGTGGCCGGCGCCGGTGACACCTACTTCGGCCGGCTCTACGAGATCAGCCCCGACGATTTCGATTCCCAGCTGCAGATCCACCTCGTCGGTGCCTTCCGCCTGGCGAATGCGGTGCTACCCGGAATGATCGACCGGCAGCGCGGTGACGTCATCTTCGTCGGTTCCGACGTGTCGCTGCGGCAGCGCCCGCATATGGGCGCCTACGGCGCGGCCAAGGCCGGTCTGGTGGCGATGGTGACCAACCTGCAGATGGAGCTGGAGGGCACCGGCGTCCGTGCGTCGATCGTCCACCCCGGCCCGACCAAGACCTCGATGGGCTGGAGCCTCCCGGGCGAGCTGATCGGCCCGGCGCTGGAGGACTGGGCCAAGTGGGGCCAAGCCCGCCACGATTACTTCCTGCGCGCAGCCGATCTGGCCCGCGCGATCTCCTTCGTCGCCGAGACCCCGCGCGGCGGGTTCATCGTGTCGATCGAAGTGCAGCCGGAGGCGCCGTTGTCCGACGCGCCCAAAGAACGTCAACAACTGAAGTATCGGGAGGAATCGTGACCAGCTCTCTGAAAGAAGTAAGGCGGGTTTCGGGCGGCGAGGAGGAACACGGCCACCTCGAGGAGTTCCGCACCGACCCGATCGGCCTGATGAAGCGGATCCGCGAGGAGTGCGGAGACGTGGGCTGGTTCCAGCTGGCCGGCAAGAAGGTCATCCTGCTGACCGGTGCCGAGGCCAACGAGTTCTTCTTCCGGTCCTCCGACGAGGATCTCGACCAGGCCGAGGCCTACCCCTTCATGACGCCGATCTTCGGTGAGGGTGTCGTGTTCGACGCCAGCCCCGAGCGTCGCGCGGAGATGCTGCACAACACCGCACTGCGCGGCGACCACATGAAGGGCCACGCTGTCACGATCGAGCGCGAAGTGCGCAAGATGATCGAAAACTGGGGCGACTCCGGCGAAATCGACCTGCTCGAGTTCTTCGCAGAGCTGACCATCTACACCTCCACGGCCTGCCTCATCGGACCGAAGTTCCGCAACCAGCTGGACTCGCGTTTCGCCAACTACTACCACCTGCTCGAGCGGGGCACCGACCCGCTCTGCTACGTGGACCCGTACCTGGACATCGAGAGCTTCCGCATCCGCGACGAAGCCCGCGCGGGACTGGTCGAGCTGGTGCAGGGCGTCATGGACCAGCGGATCGCCAACCCGCCCAAGGACAAGAGCGACCGCGACCTGCTCGACGTCCTGGTGTCGATCAAGGACGGTGACGGCAACGCCCAGTTCACGGCGAACGAGATCACCGGCATGTTCATCTCGCTGATGTTCGCCGGGCACCACACCAGTTCGGGAACCTCGTCGTGGACGCTGATCGAGCTGCTGCGCCACCCCGAGGTGTACGCCCAGGTGCAACAGGAACTCGATGACCTGTACTCCGACGGTCAGGAGGTGAGTTTCCATGCGCTGCGCCAGATTCCGAAACTGGAGAACGTGCTCAAGGAGACGCTGCGGCTGCACCCCCCGCTGATCATCCTGATGCGGGTGGCCAAGGGCGAGTTCGAGGTCGAGGGCTATCCGATCCACCAGGGTGACCTGGTGGCGGCCTCCCCCGCCATCTCGAACCGAATCCCGGAGGACTTCCCCGACCCGGACGGCTTCGACCCCACCCGCTACGACAAACCGATGGAAGCCGACGTCCTGCACCGCTGGACCTGGATTCCGTTCGGCGCCGGCCG
The DNA here is from genome assembly GCF_011694515.1 of Mycobacterium sp. DL592. Taxonomy (NCBI): domain Bacteria; kingdom Bacillati; phylum Actinomycetota; class Actinomycetes; order Mycobacteriales; family Mycobacteriaceae; genus Mycobacterium; species Mycobacterium sp. DL592. The sequence continues at coordinate 517,899 of NZ_CP050192.1, read as the reverse complement.
CCACCGCTGCGTCGGTGCGGCATTCGCGCAGATGCAGATCAAGGCGATCTTCTCGGTCCTGTTGCGCGAGTACGAGTTCGAGATGGCGCAGGAACCGGACAGCTACCAGAACGACCACTCCAAGATGGTCGTCCAGCTGGCCCGCCCGGCCCGCGTCCGCTACCGCAAGCGCACCTCCTAGGAGTCAGACGATGGGCAGCTACCGCGTGGAACTCGATGAGGACCTGTGCCAGGGGCACGCCATGTGCGAGCTGGAGGCACCCGACTACTTCCGGGTGCCCAAGCGCGGACCGGTCGAGATCCTCGACAACGAACCCCCCGACGAGGCACGCGCGCAGATCGAGCTTGCCGTCGAAATGTGTCCCACCCGAGCACTATCCATTCGAGAAAAGGACTGACAATGCCGTCGTTGCCCCGTGAGGTGCTGGAAGATTTCGTCGAGCGCTGGCTGGAGGCCAACCGGGTCGCCGAGGAGAAGGGCGACTGGACCGGGCTGGCGGACTTCTACACCGCCGACGCCACCTACGGCTGGAATATCGGCCCGAAGGAAGACGTGATGTGCGTCGGCATCGACGAGATCCGCGACATCGCACTGGGTCTGGAGATGTTCGGCCTGGACGGCTGGAGCTACCCGTACCAGAAGGTGATCATCGACGACAAGATCGGCGAGGTCGTCGGCTTCTGGAAGCAGGTCGCCACCGATGCCGACGGCAACTCCTCGGAGATCTACGGCATCGGCGGAAGCTGGTTCCGGCTCGTCGACCAGGACGGGGTTGCCAAGATCGAATGGCAGCGCGACTTCTTCGACTTCGGCCACGTGCAGAAGCTGTATTTGAAGCTGATGCAGGACGGCAAGCTGTCCAAGGGAATGTCTGAGCGAATCGAGCGCAGCCTGGCCGGCGAGAAGCTACCGGGCTACTACCCGATCGGCGAAGCTCCCGTCCCGATCTGGTAATTTTCTCGACACCTGTCAAGTATCCCGCCCCGCGGTACACCGCGGGCGTGACACAGGTCATAATGGACCGCAGAACAGGAACACGTTCTAACTTGTCCTTGATTGACCATCCGGCCACGCCGGCATCCTCGGAACTCACCGGGGATGGGTTTGCGAGTGGAGGTTCGCAGTGAAGACAAAAGGTGCACTCATCCGTGAGTTCAACCAGCCATGGGCGATCGAGGAAATCGAGATCGGGGACCCGGCTAAAGGCGAGGTCAAGATCCAGATGGAAGCCTCGGGCATGTGCCACTCCGACCACCACCTGGTGACCGGCGGCATCCCGATGTTCGGCTTCCCGGTGCTGGGCGGCCATGAGGGCGCCGGCGTCGTCGTCGAGGTCGGCGAGGGTGTCGAGGACGTCGCCGTGGGCGACCACGTGGTGCTGTCCTTCATCCCGTCCTGCGGTAAATGCCCGTCGTGTCAGGCCGGGCTGCGCAACCTCTGCGATCTGGGTGCGGGTCTGCTGGCCGGCACGGCCATCTCCGACGGCACCCACCGCATCCACACCGCCGACGGCTTGCCGGTCTTCCCGATGACGCTGCTGGGCACTTTCTCGCCCTACATGGTGGTGCACGAATCCTCGGTGGTGAAGATCGATCCGTCGATCCCCTTCGAGGTGGCCTGCCTGGTGGGCTGCGGTGTCACCACGGGCTACGGCTCGGCCACCCACACCGCGCAGATCAAGCCGGGCGAAGACGTCGCGGTCGTCGGCGTCGGCGGCGTCGGCATGTCGGCGCTGCAGGGCGCGGTCATCAGCGGTGCCCGCCACATCTTCGTCATCGACCCGGTGGAATGGAAGCGCGATCAGGCGCTGAAGTTCGGCGCCACCCACGTCTACCCCGACATCGAGTCGGCCATGGGCGGGATCGCCGAGGTCACCCAGGGCTTCATGGCCAAGAAGGTGATCGTCACCGTCGGCGAGGTGCACGGTGCCGACGTCGACAACTACATGAACATCACCGCCAAGTCCGGCACCTGCGTGATGACGGCCATCGGCAGCATGCTCGACACCAACGTCACTCTGAACCTGGCGATGCTGACCCTGATGCAGAAGAACCTGCAGGGCACAATCTTCGGGGGCGGCAACCCGCACTACGACATCCCGCAGATCCTGTCGATGTACAAGGCGGGCCGGATCAACCTCGATGACATGGTCACTCGCCAGTACCGCCTCGAGCAGATCAACGAGGGCTACCAGGACATGTTGGAGGGCCGCAACATCCGCGGCGTCATCCGCTACACCGACGAAGATCGCTGATCTGAGTCGTCATGTCGCAGAAGACAACTGACATCCCCCCGGCCCTGGCGGCATCTCAGGCCTCGTGGCGTGCGGTCATGTCGCACGACCGCGAGGGCTGGCTGGGCCTGATGGCCGACGACGTCGTGATCGAGGACCCGATCGGCCAGGCCATCACCAACCCCGACGGCCTGGGCGTTCGCGGCAAGGAGGCCGTCGCGGCGTTCTACGACACCAATATCGCGATCAACAACCTGCGGGTCACCTGCGAGGAAACCTTCCCGTCGAGTTCACCGCTGGAGGTGGCGCACATCCTGGTGCTGCGCAGCCAGTTCGAAGGCGGGCTGACCAGCACCGTACGCGGGGTGTTCACCTACCGCGTCAACGACGAAGGTCTGATCGTCAATATGCGCGGCTACTGGAACATGGACGGAATGCAGTTCGGTCAGGCGGTTCAGTGAGGCTGACCGGAGTTGGCGCGCCAGCGCCGGCGGAGGTCAGGGGAAGCTGGGACCGCCTCATTCACCCAGGCCCCCACTGACGGTGAGTGACGGGCCGCTAGCCGGCCTCGGCGTCGTCGTCGCCGGTGGGTCACGCGGGATCGGCGCCGCCGTCTCGGCCAAGCTCGCCGAGTACGGCGCCGGTGTCGTGGTCAACGGCCGCGACGCCGACGCCGTCGCCGCCACGGTGGTAGCCATCACCGAAGCCGGCGGCCGGGCCGTCGCCCATGCCGGATCGGCTGCCGACGGCTGCGTTGCAGAGCAGCTGATCGCGTTGTGCGAGAACGAGTTCGGTGCAATCGATGCTCTGGTCAACTGCGCGGGGACGGCGGAACCGCCTGGTTCGTCGATCCTCGACGTGACACCCGAGCAGTTCCGCGACCTCATCGACGTCCACCTGGGCACCGTGTTCGCCACATGCCGGGCCGCCGCCCCGAAGATGGCGGCACGTGGTCGCGGATCCATCGTCAACACCAGTTCGTTCGCTTTCCTCGGCGACTACGGCGGCACCGGCTACCCGGCGGGCAAGGGCGCGGTGAACGCGCTGACCATGGCGCTCGCCGCGGAGTTGGCCGAGCACGGGGTGCGCGCCAACGTGGTGTGCCCGGGGGCCAAGACCCGGCTGTCCACCGGAACCGAGTACGAGGAGCAGATCGCCACCCTCCGCAGACGCGGCATGCTCGACGAGGTCAGTGCACAGGGGGCGCTGGACGCCGCACCGCCGGAGTATGTGGCACCGACCTACGCCTATCTGTGCAGCCATCTGGCCGCCGCGGTGACCGGCCAGATCTTCATCGCCGCAGGCGGTTTCGTCGGCCGCTTCGACCGCCCCGCACCGAGCCTGCTGGGCTACCGCGACCATCACGACTCGCCGCCATGGTCGCTCGACGAGATCGCCGCGATGCTCACCTGACCTATCGGGTCAGGTCGTAGACCTCCACCCGCCCCACCCGCATCGGGGTGAAGTTACGCTGAACCCATTGCTGGATCAAGGCATTGGTGTCGAGATGACCCCACTTGTCCTCATGGATCGCATTGGTGACGATGAAGTAGTGGATCCGTTTGGACAGCGCCAAGCGGAGGAACTGATCCGGCGCCGGGGCCGGATCAGTGCCGTTGAATCCACCGATCGGCATCACCGGGTGTCCGGTCGCCAGCTGATAGCCTGCGGCACAGGTGGATCCGATGGTTGCCGCCACCCAGGTGTAGGCGTCGGCGTGGGCGTCGAGTAGTCCGACGAGCTGAGGATCGGGTTCACCAGAGTCCAGCAGCGAGCAACCCACCAGATGGGCGGCGTGCCCCGGAACCCCGGCGGGCAACAGAAAGCCGGGCCCCTCGGCGGCGGTGATCTGAGCGCGCGGGACGACCGCGACCCCCTTGGTCATAGCGGTCGCGAAGTGCGGTGCCGGCCCCGCGATCGGCAGAGCTCCCGAATTACCATGGGACACAGTGGTGAGGCTGTACGCGGCCGGCCCACCGAGCAGGACCATCGCGGCCAGCACAGGCATCACGTACCCCATCAGGCGCCGACTGCTCCAGGGCGCACCGGCTACCAGCCAGCAGCCGAGCACCACCCCACCGGCGACGACCACCCACCGCAGCCACGGCTGGAAGGTGACAGAGCCGGTGAGCGTCAGGTTTGCGGTGAGCACGCTCAGTGCCACAGCCACCGCCAATGTCACTCTGGCCCAGATGTTGTGGCGGTGCTGCCAGCACACCGACGTTCCGATGCCGACGATCGCCGCGATCGACGGGGCCAGCGCGACGGTGTAGTAGGGATGGAAGATTCCGGCCATGAAACTGAACACCGTCGCGGTGGTCACCAGCCACAGCGTCCAAACCACGACCTCGGCGCGGGCAAGGTCGTGCCGCGGCGCGCGGGCCCGCCAGATCAGCATCGCCACGGCGAGAACCAGCGCGGTGGGCAGCAACCAGCCGATACCGCCGATCTGGGCGGGCTCGAAGAGCCGGCCCACACCCGGTTGCCCCCACGGATGGGCCGCGGTGCGCCCGCCGGGGTGTATCGACGAGCTCACGCCGAGGGCCCCGACACTGCCGGGCTCGTCGCCGTTGAGACGGCCGAAGCCGTTGTAGCCCAACGTCAGCTCGAGGATCGAGTTGTGCTGCGTGCCGCCGATCCACGGCCGGTCACCAACCGGCCACAGCTCCACCAGCAGCACCCACCACCCCGCCGCCATGACGGCTGCCCCCAGCGCGGCAAGCAGGTGTGACCCCCGGATCGCCAGGGACCGCGGCCCGGCCCACAGGTAGCCGATGGCTAACGCCGGCAACACCAACGCGACTTCGAGTTGTTTGGTGAGGTAGCCCAGACCCACGCATCCGCCGCACAGCAGCAGCCAGCGCAGCCGGCCGTCTTCGATCGCCCGCAGCATCGCCCAGACGGCGGCGAGCATCAGCACGACGAGCAAGGCGTCGGGGTTGTTGTAGCGGAAGATCGAGACGGCCACCGGCGTCAGCGCCAGCACCAGACCGGCGGTCAGCGCTGCCGTCTCGCCGAAGCGGCGCCGGACCGTATCCCACAGCAGCGCCACCGATGCGACACCCATCAGAGCCTGCGGCAACAGGATGCTCCACGAGTTGAGCCCGAACACGCGGACCGCCAGCGAGGGCAGCCACAGCGACAGTGGCGGCTTGTCGACGGTGATCGAGTTCGCGGCGTCCGACGACCCGAACAGGAAGGCCTTCCAGGACACCGAACCTGCTTGCGCTGCAGCCGAATAGAACGCGTTTGCCCACCCGGAGCGGTCCAGCCCCCACCCGTAGAGCACCGCGGTGCCCGCCAGCAACACCACCAGCGCCCACCGCTGCCACGGAACGCGAGCCGGCTCGGCGGCTTCGGCGGTGTCGGCCAGGAGCGCCGGTTCGGCGGTGACGGTCATCGGGGTCGGCCGAACACCTGACGTAGCGCCAGGAACCGCGCGACGGTCGCAATCAGGTTGGCGACCACGAGCACCGACAGCTCGACGACTTTGTCCACGGTCGGGTCGAAGCGGTGCAGCAGGTACAGCGATCCGCTGGTGATCGCCAGCCCGAATCCGAACACCAGCAGCCCGTGCAGGTGGTGCCGGGCGGCACCGGCCCGGCCCCGGATACCGAAGGTGAAGGCCCGGTTGGCGGCGGTGTTGACCAGGGCTGTCAACAGCAGCGCCGTGAGGTTGGCGGCTTGGGCCTTGAGCTCTTCGTGCAGCGAAAGATACAGCAGCGCATAGGCGATGGTGCTGGCGATGCCGATCAGCCCGAACCGCAGGAGCTGGCCGACCATGCCTCGGGGCACCCCGGGCACCAGAGGTTCGCGGCCCAGCGCGTGCTGCAGTTCGCGCAACGGCAGCGCACCGGTGGCCAGGGCACGCCCGACCCGCCAGCAGCCGCGAAGGTCTGCGATAGCCGTGCCCACGATGTCCACCCGGGAGTCCGCGTCGTCCACCCAGTCGACGGGCACCTCGTGGATTCGCAGCCCGGCGCGCTCGGCGATCACCAGCAGTTCGGTGTCGAAGAACCAGCCGGTGTCGACCACCAGCGGCAGCAGCTGGCGCGCGACGTCGGCGCGCATGGCCTTGAAACCGCATTGGGCATCGGAGAACCGGGCGCCCAATGCCCCACGGAGCAGCAAGTTGTATCCGCGGGAGATGAACTCGCGTTTGGTGCCGCGCACCACCCGAGCCGAGGCCGCCAGCCGCGAGCCGATCGCGATGTCGGAGTGGCCGGAGACCAGCGGGGCCACCAACGGCATCAGTGCCGAGAGATCCGTCGACAGGTCGACGTCCATGTACGCCACCACATCGGCAGGCGACGATAGCCACGCTGTCGCCAGCGCACCACCGCGGCCCTTGGCATCCAGGTGCAGCACGGCGACATCGGCAAGCTCGGCGGCCAATCCGTTTGCCACCGCCAGGGTGGTGTCGGTGCTTGCGTTGTCCGCAATGACAATTCGCGCCCGGTAGGGCACATGTGCGCTCAGGTAGTCGTGCAGCCGGTGCACGCAGGCCGGCAGATCGTGTTCCTCGTTGTAGACGGGAACGACGATGTCGAGCACGTAGTGGACAGCGTCACCGCCTGCGGAGCGGGTTTGAGCAGTCGTCAACTCGCCCGGCAGGGTGTCGGCCATATCGACGATGCTGTCGCCCCTAGCTGCCACCAGACTGGGCCGCGTCTGACAGCTTGCTGTGAGCCAGCCGTGCGCTCCCCGGCAGACACCTCGGAGCCCTCTCCTATGCTGGGCGGCATGGCGTCAGTCTTCACCATGATCATCAACCGCGAGCTGCCCGGACGTTTCGTCTACGAGGACGACGACGTCGTCGCCTTCCTGACGATCGAACCGATGACCCACGGGCACACCCTGGTGGTGCCGCGCGCCGAGGTCGACCAGTGGCAGGACCTCGAGCCAGCCGTCCTCAACTCGGTGATGGCGGTTTCGCAGAAGATCGGCAAGGCTGTGTGCGCGGCCTTCGGGGCGCAGCGGGCCGGGCTGATCATCGCCGGCCTCGAGGTTCCGCACCTGCACGTGCACGTGTTTCCCGCCCACGACCTGGCCGACTTCGGGTTCGCCCACGTCGACCGCAACCCGTCGCCGGAATCGTTGGATGATGCGCAGGCCAGGATCAAAGCGGCGCTTGCCGAACTGGGCTGACGCGGGCGTCTCAGCCAATCGCGACGGGCACGTCGGCGATGCGCGGCAGGCTCACCCGGAAACAACACCCCTGGCCGGGGGCGGTGCTCACGGTGACCCGCCCGCCATGGGCGTACACCAGCGAGTCGACGATCGACAGACCCAGCCCGGTGCCACCACTGGCCCGGGCCCGCGACGAGTCGGTGCGGTAGAACCGCTCGAACACCCGCTGAGCGTCCTCGTGTGTCATGCCGGGTCCCTCGTCGGCGACCTCGATCACTGCGTCGTCGTCGGCGGTGCCGACCCGCACGGTGATCCGCGCCGACTCCGGAGTGTGCTGCAGGGCATTGGCCATCAGGTTGCCCAGCACCTGGCGCAGCCGGGCCTCGTCGCCGAGCACCTCGGGTATGCCGGGGCCGTCGAAGACCTCCATCGTGATGGTGCGCTTCGGTGCGATCGACTGCGCGTCGTGCACAGCGTCGCTGGCCAGCGCCAGCAGATCGACGCGGCGGCGCTCCAGGGGACGCTGGGCGTCCAGGCGTGCCAGCAGCAGCAGGTCGTCGACGAGCAGACCCATCCGGCGGGATTCGCTTTCGATCCGCGACATCAGCATCTCGACGTCCTTGGCCGCACCCTGGCGATACAGCTCGGCGAATCCGCGAATGGTGGTCAGCGGTGTGCGTAGTTCGTGGCTGGCGTCGGTGATGAACCGTCGCATCCGCTCCTCGGACATGCGGGCATGGTCGGCGGAGGCCACCGAGGACGCCATCGCGCTCTGGATCTGAGCTAGCATGCCGTTGAGCGCCAACGACAGCCGTCCGACTTCGGTTCGCGGATCCCGTTCGGGCACACGGCGATCCAGCTCTCCGGCGGCGATCGCGGCGGCGGTGCGCTCGACTTCCACCAGCGGGCGCAGACTGCGGTGCACCACCCAATAGCCCACCACGCCGAGGACCACCAGCACCGCCGTACCGATGGCGACCTGCGACCAGGCCAGCGAGCGCACGGTGGATTGGACGTCGGACAGGTCGATCGCGACGGTGGTCAGCTCGCCGCTGGGTCCGCGAACCGACACCGCCCGCCACTGCACCGGCGACCCTTCCAGCGAGCCGATGGTCACCGGGACGGCCCCGACGTTGTTGTCGTCGGGCAGTGCGGGTTCGGCGTCACGGTCGTTGACGGCCATCCACACGTTGCCGTCGGTGTCGACGCCGCGGACGTAGAAGTTCGACGGCGGGCGGGCCGGGTTTGGTCCTTCGTCGGGGGGCGGCATGTTGCGGCGCGGGGCCTGCGCCCAGCCGCGGGAGGCGTCGATCAGCGTCTGGTCGGCGCGGTCGATGAGGTCGTGGCGCAACGTGGAGGTGACCGCGACGCCGGAGGCCAACAATCCGAGGCCGACCAACAGCAGCATCGCCGCGACCAGGCTGACCCTCAGGGGAAGTGCTCGGCGATAGGCGGACGACATCGTTGTATTGTCGGCGCGCGGTAGCGCGCTGCGCCGGATTATCGCGGCTCCCGCAGCACATATCCCACGCCGCGAAGCGTGTGCAGCAGCCGCTTGTCGCCGGTGTCGATCTTGCGGCGCAGATACGACACGTAGGACTCGACGACGTTGACGTCGCCACCGAAGTCGTAGCGCCAGACGTGGTCGAGGATCTTCGGCTTACTCAGCACGGTGCCGGCGTTGATGACGAAGTAGCGCAGCAGGGTGAACTCGGTCGGCGACAGCGAGACAGGCTCGCCGGCCTTCCACACCTCGTGGGTGTCTTCGTCGAGTTCGATGTCGGCGAACACCAGCCGCGAGTTGCGTGGCTCCTCCACGCCCTTGCCCGCCCGGCGCAGGATGACCCGCAACCGGGCGACGACCTCTTCGAGGCTGAACGGCTTGGTGACGTAGTCGTCGCCGCCGAGGGTGAGCCCGGCGATCTTGTCCTGCAGGCTGTCGCGGGCGGTCAGGAACAGCGCGGGTGCGTCGATACCGTCGGCCCGCAGCCGCCGCAGCACGCCGAAGCCGTCCATGCCCGGCATCATCACATCGAGGATCACCGCGTCGGGGCGGACCTCCCGCGCGCGGTCCAGGGCGGCGGGCCCGTTGGAGGCGGTGTGTACCTCGAAGCCCTGAAACTTCAGGCTCACCGAGAGCAGTTCGACGATGTTCGTCTCGTCGTCGACTACGAGGACTCGTGCCTCGGGCTTGGTTTCAGGTACTGAGGGAGCGGCCATGCTGTCAATCTCCTCCTACAGTGGTGCAGTCATGCTGCCAGGCGACTGTGAGCTTCCTGTGAGTCGCATTGCTGATACTTCCGCGATACCGCCGGTAACGCCATCCGAGCGCCCATACACTTGCCGGATGGACCTGGCGAAAACGCTGGTGGGGCTGGCCACCACCCCGGTTCGGGTCGGCCTGGCCGCCGCGGAGGCCGGGCTCGACGTCGCACGGGCGGGCCTCGACCTGACCAGACGCACCCTGGGTGAGGCCGGCGTACCGGCCTCACCGAACTCGGTGGCCCAGATGTTCGGGCTCGAGGACGCGGTGGCCCGCGCCAACAAGATCGCGCAGCTGCTCGACGACGACGCTCCCCTGGGCCGCGCTCTGGCACCCGACGGTCCACTGGACCGGCTGATGCGTCCCGGCGGCCTGATCGACCGGATCACCGCCGAGGACGGCGTCCTGGACCGGCTGACTGCCGAAGGCGGCGGCCTCGAGCGGGCGCTGGCACCCGGCGGACTGGTGGATCAGCTTCTCGACGAGGACGGACTGTTCGAGCGGGTGCTGGGCGAGGAAGGTCTGGCCGACCGGCTGCTGGCCGAGGACGGGCTCATCGACAAGCTGACCGCCCGCAACGGGCCGTTGGAGCAGCTGGCTGACGTCGCTGACACCCTCAACCGGTTGACCCCCGGGCTGGAGGCGCTGACCCCCACCATCGAGACGCTGCGCGAGGCGGTGACCACGCTGAGCCTGGTGGTCAACCCGCTGAGCAACATCGCCGACCGGATCCCGATCCCGGGTCGCCGGCGTTATGCCGCGCCCCGGACGATTTCGTCAGAACGCGTCCGCAGCGACAGCTTGGTCCACGACGACGACGAGTCGTGAACCGATAGTCTGTTAGTCGGCGCGGGGCCCTGCGGGACCCGCAACGCCTCCTTAGCTCAGTGGTAGAGCAACGCTCTTGTAAAGCGTAGGTCGTCAGTTCAATCCTGACAGGGGGCTCAGACCTCCAGCAGTTCCGTGCCGTCGAGGGTGCGGACCGCGCGGCCGAGCTGCTCCAGCAGGGGCAGCGACTTGTAGACACCGCCGTTGAGCCCGTCGCGATGACTCGTACACAGTGCCAGCGCAGCCTCGGCCATCGCCTCGACGGGTTCGAGCACACCGTCGGCGGCGACCGCGTCCTGCGCGATCGTCGCCTTGACCCCTTCAGTGAGCACGGCCTTGAGTGGAGCCAGCGCATTCACCACGATCGAGTCGGCGTAGTACTCCGACGCGAGCCCCTCGCTGAGCCGGTTCAGTGCCGCCTTCGACGGCCCGTACGCAGTGCCCTGCAGGTGGTAGATGGGGTCGGGCGGCGGTGTGGCCGGGATGTCGCCCGACAGCGAGGTGATGTTGAGAATGGCGCCCCCGCCGCGCTGCTGCATGGCCGGAATCACCCGCTGGCACAGGTCGACTGGCGCGAAGAAGTTGATCGTCATGATCAGCCGCAGCCGCTTCTCCGAGATAGTGGTGAACGGCGCGAACAACGCCGTGGCCGCGTTGTTGACCAGCACGTCCACCGGCCCCAGTTCGGCGACGACGCGTTCGTGCATCGCGGCGCGTGACTCCGGCGAGGTGAGGTCCACATGGACGGCCGCAGCCCGGCCGCCGGCCGCCTCGATCTGGGCGACGGTCTGCCGAAGCGTGCCCCCGACATCGCCCTGCGCGGGCTCGTCCAGGCTGCGGGCGGCGACGGCGACAGTGGCGCCCTCGGCGGCGAGCCGCCTGGCGATGGCGGCCCCGATACCCCGGCTCGCACCGGTCACCAGGGCCACCTGCCCCGAAAGTGGTTGGGCCGGCACTACTTATCCAGTGGTTTCTGGGTGATGTAGCGACCTGCGGCGACTGGCGGCGGCCACAGCGTCGACGGCAGATCCGCGTAGTTGTAGCGGCCGGGCATGTCCATCATGGGGATACCGATGCGGTCCAGGAACTGCTTGGGCGCCTTACCTGACTTGGCGACCTGGATGAAGGTGTGAGCGGTCGACCCGAGATCGAACCAGTCACGCTGCCACTCGATGCGGATCTTGCCATCGGTCTTGTCGCGGGCCACACCGAACCAACTGCCGCCGATCCCGCGGATCTCGTACTCCTGTCCGTTCTCGTCGGGCACCCCGGACATCTGCCGCCAGAAGCCGACGATCATGGCGTTCTCCTCGTCCATGACGGTCGCCATGTAGTCGTAGTGCCATCCGTCGAGGCCCGACATCTCGGTCCCGAGCGCCCACTTGCGGATCTCATCGCGGCCGATGGCCATGAAGTGTTCGTCGGGGGTGAACATCCAGCCGTAGGTGGCGTCTTCGAGGTAGAGGTCGGCCATGCCGCCCCAGTCACCGGCACGTTCGGCTTCCCGATTGGCTTCCAGCCACTGGGCCCAGAACCCCTTGATCTCGTCGCGGGTGAATGTCTCGCTCATGACACTTCCTTTCATCTGCTGAAACTGTTGCTTTACAGTCACTTTCAGTACTGGCGGTAGCGACGCTGCACATGTTCGGCACGAATGCGGATCTGTTGGCGGCGGTCATCGGGTGACACCCGCGGCGTCGATGCGGGTAGGTGCTCGTCGAGTTCAGCGAACGACAGCTTGCGCACCGTCACGACCGGAAGCCGTTCCGTGGGAGCAGGATACGTCCAGCGCATGGTCATGAACCCGACCGGCAGCCCGGTGGTGTCCAGCCAGTTGGGCACACCGGGATCGCGGTGCGCGACGACGTAGCGGTAGTGACCGTCGTCGTCGCGGCGGGCTTGTGTTCCGTTGAGACTGCTGACGTGGTTGGCGTAGTCGTGCGACTCGCCCCAGACGTTGGCCAGATGAAATCCCATGTAGGCCGGCGGTTCGAACACCTCGGTGTCGACGAGCAGGACCTCGTCCGGTCCCAGCTCGTACATGCCGCCGGAGTAGACGTTGGTGCTCTGGCCGCCGCCGGTGGCCAGCGACGCCCCGGCCGGTGCGTTGAAGTCGTTGCGCGGCATGAACGTCCGGCCGTCACCATTGCGATCGCCGTGTGCCTCCAGCACCACGTCGTAGAACTTGTTCCAGAATCTGGTCTGGTTGTCGACGATCTCACCGACGCGGCGCATCGCCTTCGCGGCCGCGGTTGGGTCGAGCGCAGGTGGGTGCGCACCGATCTTGTCCAGGCGCGCGATCGACAACTCGGGGGCCTCTTCGCGCTCCCAGTCGTGATACAACGCTCGAACCGTCACGAACTCGGCATGGAAAGTCGCAACGCTGCGCTTGGACACCCGCTGGGTGGAGATGAAGTTTCCGCTGAAGTCCGCTGGCCGCTCGGGGGCCAGTATGATCTCGAACCGGCCGTCCTCGCCGATCGCCAGCTCCGGGGAGTCCAGCTTGCCGGTGTTGCCCCGAACGCCAGGTTGCAGCTCGGCGAGGTCGCCGCTGTCACCGGCGTAGCCGGTGTGGGCTTCGACGATGAGGTATTGCGGCGCAATGGGACCCGACGGCGCGCACGGACCACCACCCCAGTGCCGGCTGTCGGCCACCCGGCCGGTGATCCGGTAGGTGAAGCGGCCATCGATCGGGGCGGAGAGGTACATCGCGTCGGCGTTGTCGATGGTGGCCTTGTCCAGCACCTGGATGCTGCGGCGAAAGTAGGGGAACTCGGGATCGCCGAAGAATGCCCGTTCGATGGCCGAGTGGACGAAGCCGAGCAGGTAACGGTAGCCCTCGGCGAGGTCACGCGGCCCGGACTGCGGCGGGGCGTGCAACTCCGGTGACTCCAGGGCATCGCGGGCGTGGCCCAGCCGGTCGATCATGTCGTCCCATGCCGCACGCAACTCACCGCTGTGGTCAGCCGACACGGTCTTCCTCCCAACCGAAACGATCGAACAACGGGGCCAGATGGGTCCGGATGGCGTCGGCTTCGAGCCCGAACTCCTCCAGACTGTAGGTGTGGCCCGACCGGTATTCGCGGCCCTTCTCCTTCGCCAGCGCACTGGCCTGTTCGGGCACCATGTCGAGTCCGATCTCGTCGTAGACGCGCCGCATCACCCCGGCTGGATCGGTCACCAGATCGCTGTAGTTCACGATCACGCTCGGCACCTCCGGGTGAGCGTCCAGGACGTCCAGCGGATGCTGATAGTAGTGATACGACGATTCGACGAAGGACGCGAACGACGAGCGCATCTCGGCCTCCGGGCGCTTGCGCGCCGACCAGGCGAACTGCATGAGTTTGAGGAAGCTGGGAATCGTCTCATAGGGATTGCGAACCGGGACAACGAGTCTGGCGTTCGGAAAAGTGTCGATGAGGCTCTGCACCCTGCCGCAGTGGATGGGCGCCTTCGACAGATGCATGACATCGGGGCCGTTGAGCGCCAGTTGGCGGCGCACACACTCTCGATAGAACTGCATGACCCGCCGCCGCTTGCGGTCGGGCCAGCGGTCGTCGACGTAGTAGAAGTCCAGATGCTGGGCTTGTGGATACTGCAACACCCAGAACCCCGAGGCGCACGACGTCGTCAGCAGGAACTCGTCCTCCTCCGCAGCGAACAGTCCGGACTCGTGAACGGTGTTGCTCTTGGCGAACAGCCGCGCATCGATGACGTCGATGCGCTTGCGCAGGAGTCCGCCGAGGCGCCGATCCCACCGCAGGATGGCCCGCAGCACCTTCTTCTCGATGAGCGAGGGGAAGAACATCTCCCACAGCAGCACATAGGAGAAGCGGGGGTCGTTGGCCATCATGCGGTGCAGATAGGTCGTGCCGCTTCGTGCGTGACCGACGACGAAGACCGGCCTGTGAATTTCGTTGCGGCGCAGTGCCGGAAAGACGATCGGGTCGAGCGCGAACGTCACGGTGTGCAGCACTGCCAGCGCCGGTACAACGAGGCACAGCGTGCGGTACTGCTTGCGGCGGCGGCGCGCCTCGGGTTCCTGGCGGACCAGCAGGATCAGCGTCCACCAGGTGTGCCAGTCGAAATAGAAGACGTTGTTCATGGTGGCCCTCAGGAGTGGACCTTGCTGAGGACCTCGTCGGCGAATCGCCGCAACCGGACCAGCTTGTCCTCCAGCGGTTGACGGTCCTCGCCTCTGATGTAGGGGTTGCGGAAGCCGACGATCACGTCGGTGACTCCCATGTCCGCCAATCGTTTACACCCATCGACCGTGCGGGCGTCGCGGCTGGCTGCGTGAATCTCGAAGGGCTGGTGCGTCTGCCCCGCCTCGGCCCGGTAAGCCCGGAGCTTGCCGAGCATCGCCGCCAGGGCGTCGTTGGGTCCCCCGGCGTGCATCCAACCGTCGGCCTTGGTGGCAGCCCGTTTCAGCGCGGCGTCGGAATGACCGCCGATCAGCAAAGGGATCGGCGCAGTCGGCACCGGGCAGACCTTCATCGACGGAACGTCGTAGAACCGGCCGTGGTGGGAGAAGAACGCCCCGGTCTCCAGCCCGCGGAAGATGTCGATCGCCTCGTCGAGCCGAGCGCCTTTGTGGGCCGGGTCGACACCGGCCATCAGGTAGTCATCGGGGTAGGGGCTGCTGCCGATGCCGATGCCCAGGCCCAGTCGGTTCCCGGTCAGTGCGGCAACCGAGAACGCCTCCTTGGCGGCGAGTACCGGTGAGCGCACCGGGAACTTCACCACGAAGGTGTTGAACCGGATACGTGTGGTGAGCGCGCCCAGATAGCCCGCGAGCACGAAAGGTTCGATGAACTCCTTGCCCTCCAGAAAGCTGCGGTCGCCGTCGGCGGTGTACGGGTAGACCGCATCAGAGTGCTCCGGGTAGCCGATCGAGTCCGGGATCGCGAAGCCGTCATAGCCCGCCGCCTCGGCGGCCACTGCAAGTCGGGGCAGGTATTCCGTGCGGGTCATCGAATCCGAGAAGGTGAAGCGCATCAATTCCCCGCTTGCGAATGTCGGGGCAGGAAGACCGCCCGAGCAGTCGCCGTACCGATGCCCCTCCCGGCCCCGGTGACGATCATGACTTTGCCAGTGAGGCGGTCGGTCATATCAGGTCACCGCCCTGGCGATCCGTCGGCGAGCGCCTGCTTCGATCGCCGCCACAACACTGTTCCGGACACTTGTTCAGATTAGCGGTGGCCCGGCGTCTGGGCAAGAGCCCGTCCCTGGCCTACCGTTAGCACCAGTTCAGCTCACTTATCGTGGCCGGCACGGTTGGGATCGCGGCGCAGCGGACAGGCCGACTGACGCTCAAAACCACACACCTGTCCGGTCGGCACGCATCGCGGCGCCGACCCGTTCGGATATCGCGGTCGGCCGGTGGACAAACAACGTGCGCGCGCTCCGTCAGCTACCGTTATCGCCGTCTCGGGTCGGTTTGCTGGCTCGGCACCCTAAAATCGACGCCACCGCAGATATCCGTCTGCGCGGAGTCGGGGGAGGCGGGAAAAAGCAATGTCGACACCCCGAATCAGCACGCGATTCAGCGCAGCTGCGTTCGTCGTCGGTGTGTCCTTGGCCGGCCCCCAGGCACTGGGTATCGCCTGGGCAGACGGCTCCGACCAGAGTGCCAGCTCCACCGCGGACGCCCCGGCGAAGTCGGGTACCGCGTCGACCGGACGCTCAGCCCGATCGGCCCACACCGGTCCCGCGAACTCCCCGAGCGCGGCGGCGGCGACCGCGGCGGCCGGCTCCGGCAGCACCCAGTCGGCGCGCACCACCTCGACCACCGTCAGCACCCGCACCGTGCTCGGCGACCTGCCCGCCACCGGCCATACCCGGCGGGCCCCGGCCGGCGTCACGGCCGTCACCGACCCCACGGCAGACCTGCAGTCCGTGGTGGCCCGCCTGACGACCGCACCGGACAGTTCCACGGGCGTCGTCACGATCTCCTCGACCTCCTCGACTCCGTCGGCCGCGGTTGTCGCCACATCTCCGAACGACATCAGCGCCCTACGGGTGCCGACCGGCGATGCGTCGGCATCGTCGATCACCGACGTCTTCACGAAGCTGCTGAACTCGGTGAGCTCCTTCTTCGAAGGCATCGGGCTGCTGGTGCGCCGCACCTTCTTCAACCAGGCACCCACCGTCGCGCCCGTGCAGACCACCGGCCAAACCGGCGGAACAATCACCGGCAGCCTCAATGCGGTCGATCCTGAGGGCGATCCGATCGTCTACAGCGTCACCCAGAATCCCCACTACGGCAGCGTGGCAGTCGATTCCGCAGGCAACTACACCTACACACCCGGGAGCGGGTTCGACGGAGTCGACGCGTTCACCATCGCAGCCACCGACACCGGTCTTCACATCAACCTGCTGGACCCGCTGCGTTCGCCGAACACCGGCGCTCTGGTCTCAGTGACGCAGAACGACACCGCGATTCGGGTGGGCTTCAACTTCATCTTCGGTTCGGGCGCGCAGTACTGGTCCAGCGCCGCCCGCGCAGCACTGCAGTCGACGGCGATCTACCTGTCGTCCTATATCAAGGCCCCCCAGGCGGTGACCATCACCTACGACGTCACCGGCGAGTATTCGTTCTTCACCTCGACGCTGGCCTCGGCGGGAAGCGACCTCATCTCCACCGATCCCGGCTTCTACAACACCGTTGTGCAGAAGAAGATACAGACCGGCGTGGACTCCAACGGGGCAGCCGCGGACGGCCAGATCACCTGGAACTTCAACTACTCCTGGGCTTTTGGCGATTCAGTGGCGTCCGGCCAGTACGACTTCCAGTCCACTGCGTTGCACGAGCTGGTGCACACCCTGGGATTCCTGTCCGTCATCGACAGCTCCGGAAACAACACCGGCAACAACTGGACCACCTTCGACGGCTTCGTGGTGACCTCCACCGGCGCGCATCCGATCGACGGCAGCTACACATGGCTTACGAGTTACGACACCAATTTGACCGGCGGCAGCCAGGGCCTCTACTTCGGCGGCGCGAACGCGATGGCCGCCAACAACGGCCACCCGGTGCCCCTGTACACCCCCAACCCATGGGAGTCCGGTAGCTCGATGTCGCATCTGGACGACACGAAGTTCACCGGCTCGAACGCCAAACTGATGAATGCCTCGACCTCCACGGGCCTCGGCGTGCGGACGTTGAGCGCCATCGAGATCGGGATTCTCAAGGACCTCGGCTACGACATGTCCGATCCGCCCCAGAACCTGGCACTGTTCGTGATCGGTTTCGTGTTCATCCGGCGCCGCAAGCGCGCCGGCGGCTCTGTCTCGCAGCACTGATGAGCGACGCCTCGCTGGCCTACCAACGCCGGGACGCGGTCGCCATCGTGTCCATCGACGCGGCCCCGCACAACCCGATGACGCTGGCGTTCATGGACGCATTCGAGGAACTCGTCGCCGACATCGCAGCCGACCAGGGGGTGCGTGCCGTTGTCCTGACTGCCGCCGGTGAGCAGAACTTCTCGGTGGGCATGAACCTCAAGGAGCTCGTCGCCAACCTCGGTGATCCCGCACGGGTCGACATGATCCTCGACCAGCGCCTGCGCGTGCTGGCCACCGTGGAGAACATGGACAAGCCCTGGATCGCAACGCTTTTCGGTAACTGTCTCGGCGGCGGTCTGGAACTCCCCCTGGCCTGCCACTTCCGGTTCGCGGCCCAGGAGGGTGCTCGTATCGGCCTGCCCGAGTTGCACCTCGGTTCGGTGCCGGCATGGGGTGGGAGCGCACGGCTGGCTCGGCGCATCGGCCGCAACCGCGCTGTCGACCTCATCCTGCGGGCCAAGACTCTGACCGGCCCCCAGGCGCTGGAGATCGGCCTCGTCAACGAGGTGTGGCCCCTGGCGGAGCTGAAAAGCCGTGCCGTCGACCTCGCCGAGGAACTGGCCGCTATGCCGCGCACCGCGGTGGCGGCGATCCTGCGCTGCCTGGTGGCCGGCGAGGAGAAGACGCTCGAGGAGTCCCTGCGCGACGAGCGCGCCGCCTTCCATGCCACGTTGGGCACACCCGATATGGCCGAGGGCCTGCAGGCTTTCCTGGAGAAGCGCCCGCCGGTGTTCAACCGTGGCTGACTAGTCAGTCCTCGTCGGCGTTGCCGGAGCGCGGACGGTTGTCGCCGAACAGCGGTCGGCGCAGCGGCTGATGGCCGTGCACGCCTTCGGCGTACGCCGTCTCGGCATGCTGGGTGAAGTCGACACCGGCCATCTCGTCTTCGGGACTGAGCCGAAACCCCATGATCCGGTCGATCAGTTTGGCCAGCCCGAAGGACATCGCGAAGGCGTACGCCGCGACGACCACCATCGCCAGCGCCTGCTTGCCCAGCTGGGCCAGGCCGCCGCCGAAGAAGAGGCCCTGCGGACCGCCCGTCATGACCGCGGTGGCCAGGAATCCGATCAGTAGCACTCCGACCACCCCGCCGACGAAGTGCACACCGACCACGTCGAGTGAATCGTCGTAGCCGAACCGGAACTTCAGCCCGATCGCGAAGGCGCAGACGATGCCGGCCGCGACCCCGACGACGGCGGCGCCGAGGGTGTTCACCGTCCCGCAGGACGGGGTGATGGCGACCAGGCCGGCGACGACACCCGATGCGGCGCCGAAGGTCGTCGGCCTGCCGTCGCGAATCTGCTCGACCGACAACCAGCCGAGCATGCCCAGGCACCCCGCGACCAGAGTGTTGAGGAAGATCGCGGCCGCCGCGCCGTTGGCCGCCAGCGCGGACCCGGCGTTGAACCCGAACCAGCCGAACCACAGCAGCCCGACACCGAGCAACACGAACGGGAGATTGTGCGGGCGCATCGCGTCGACTTTGAACCCGATGCGCGGGCCGAGAACCAGCGCCAGCGCCAGCGCCGAAGCCCCGGAAACGATCTCGACCACCAGGCCGCCCGCGTAGTCAAGTACCCCGAGTTTGTACAGCCAGCCGCCGGGGGCCCAGACCCAATGGGCCACAACCGAATACACCAGAATCGCCCACACCGGTACGAACACCATCCAGGCGGCGAACTTGGCCCGGTCGGCTATCGCACCGCTGACCAGGGCCGCGGTGATGATCGCGAAGCTGAGTTGGAAGGTGGCGTAGAGCAATTCAGGGACTGAGCCGTGCACGGTGCCCGGGCCGATTCCGGCCATCCCGACGTGGGCGAGGTCGCCGATCACGCCGCCGAGACTGTTGCCGGAGAACGCCAGCGAATAACCCACCAGCAGCCAGGTGACCGTCACCAGTGGGATCGCGATGAAGCTCATCATGATCATGTTGAGCACACCGGTGGTACGGACCATGCCGCCGTAGAAGATGGCGAGCCCGGGTGTCATCAAGAGCACCAGTGCGGTGCTGGTCAGCAGCCAGGCGGTGGCGGCGGGATCGATCGAATCCAAGTCCGGCTCCTTCGACGGTCCCGACGAGAATGTCGGCGCGGTGTTTCTAACATGCGGCATTCACGTTTCCGGCATGTTTCGGACCGCGCGGGCGTTACCAGCCCATCGACCCCGGAACGCCCTTGAAGGGGCCGACGACCCAACTGGTGATCCAGCCTCCGTAGAAGCCGCCCGGCTGCGGTATCACCTTCTCCCCGTTGACGGTGCAGCGGTCGACCTGGGCCGCCATGACGGCGATCGCGCCCGCGATGGGTTCGAAACCCCGGGTTGGACTCGGATAGGTCCAGCCCGCCTTGGGCGCGACCGTGGTCCCACTCACCAGGTCGTAGTAGCGGGCCTGGCCCTTCCATTCACACCACGACGAACCGGGGGCCGCCTGTAACGCCCCCTCGATGAACGCCTCGGGCGGCAGGTAGTAGGTCGGCGGGTGGCTGGTCTCGAGTACTCGCCAACCGCGGTCGGTCGAGGCGATCACCTGGCCGCCGAGTTCGACGGTGATCCTGCCGTCGAACACCTCGAGCCGCGGCGGGCGGGGATAGTCCCACACCGATTCCTGCCCTGGGCCCGGTTTTTCCGGTGTCGGCCGTACGCTCATCACTCGACGATACGAGGGCGGGCGACGTGGCCGAGCAGTGGTGGATGATCCCGGCCGGGATCGCCGCGGCGCTGGTGTTCGTCTGGCTGGCGCTCGGGGTGACGCTGTGGGTCGCCAAACCCGATGACATCGGTATCCAGGACATGCTGCGTCTGCTGCCCGACGTGCTGCGCCTGCTCAAACGGCTGGCCACCGACCCGCTCCTGCCCCGGCGTATCCGCGTCGTGCTGATCGTGTTGCTCGCCCTCATCGCATCGCCGATCGACCTGATCCCCGACTTCGTCCCGGTCCTGGGCTATGCCGACGACGTCATCATCACCGCCCTGGTGTTGCGGTGGGTTTCACGTACCGCGGGAGCCGACACGCTGGCCGCGCACTGGCCCGGAACCGCCGACGGCCTGGCGGCGCTGCGCCGGCTGTGCGGGCTGACCGACCCCGCCTGACCCATCTGTGCGACCGCGAAGAGCACCGTTCGGTACGCTCTGCTGTGCGACTGCTTAGCATGGGCCGCTCGCCCCCGAGGTATTGGAGTCATCGCCATGGCCGCACCGACCGCCCGCTACGCCGGCACCCGGGTCTCGCGGGTCGAGGACAGCCGGCTGCTCACCGGGCACGGCACCTACGTCGACGACGTCATGCGACCCGGCATGTTGCACGCCTGCTTCGTGCGCAGCCCGTTCGCCCACGCCCGGATCAACAGCATCGACACCTCCGGCGCCCTGGCCCTGCCCGGCGTCCACGCCGTCTTCACCGCTGCCGACCTCAACCCCGAGGTGAAAGAGGCCTGGCACGCGGTGGCCGGCAAGGACGTTGCGGACACCCCTCGCCCACCCCTGGCCGAGGGGACGGTGAAGTTCGTCGGCGACCCGGTGGCTCTGGTTGTGGCCGAAAACCGTTATGTCGCAGAGGATGCCATCGAACTCGTCGACGTCGATTACGACCCGCTGCCAGCCATCGCCGACGTCACCCGGGCGGTCGGCTCCGAGGCCGTGGTGCACGACGAATATCCCGACAACGTCGCCGGCGGTTTGGCCGGCGCCCCACCCGACGAAGCCGTCTTCGCCGCGTCGGCCGTGGTGGTCGCCGAGCACATCTATCAGCAGACCCATGTCCCGGTGCCGATCGAGACCCGCGGCCTGGTAGTCGAATGGGTAGCTGCCGCACAGGAATTGACGGTGTGGGCGTCCACCCAGACCCCGCACGAACTGCGGGCGTTCGCGGCCCGGCTACTCGGCATCCCGGCACAGCGGGTGCGCGTCATCGCCCGCGACACCGGCGGCGGTTTCGGCCAGAAGGTGGTGCCGATGCGCGAGGACATGTGCATCCTGCTGGCCGCCCGCAAGGTGCCCGCCGCGCTGAAGTGGATCGAGGACCGCCGGGAGAACCTGATGTCGGCGGGCCAGGCCCGCCATGTCGACGGCAACGCCCGGATGGCCTTCGACGCCGACGGGTTCATCACCGCTGTCGACATCGACTTCATCCAGGATGTCGGCGCCTACCCCACGCCGTATCCGGTGTTGACCACGGCTGCCATCGGCATGTTCTTCCCCGGCCCCTACCGGGTGCCCAAGGCCAGCTTCAGCTACCAGACGGTGTTCACCAACACCAGCGGCCTGGCCGCCTACCGCGGGCCGTGGCAGTACGAAACCCTCACCCGCGAAATACTTCTCGACATCGCCGCCCGCAAGATGGGTGTCGATCCGGTCGAACTGCGCCGCAAGAACCTGCTGCGCCGTGACGAGATGCCGTACTTCAACCCCAACGGCATGCCGTACGACCACGTCGCGCCGATGGAGACATTCGAGCAAGCGGTGAAAATCCTTGACCACGAGGGATTCCGGAAGGAGCAGGCCGACGCACTGGCGGCCGGCCGCTACATCGGCCTGGGCTTCTCGGCCTACATCGAACCGACGGGTGCGGCCACCGGACACCTGGCCACCGAGGGCGCGACGATCCGGATCGAGCCGACCGGCAAGATCAACGTCTACGTCAACGGGGGCTCGAGCGGCAACAGCATCGAGACCACGGTGGTGCAACTGACCGCCGACGCACTCGGCGCGGACATCGACGACGTCGCCACCATCCAGGGCGACACCGCCGTCACCCCGTACGGCGCAGGCACGCAGGGCAGCCGCAGCGGGCCGATGACCGCCGGCGCGGTCGACGAGGCCGCGGCAATCCTGCGGCAGCGACTCGTCGCGATGGCCGCCCACATCCTGGGCGTAGACGCCGAACGCATCACGCTATCCGGTTCGCGCGCGAGCTCGGTCGACGACCCTTCCAAGAGCATCACTTTCGCCGATCTGGCCTACCGTGCCCACTACGAACCCCAGCAGTTACCGGCAGGCATGTCAGCCACCCTGGAGGCGACGACCCGCTTCACCTCGCAGACGCCGATCCACTGGGCCAACGCAACCCACGCCTGCACCTGCGAAGTGGACGTCACCACCGGGCGGGTGACGCTGACCCGCTATATCGTCAGCGAGGACGTCGGCCCGATGATCAACCCGAATGTCGTCGAAGGCCAGATCGCCGGCGGCACCGTTCAGGGCATCGGCGGCGCACTTCTCGAACACCTCGTCTACGACTACGACGGAAATCCGTTGGCCACCACGTTCGTCGACTACCTGCTGCCCACCGCGACCGACGTGCCGCCCATCGAGTACGGCCACGTGGAAGTACCCGGTCCCGGCGTCGGCGGCTACAAGGGCTGCGGCGAGGGCGGGGCCATCGGTTCGACGCCTGCGGTGATCAACGCGATCAACGACGCCCTGGCACCCCTGGGGGTCACGATCACCACGCTGCCTGCCACACCGGCCCGGATCGTCGCGCTGATCGACGAAGCCGCCCGGTCCTAGGACGTCGAGTCGGACGAATTCGCGGCCAGCCGAACGGCATTGACGATGCCCTGGTAGCCGGTGCAGCGGCAGAAATTCCCGGAGAGCCCCTCGCGGATCTCCTCGTCGCTGGGGTGCGGGTTGTCCCGCAACAGCGCCGTGATCGACATGACAAACCCGGGCGTGCAGAAGCCACACTGCAGGCCGTGGCAGTCGCGCAGCGCCGCCTGTACCGCTGAGAGCTCACCGTCAGCCCCGGCGACACCCTCGACAGTCGCGACCTCGGCGCCGTCGGCCTGGACGGCGAACACCAGACACGACCGCACCGCGGCGCCGTCGAGCAACACCGTGCACGCACCGCACACCCCGTGTTCACACCCGAGGTGAGTGCCGGTGAGTCCACACCGTTCGCGCAGGAAGTCTGCAAGTGTCATCCGCGGCTCGACGAACGCCTCGGTGGGAGTTCCGTTGACAGACAACCGAACCGGACGCTCATACATCGAGGGCCTCCTTTGCTGCCGCCTGCCACGCCTGTGCCACCATCGCCGCGCCGACCCGAAGGCGGTACTCCGCCGAGCCCTGGAGGTCGGCGGGCACATCATCGAGGCCGGCCACCGCGAGCTCACCGAGTTCCTCAGCGCTGACGTCACCGATCGGCCGGCCCGTGACCGCCGCTTCGGCCGCCGCGGCACGCCGCGGCGTCGCGCTGAGCGCGAGCAGTCCGATCGCACAGCGGCGAATCACGTCGTCACCGCCGAGCTCGACGCCCACGACCGCGCCGGCGATCGCGAAGTCTCCGTGCCGGCGCGCGAACTCCTGCACTGCGAATCCGCACCGGCCTGACCACACGGGGAAGCGCACCCCGACCAGGACTTCGTCGGGCGCCATGGTCGTCTCCCACACGCCGCTGAAGAATTCGGCGGCCCGGATGCGCCGGACACCGGACGGCGAGAGGGCCTCCATCTCGGCATCGAGGGCCAGCGCGACGGCCGGGTACTCGGCCGCCGGATCGGCGTGGGCGATCGATCCCCCCAACGTTCCCCGGCTGCGAATCTGGAAATGCCCGATCAACGGTGTGGCGCGGGTCAACAGCGGGACCGACGAACGGACCTGCTCGTCGGAGCCGACCACGGCATGCGTGGTGCCGCCGCCGATCCAAAGCTGGTTGCGGTCGCGCCGGATGCCCTTCATCTCCTCGAGCCGGGAGATGTCTATCAGGTTGTCGAAGAACGCCAGCCGCATGGCGAGCATCGGCACCAGGCTCTGGCCGCCGCCGAGCAATTTGGCGTCATCGCCGAAGTCGGCGAGCATCTGCGCGGCCTCGGCCGCACTGTCAGGACGGTGGTAGTCGAACGGTGCCGGCTTCACCGGTGCACCCCGGGGCGCGTCATGCTAAGCACACGCTCAGCATAGCGGGGTGTCAGATCAATTCGACCGCGGCGTGGGCCGGATCGGCCGGTTCGGCGGATTGTTCGAGCCGCCGCCCGGGTCGATGATGATCGAGAGGCCACCGTCGTAGCAGAACGGGTCATAGTCGCAGGGATAGGGGACGTAGGGGCCCGCGGTGGGTGGCGGCGGTTGCCCGCTGCCACGCACCTGGCCTTGGGCACACACCGTCGCCCCGCCGGAGTTGACACATTCGGCCTGGGCAGGCGCGGCGGCGACCAGTGCCGCGGTGGCCACTGCGCCGGTGAGCAACACCACTGTCAAGCGCCCTATGCCGCCTCCCATAGCTGAGCCTTCCCGTCGTCTGCACCGCGGTGATCTGGGCTGGAGCGTACTTCAGCCGCTCAACTGCGGCGGTCGTTCACGACCGCAAGCACCCGGACCGGCTGGGCCGCGTACAGCAAATGACCGCATACTGACGATCATGAATCCGACGCCCCCTGCGCCGGCGGCCGCGGCGGGCACCCGCCACGGCCGCCATCGAGGGCGACCGGAAAGAGCCCGGCGCGCGGCGCGCATCCTGTGTCGGACGCTGGCCGGGCTGGTATCGGTCGTGGTCGTCATGGCGACCGGCGTCGCCTACTCGCAGGCGCACGGGTTGCTCGGCGGCATCACCATCTCGCGGGCGCTGGGATCCGACGAGCCGAGGTCCAGCGGCGGCGCGATGAACATCCTGCTGATCGGTCTGGACTCCCGCAAAGATCAGGACGGCAATGAGCTGCCCGACGAAGTTCTCGACAAACTGCACGCCGGCGACTCCGAGGCGGGCGGCTACAACACCAACACGTTGATTCTGGTGCACATCGGTGCCGACGACAGGGTGGTGGCCTTCTCCATTCCGCGCGACGACTACGTCGCCGTCAGCGGCATCAAGGGCTACGACCACATCAAGATCAAGGAGGCCTACGGGCTGACCAAGTTCGAGACCGAGCAGAAGCTCGTCGACGAAGGTGTCAGCGATCGGGCGGAGTTGGAGAAGGCGGGCCGGGAGGCCGGCCGTAAGGCAACGCTGCGGGCGGTGCGCAACCTCACCGGTCAACCCATCGACTACTTCGCCGAGGTGAACCTCGCGGGCTTCTACGACCTCGCCGAAAGCCTCGGCGGCGTGGAAGTGTGCCTGAACCATGCTGTGCACGACGACTATTCGGGTGCGGACTTCCCGGCCGGCCGTCAGCGCCTCGATGCCGCCCAAGCGCTGGCCTTCGTCCGGCAGCGGCACGGCCTGGAGAACGGCGACCTCGACCGCACGCACCGCCAGCAGGCATTCCTGTTGTCGGTGATGCACGAACTGCAGCAGTCGGGTTCGTTCACCGACATCGAGAAGTTCCGCCGGTTGATGGATGTGGCCCGCAAGGACATCGTGCTGTCCGAGGGCTGGGGCGAGAGCCAGTTCCGCCGGATGGCCGCACTGGCGGGCGGCGACGTCGAGTTCCGGACCTTGCCCGTGGTCCGCTACGACAACATAAACGGTCAAGACGTCAACATCATCGATCCGGCCAAGATCCGCGCCGAGATCGCCAGCGCGATCGGCACCGGCACCACAACCACCACGGCCGCGACAAGCGCTGCGGCACGGCCACTTCCGCCGGTGAACCCGCTGACCGCGATCACGTTGGTCAACGCCAGTGCGACCGCCGGCCTGGCGTCGCAGGCGGCAACAGTCCTACGCAGGAAGGACTTCACCGTCGAGGAGGTCCGCGACCGGGAATCCGGTGAGCCGGTCGACACCGTCGTCACCTACGGGCCGGGAGCCCAGACCGACGCACAGTCAGTGGCCACGCTGCTGGGCATCGACAACGCGCCACAGGCCAACATCGCACTTCCCGCCGGCCACATCCGAGTCATCCTCGGCGACGGCTACGACGTGCCGACCGAGCAGCCCGCAACCGAGGCAGTCGTCGAGACCACGCCGTCGCAGGGCTGGTACGGCATGACCACGACTCCCACGCCGGACCAGGGCAGGCCGATCGACGGCGGCGGGATTCCCTGCGTCAACTAGTGACGACGCCGCGCAAGCCGTCCGCACCGAAGGCGGGCTCCAGCATGGCCGAGTAGTCCGGGCCGCGCCGCAGGCTCTGGCCGCCGTCGACCCCGATGATCTGCCCGGTGACCCACTGGGCGGCGTCGCTGAGCAGGAACAGCGCGGTGTTGGCGACATCGTCGACCTCACCGGGGCGTGGCAGCGGAGTGCACTCCGCGTAGTCCCCGCTGATCTCCGGCGAATCGAGCACCATCTGAACCAGCTCGGTGCGGATGAGTCCGGGTCGAATGCCGTTGACCCGCACCCAGGACGGGCCGAGTTCGTCGGCGGCCAGTTGCACGAGGTGATCCAGGCCCGCCTTGGTGACGCCGTAGGGCCCGAACCAGCGGTGGGTGTTGCTGGAGGCGATCGAGGAGATTGCGACGAACGAACCTCCGCCACCACGAACCAGCGCTTGGGCCGAATGCTTGAGCACGTACATCGAGCCGTTGATGTTGAGGTCGACGGTGGCGCGCCAGCCCTCGGAATCCATTTGGGTGATCGGTCCGATGGTCTGCGATCCGCCCGCGCAGTGCACGACGCCGTGCAGGCGGCCGTTCCACGCAGTGGCCGCGTCGACGACGGCGGCGACCTGGTCCTCGTTGGTGACGTCAGCCGGTTCGTACCTGACGTCGCCGGCCGGTCCGCCGGCTTTGATCTCGTCGACGGTCGCGGCCAGCCGGTCAGCACCGCGGCCGACGATGACGACGCGGGCGCCAGCCTTGGCCAGACCCTCTGCGACCCCCTTGCCGATTCCGCTACCACCACCGGTGACCAGGTAAGTCCGGTCCTCGAACGAGAGCTGCACGCCGCACTCCTCACACAAAACTGAAACAGGTTCTACGTATAGAACCATGGCGGACCGTCGGCGCAAAGGGCCGGTTCCGGTCACCGCAACGGCCACCCAGGGTGGGGCCTTCGCATGGCATCCGGTGGCCGTCATGAGCCGCGCCGAGACGGGTCACCAATGGCCACAGCGAACAGCGGGAAGCTCCGGACAGCTCGACGCCGACAGCCTCTGGAACACCGTTCGCACCTCCCATCACACCCCGAAAATGCCGTCGGGAATGGCGTCGGCTAACCGCTTCGCGGTACAAACACACGCAATTGGCACGCCGCGAAAGAACGGCGGCGGATTGCAACTCGGAGATTTCTGCGCAGTTCACGCCTACCGAGAGCGGGCTCGCAACCCCTCCTGAAAATTGCTGCGGAATTAATTGACTTCGGTGTAACACAGGCAAGGTTACGAGCGATGAAACTCCCGAAGAACTGCGGTCGGGGGAAGGCAGCCATACACTGCGTTCACACAGCCGCTCAGCAAACCGAGTAGAAAGCGCACCATCATGGCTACATTGAAGAGTTCGGCGCGACGTCTGGCCTTGGCCGGCGGTTTCGCGCTTGCAGTTGCGGCCGCGCCGGCGATGGCTGCTTTCACCATTTCATCCACCGGCGCTGCCCCGGCTGTTGCCGAATGCGCCCCCGGTGAGGTCGTGAACACCGAAGGTGTCGGCTGCCTGCCCGCACCGGCCGAGACCAACCCGGGCGAAGTCGCCTTCTCCACCCCGGGCGACCCGGCCAGCCTTCCCGAGGTTCAGGGCATCCCTTGCACAGGCGCAAACACCGGCCAGTGCATAGGATTGCAGGAAGAGCAGCAGGTTCCTGTTGTGGAGCCCCACTCGACCATCTCGTCCAGTCCGTAAGACGGAGTGCCGGCAGCGGTGCTCCGTCGTCCTTCTTCAGGAAGTGTGAAGTATGGCGAACTCCCCCTCTGTCAGCAGGCGCATCCTTCTCGCGGGAGGGTTGAGCATCGCGATCGCAGCCGCCCCGGCGGCTGCGTTCGTGGCTCTGCCGTCGCACGCCCCGGCCGGGCCTGCGCTGGCATGCCCTGCTGGCGAGGTCGAGGACATCTACATCGGTGAGTGCACCCCCGAGTTGGTGCCGAACGCTCCTGGCGGCAACTACCCGACACCCACCAACAGCGGCGGCGGCGTCTCCTTCTCGACCCCTGGCGACCCGGGCAGTTTGCCTGAAGTACAGGGCATTCCGTGCACCGGCGCCAACACCGGCCAGTGCATCGGTCTGGAGGAGAACCAGGTTCCCGACGTCCAGCCGCATTCCAGCATTTCCTCCAGCCCGTAACAGGGCGGGACCAGGAAGGGCAACGATGCCGATCCATTCCAGTCGCACAGTCAAGCTGCTGACCGCGGGCGCCTTCGCACTCGCGGTAGCACTTGCACCCGCTGCCGGGTTTATCTATGCCGCCCCGCAGGCCCTTGCCGAAGGCGCGGGCGGCGTGCCCGACCCGCAGCCGGTGCCGGTTCCGGCTCCCCAGGCCGACCAGCCGGGCAACTCGGCGGGCTGCCAGTCCGGCGAGTCCCTGGACCCCTCGACCGGCAACTGCGTGCCCACGATGACGCCGCTGGAGTCAACCCAGGGCGACCAGCCCCAACCCGACGCTGCCCCGCCGCCACAGACCGGCGCCGAGACCAGCACCGTGGTCACAGGTGATCCCGCCAACCTGGTACCCAACATCAACGGCTATCCGTGCACGGGCTATTGGGAGTCCGCGGCCTGCTACGCGGTCAGCCAGACCGAGGGGCCACCCGTCGAACCAAAATCGACGATCTCCTCCAGCCCGTAACCACAGATCAGACCTTCACCTAGAGTTGAGTTATGCCTGCTAAATCAGATCCCGCGGACATCGACGACGTGGAGCCCCTGGCCGACAGCACAGCCCGCCAGGCCCGCCGCGTCGTCGCCGCCTATGCCACTGACGCCGACGAGTGCCGCGTCTTCCTGTCGATGCTCGGTATTGGACCGTCAAAGCTCGAGGTCTAGACAGTGCCCGGAGGCAAGAAGACCGACTCCGGAAACTCTGAGTTCGTCGTCGTCGCCAACCGCCTCCCGATCGACATGGAGCGGTTGTCCGACGGCACCGTCGCATGGAAGCGCAGCCCCGGGGGCCTGGTCACCGCACTGGAGCCGCTGCTGCGCCGCCATCGCGGCGCCTGGATCGGGTGGCCGGGTGTCGTCGACGGCCCCGAGGAACCGATCGTCGAGGACGGGCTGCAGCTCTATCCGGTGCGACTGAGCGCCGAGGAGTTCGAGGAGTATTACGAAGGCTTCTCCAACGCCACCCTGTGGCCGCTGTACCACGACGTGATCGTCAAGCCGATCTATCACCGGGAGTGGTGGGATCGCTACGTCGACGTCAACCGCCGCTTCGCCGAGGCGACCTCCCGCGCGGCCGCCGAAGGCGCCACCGTCTGGGTGCAGGACTACCAACTGCAGCTGGTGCCCAAGATGCTGCGCCTGCTGCGCCCCGATCTGACCATCGGGTTTTTCCTGCACATCCCCTTCCCGCCGGTCGAGCTGTTCATGCAGATGCCCTGGCGCACCGAGATCATCGAAGGTCTGCTGGGCGCCGATCTGGTCGGTTTCCACCTGCCCGGCGGCGCGCAGAACTTCCTGTTCCTGTCGCGAAGACTGGTGGGCGCCAACACTTCCCGCGCCTCGGTCGGTGTTCGGTCCCGCTTCGGTGAGGTTCAGCTGGGTCTGCGGACGGTCAAGGTGGGCGCGTTCCCCATCTCCATCGACTCCGCCGACCTCGACCGCACCGCCCGCGGCAGGGAGATCCGCCGCCGGGCCCGCGAGATCCGTGCCGAGCTGGGCAACCCGCGCAAGATCCTGCTCGGGGTGGACCGGCTGGACTACACCAAAGGGATCGACGTCCGGCTCAGGGCGTTCTCGGACCTACTCGCCGAAGGGCGTGCCAAACGCGACGACACCGTCCTGGTGCAGCTGGCGACCCCGAGCCGGGAACGCGTCGAGAGCTACCGCATCCTGCGCAACGAGATCGAACAACAGGTCGGCCACATCAACGGCGAGTACGGCGAGGTGGGCCACCCGGTGGTGCACTACCTGCATCGCCCGGTGCCGCGCGATGAACTGATCGCGTTCTTCGTGGCGGCCGACGTCATGCTGGTCACCCCACTGCGCGACGGGATGAACCTGGTGGCCAAAGAGTATGTCGCGTGCCGCAGCGATCTGGGCGGCGCGCTGGTGCTGAGCGAATTCACCGGTGCGGCAGCCGAATTGAGGCAGGCGTATCTGACCAACCCGCACGACCTCGAAGGCGTCAAGGACACCATCGAGTCGGCTCTCAACCAGACTCCCGAAGAAGGCCGGCGGCGCATGCGTGCACTGCGGCGTCAGGTCCTGGCCCACGACGTCGATCGGTGGGCGCGGTCGTTCCTCGAAGCACTGGCCGATGCCAAGTCTGGCACCGACAGCGGCTCGGCGATCGACTAGATCGCTTGCCGCCGTTGCTCAGTCGCCCATCAGTCCCATTACGCCGAACGTGCGCTCCGGGTCGCGATCAGCGAAGTAGTCGCTCATCGACGCGCTGAGTGCGGACGGATCCCAGGCGTCGCCCTCGGCGTGGAACCGGTGCTCGGCGGTCGGTGCGGCCACCAGAGTCACAGTGGGTCCGTAGACGATGAAGATCTGCCCACTGACCTTCTGCGATGCCGGCGACGCGAGGTAACGCACCAGGGTGACCACATGGTCGGGCGACAGTGGGTCGATCTCCCCCTCGGGGGGCGCCTCACCGAACACACCGGCGGTCATCGCGGTGCGCGCCCGCGGGGCGATCGCGTTGGCCGTCACCCCGTAGCGTCCCAGCGCCCGCGAGGCGGTCAGCGTCAGCGCGGTGATGCCGGCCTTGGCGGCGCCGTAGTTCGCCTGCCCGACCGGACCGGACAGACCGGCCTCCGATGAGGTGTTGATGATGCGGCCGTAGACCGATCCGTCGTTGTCCTTGGCCTTGTTGCGCCAATACGTCGCCGCATTGCGGGTCAACAGGAAGTGGCCACGCAGGTGGACCGCGATCACCGCGTCCCAGTCCTCGTCGCTCATGTTGAACAGCATCCGGTCCCGGGTGATGCCGGCGTTGTTGACGACGATGCTCAGGCCACCCAGCCCGTCGGCGGTCTCGACCAGTTCGTCGGCCGTCGAGCGGGCGCTGATGTCACCGGCCACGGCGACACCCTTCGAACCTGCTGCGCTGATCTCGTCGAGCACGTCGGAGGCGTCGAGGGCCTTGTGCATGTCATTGACGACCACGGTCGCGCCGGCCTTCGCCAGGCCGATGGCCTCGGCCCGGCCCAGGCCCGCGGCGGCACCGGTCACCACCGCGACGCGCCCGGAGAGATCGATCGAGTCAGACCCGTCTTGTGCAGTCAACTTATGAATACCTCTAACGTTCGGTCAGTCGCGGCGGGTCAACGCTGCGCGCGGGCACTCGGCGATGGCCTGCTCGGCCAACTCCTCCTGGTCGGCAGGGATGGGGTCCTTCGTCACGTAGACGTAGTCCTCGTCATCGAGTTCGAACAGGTCCGGCGCGATTCCCACGCAGACGGCGTTACCTTCACAACGATCACGGTCGACTTCGACACGCATGACAACCTCCTTGCCGGACAGACCCCGACACCCCGGGGTACTCGCAGCACCACGATAGGCCAGATCAACTATTACCCGGCTCTTACGGGCGCTGGACCCCAAGACTAGAACGTGTTACAACGAGGTGTGTCGGCGGGTCGCCGACTGTGCCGAAAACCTAGCTGAAGGACCAGCCATGCGGATCAGTTACACCCCTGAACAAGAGGAGCTGCGCCGCGAGCTCCGGGCCTATTTCACCAAGTTGATGACCCCCGAACGGCAGGAAGCGCTGACGTCGACCGCCGGCGGCGGCGAGATCGGCACCGGCAACATCTACCGCGAAACCGTCTCCCAGATGGGCAAGGACGGCTGGCTCACGCTGAACTGGCCCAAGGAGTACGGCGGCCAGGACCGCTCGCCGATGGACTCGCTGATCTTCACCGACGAGGCCGCCATCGCAGGCGCACCGGTGCCGTTCCTGACGATCAACAGCGTGGCGCCGACCATCATGGCGTTCGGCACCGAGGAACAGAAGAAGTTCTTCCTGCCCAAGATCGCCGCCGGGGATCTGCACTTCTCGATCGGCTACTCCGAGCCGGGCGCCGGGACCGACCTGGCCGCACTGCGGACCACCGCCGTCCAGGACGGTGACGACTACGTGGTCAACGGCCAGAAGATGTGGACCAGCCTGATCCAGTACGCCGACTACGTGTGGCTGGCGGTGCGGACCAACCCCGAAGCCAAGAAACACCGCGGTATCTCGGTGCTGATCGTGCCCACCACAGCAGAGGGCTTCTCCTGGACCCCGGTCCACACCATGGCCGGCGTCGGCACCAGCGCCACCTACTACCAGGATGTCCGCGTCCCGGTGAGCAGCCGGGTCGGCGAGGAGAACGGTGGCTGGAAGCTGGTCACCAACCAGCTCAACCACGAGCGCGTCGCCCTGGTCTCATCGCAGCCGATCTTCCTCGCGCTCAACCAGGTTCGCGAATGGGCACAGAACACCAAGGACGCCCGCGGGGCGCGCCTGATCGACTCGGAGTGGGTGCAGCTGAACCTGGCGCGGGTGCACGCCAAGGCCGAGTACCTCAAGCTCATCAACTGGGAGCTGGCATCGGCCAAGGAGGGGACGCTGAACCCCGCCGACGCCTCGGCGGCCAAGGTCTTCGGCACCGAGCTGGCCACCGAGGCCTACCGGCTGCTGATGGAGATCCTCGGCCCGTCGGCGACGCTGCGCCAGGATTCGCACGGCGCGCTGCTGCGCGGCCGGGTCGAGCGGATGCACCGCGCCGCCCTGATCCTCACCTTCGGTGGCGGCACCAATGAGATCCAGCGCGACATCATCGGCATGGTGGCCCTGGGCCTGCCCCGAGTCAACCGCTGACAACCGAGAACGGACTGACATGGATTTCACCAGAACAGAAGCATCGCAAGACCTCTCGGGCCTGGTCCGCACGATCGTGGACTCGGTGTGCACCCCGCAGCACCAGCGCGAGCTCGACGGCCTCGAGCAGCGCTTGGACACCGAGCTGTGGCGCAAGCTCATCGACGCCGACATCCTGAGCACCGCCGCACCGGAGTCGGTGGGCGGCGCCGGGTTCGGCACGCTCGAGCAGACCGCCATCCTCACCGCGCTGGGCCGCCAGATTGCCGCGGTGCCCTACCTGGAGTCGGTGGTCCTGGCCGGTGGCGCACTGGCCCGCTTCGGCTCGGCCGAGTTGCAGCAGCAGTGGGCGGCACCGGCGGTCGCGGGCGAGAAGATCGTCACCGTGGCGCTCGACGGCGAGCTGGGCCAGGGTCCGGTGCAGGCGACGCCCGCGGGCAACGGGTTCCGGCTCACCGGCACCCGCATCCAGGTCCCGTTCGCACCGGTGGCCGACGCGTTCCTGGTCCCGGCCGAATCAGATTCCGGCACGAAGCTGTTCCTTGTCACCGCAGCGGATTCCGGGGTGACGGTCACGCCGCAGCTGACGACCGGCAAGAACAGTGCCGGCGAACTGGACCTGTCCGGGGTCGAGGTCGGTGCCGACAGGCTGGTCGGTGACGCCGAGGCACTGGCCTGGTTGACGACGCTGAAGACGCTGGGCTACAGCGCATTTCAGCTCGGTGTGCTGGAGCGGGCGCTGGAGCTGACGGCCGAGTACGCCCGTACCCGCGAACAGTTCGACCGCCCGATCGGCAGCTTCCAGGCGGTGTCGGCGCGGCTGGCCGACGATTACATCGACGTCAAGGGCCTTCGGCTGGCAGTCGACCAGGCCGCCTGGCGGCTGTCGGAGGACCTGCCCGCCGATCTCGAGGTTGCCACCGCGGCATTCTGGGCCGCCGAGGCCGGGCATCGTGTCGCGCACACCACCGTCCACGTGCACGGCGGCGTCGGCATCGACACCGACCACCAGGTGCACCGCTACTTCATCACGGCCAAAGAGGTCGAGTTCGCCCTGGGCGGCGCGACCGCGCAACTGCGCCAGATCGGTCGCGAGCTCGCCGAGACACCGGCCTGACCAGATCCGTGACCGGTGAGCCGACCGTCACCAGCCTGCTGGTGCCACTGGCCGACGTCGACGATCGCGGGATAAGCGCCGACGACGGCTCACACTCGGCCTGGCGCGAGCACGTTCAGGATGCCGCCGATCTGGCCGCCGCCCTGCGGGCGCGTCTCGACCCCGACAAGCCGCCGCATGTCGGTGTGCTGCTGGGCAATACACCGTTCTTCTCGCGGGTGCTCGTTGCCGCCGGACTGAGCGGGCTGGTCGCCGTCGGACTCAACCCGACCCGTCGTGGTGCGGCGCTGCGGCGCGACATCGAGCACGCCGACTGTCAGCTGGTTCTGGCCGATGACATGACCACCGGTTACGGCGAGGGCTTCGCCCCTGACGACATGGCGGTCCTCGATGTCACCTCGGCGGCGTGGGCCGACGAGCTCGCCTCCTACGGCGGCTCCCCAATCACGTTCGCAGACAGCAGTTTCGACGACCTGTTCATGCTGATCTTCACCTCCGGGACCAGCGGAGAACCCAAGGCGGTCCGGTGCACCCACGAGAAGGTGGCCGGGCCCGGGGTGATGCTCGCCGAGCGGTTCGGCTTGGGCGCGACGGACGTCTGCTACCTGTCGATGCCATTGTTCCACTCCAATGCGGTGATGGCGGGCTGGTCGCCCGCGGTGGCCGCCGGCGCGTCGATTGCGTTGCGCCGCAGGTTCTCCGCGTCGCAGTTCATCCCCGATGTCCGTCGCTACAACGCCACCTACGCCAACTACGTCGGCAAGCCGATGTCCTACATCCTGGCCACCCCGCCCAAGCCTGACGACGCCGATAATCCGCTGCGCATCGTCTACGGCAACGAGGCCGCGCCGCGCGACATCACCAGGTTCGCCACCCGGTTCGGGGTCACCGTCATCGACGGGTTCGGCTCCACCGAGGGCGGCGTGAACATCGCCCGCACTCCCGACACTCCCGAAGGCGCGCTCGGCCCGCTGCCCGACGGCCTCGGCATCGTCGACGTCGACACCGGGCAGCCCTGCCCACCCGGAGTGGTCGGGGAATTGGTGAACCTCGACGGGGCGGGCAACTTCCGCGGCTACTACAAGGATCCCGACGCCGAGTCCGAGCGGATGGCGGGCGGCGTCTACCACAGCGGTGACCTCGCATACCGGGACGAGGCCGGCTACGTCCACTTCGCCGGCCGGCTCGGCGACTGGATGCGGGTCGACGGGGAGAACCTCGGCACCGCTCCGATCGAGCGGGTGCTCATGCGCTATCCCGACGTCACCGAGGCCGCGGTCTACGCCATCCCGGACCCGGACGTCGGCGACCGGGTGATGGCGGCCCTGGTCCTGCCGGAGGCCGCGACGTTCGACCCGGTCAAGTTCCGCGAGTTCCTCGCCGCCCAACCCGACCTCGGCCCCAAGCAGTGGCCCCGGTTCGTGCGGGTCGGGATCAGCCTGCCGCGCACGGAGACGTTCAAGATCATCAAGCGGCGGCTCTCGGCGGAAGCCCTCGACTGCGACGACCCGGTGTTTGAAATCGCGCGGTGATGGCTACCGCTTCCTGGTGAAACTGCCTCACCTGGTCTTCGCCATTGCCGCTGTGGCATCAACCCTGCTCGCTGCGCCCCAGGCCCAGGCCGCCGACTGCCCGGATATCGATGTCGTCTTCGCGCGCGGTACCTGGGAGCCCCCGGGCGTCGGCCATATCGGCCAGGCCTTCGTCGACGCGGTGACCGCGGACGCCGCCGGCAAATCGGTCGATGTGTACGCGGTCAACTATCCGGCGAGCACTGACTTTCCGACTGCCGTCGACGGTGTGATGGACGCCAGCAACCACATTCGTGCGATGGCGCTGAACTGCCCGAAGACAAAGATGGTCCTCGGCGGCTACTCGCAGGGCGCGGCGGTGATGGGGTTCGTGACGGCCAACGCGATGCCCGACGGTTTCACCCCGCCGCCGGGGCTGACCGGGCCGATGCCCAACGACGTCGCCGACCACGTCGCGGCCATCGCACTGTTCGGCAAGCCGTCGCCCGGATTCCTGAACACGATCGGCGCGCCGCCGATCGCCATCGGGCCGCTGTACGCCGCCAAGACGATCGACATGTGCGTCGATGACGACCCGATCTGCTCGGGTACCGGCGGCAACGGCGCCTCACACGGCATGTACGCCGCCAACGGCATGGTCGGTCAGGCTGCCCAGTTCGCGGTCAAGCGGGTGTAGTCGGCTACCCGGCGATCGAGGGCATGACCGCCTCGATCAGGTGCGGGCCCGGCTCCCCGAAAGCCCACTGCAGCGCCTCGGTGAGTTCCTCGGCGGTGCTCACCCGCCGCGCAGGCACGCCCATCCCCGTGGCAATGTGCACGAAATCCAGTGTGGGACGGGTCAAGTCGAGCAGTGACTCGGCCTTGGGGCCGGGTAGATTCCCCGCCGCTTCGGCACCGACGCGCTGCAATTCGATGCGCAGGATGTCGTAGGCCCGGTTGGCGTAGACGACGGTCGTGACGTCGAGGTGCTCGCGGGCCTGGGTCCACAGCGCGGAGATGG
This sequence comes from Mycobacterium sp. DL592, assembly GCF_011694515.1. Classification (NCBI taxonomy): domain Bacteria; kingdom Bacillati; phylum Actinomycetota; class Actinomycetes; order Mycobacteriales; family Mycobacteriaceae; genus Mycobacterium; species Mycobacterium sp. DL592. The sequence goes on along the minus strand of NZ_CP050192.1, from coordinate 480,675 downwards.
TGTACATCGCCGAACCATCGGACTCCAGGCACAGCACCGGCCGGTCGGGCGCGGCGAGGGCGGCACCGATCGACACCGGCAGCGCGTAGCCGATCGCGCCACCGGTCAGGGTCAGCCAGTCGTGTGCGGGCGCTCCGGAAGTCGCCTGGGGCAGAAGGAATCCCGAGGTGTTCGACTCGTCGACGACGATCGCCCGTTCAGGCAGCAGGGCACCGAGCACATCGGCCGACGTCTGCACGGTCAGCGGACCGGTCGGCAGCACCGGGCGCGACAGCGGTGCCGTCGCGGCGACCTCGTCGGGGGCCAACCGGTCGGCCAGTTCGATCAGCGCGTCAACCGCTCCGACCGGCCCGGCCAGGGTGTGCACCTGTGCGCCCTCGGGCACCAGATCGCTGGGCTTGCCCGGGTAAGCGAAGAACGACACCGGATGCGGCGCACCGGCGAGGACGATGTGCCGGACACCGTCGAGTTGCGCGGTCGCCGCTTCGGCGAAGTAGGCCAGCCGCTCGACCGCGGGCAGCCCGGCACCGCGCTCCAGGCGGGTCGGGAACGTCTCGCAGATGACCCGGGTACCGCAGGCTTGGGCGAGCCGGACCGCAGCGGACAGGCCGGGCGCGCGGGTGGCGTCACCACCGACCAGCAGCACCGTCGGCTCACCGGAGCTCAGCACCGCAGCCACCTCGTCGAGGTCGGCCGGCACCGGGGATGGCTGCGGCACAGCGCCTTTCGCCAGTTCCGCCCCGTCGCCCCAGGAGACGTCGGCTGGCAGGATCAACGTCGAGATGTGGCGGTGGGCGCGCGCCGAGGCGATGGCCTCGGTGGCGTCGGCAGCCACGTCGGCGACGGCGCCGCTGCGCCGAAGCCAGCCCGATACGGTCCCGGCGACCGAATCGATGTCGGACTCCAGCGGCGCGTCGTACTTCTTGTGGTAGGTGGCGTGATCGCCGATGACCACCAGCATCGGCACCACCGCCCGCCGCGCGTTGTGCAGGTTGGCCAGCCCGTTGCCCAAGCCCGGTCCCAGATGCAGCAGGACTGCGGCCGGGTCACCGGAGATGCGGGCATACCCGTCGGCGGCACCGGTCGCGACACCTTCGAACAGGGTGAGCACACCGCGCATGTCGGGCACCGTGTCCAGTGCGGCCACGAAGTGCATCTCCGAGGTACCCGGGTTGGCGAAGCAGATCCGCACACCGTCGGAGACCAGTGTGGCGATCAGTGCCTGCGCGCCGTTCATGCCGTTCGTCATCGCGTACGACTGTAGACGCGGAAGGTGCTCAGCTGTCGCGAATGTCGTCCAGTGTGCGGGTCGCCGCTTCGAAGCCGGAGACCAACTCAGCGATGATGTCGGCCACCGGCCGGATCTCGTTCATCTGGCCGACGATCTGCCCGACCGGCATGGCGACAGCGGTGGGGTCGGCCGAGCCGTTCATCCGCTGATGTGCCTCGGCGACGAGAACGTTCTGCAGCGGCATCGGCAGCGGATCGGGGGCATCCTGGGCATCCCAGGCGTCGGTCCAGCGGCTCTTGAGCAGCCGGGCCGGCTTGCCCGAGTAGATCCGTCTGCGCACGGTGTCGCTCGACGTCGCCGCCAGCAGACCCTCCTGGATGACCGACGGCCCGCCGTTCTGGCGTACGCCGAGGTCGTATTCGGCGGCGGTGAGCCAGGCCGATCCCATCCACACCCCGGCGGCGCCCAGCGCCAGCGCGGCGGCCACCTGCCGTCCGGTTCCGATACCGCCGGCCGCCAGGACCGATGCGGTGTCACCGACCGCGTCGACGATCTCCGGCCACAGCACCACCGAGCCGATCTCCCCGGTGTGCCCGCCCGCTTCGTGGCCCTGCGCGATGACGATGTCGACGCCGTTGTCCACATGGCGCCGAGCGTGTTTGGCCGAACCGGCCAGCGCAGCCACCGCGACCCCGGCGCCATGCGACAGGTCGATGACGTCCTTGGGCGGCGAGCCCAGCGCGTTGGCGATCAGCTTGATCGGGTGCTTGAGGGCGACGTCGACGTGCGAGCGGGCCACCGAATGTAGCCACCCCAGCGTGCCCTCGTTGCGGGCGAGATCGGCGGGCAGTGGCGGCACCCCGAGGTCGGCAAGGGTCTTGTCGACGAATTCGCGGTGCGCCTGCGGGATGAGCTTGTCGATGTCGACGGCGGTGCCCTCGGTGGGGATCTTGGCCGGCATCACGATGTCCACGCCGTACGGCTTGCCGTCGGTGTTGGAGTCCATCCACTGCAGGGTGGCTTCGAGCTCATCGGGGTGGTTGAACCGCACGCAGCCCAGCACGCCCATGCCACCGGCGCGGGTGACCGCCGCGGCGACCTTCTCCGACGGGGTGAAGGCGAAGATCGGGTAGTCGATGCCGAACCGGTCGCACAGCTCGGTACGCATCAGCTGGTGGCTCCCGCATGCTTGGCGTGCACGTCGTCGGCCGGGCGCAGCTCAGTCTGCTCCTTGGCCCACTTGTAGTCGGGCTTGCCCGCCGGGGAACGCTTCACCTGATCGACGAGCCACAGGCTGCGCGGCACCTTGTAGCCGGCAATCTCCTTGCGCACGAACGCATCCAGTTCCGCCAGGGTCGGCCGGGAGCCCTCGCGGGGAGCCACCACAGCGGCGACGTGGTTGCCGAACCGCGGGTCGGGCACGCCGACCACCAGTGCGTCGAACACGTCCGGGTGGCCCTTGAGGGCGGCCTCGACCTCTTCGGGATAGACCTTCTCACCGCCGGTGTTGATCGACACCGAGCCGCGGCCCAGCATCGTCACCGTGCCGTCTTCTTCCACGGTGGCGAAGTCGCCGGGGATGGCGTAGCGGACGCCGTTGATGGTGCGGAACGTCTCGGCGGTCTTCTTCTCGTCCTTGTAGTAGCCGAGCGGGATATGACCGCGTTTGGCGATGATGCCGCGCACGCCGGAGCCGGGTTTGACCTCGTTGCCCTCGTCGTCGAGCACCACGGTGTTCTTGTCGATGGTGACCCGCGGCCCGCCGGCCTGGTGCACGCCCTTGGCGACCACGCTGCTGCCGCCGAAGCCGGTCTCCGAGGAGCCGATCGAGTCGGTGATGATGCGGTCGGGCAGCAGCTCGAGGAACTTCTCCTTCAGGCTCGGGGAGAACAGCGCGGCCGTGCTGGCGAGCAGGAACAGCGAGGACAGGTCGCGGTCCCCCACGCTGGTCTCCAGGACGTCCAGCAGCGGACGGCCCATCGCGTCACCGGTGAAGAACAGCAGGTTGGCCTTGTGCTTCTCGATGATGTTCCAGACTTCCTCGGCGTCGAACTCCGGCGCCAGGATGGTCGTCGAGCCGGTGAACAACGCGCCCCACGTCGCCGACTGGGTGGCGCCGTGGATCATCGGCGGGATCGGGAAGCGGATCAGCGGCGGGCCTGCGGCGGCCTGCTTCGACAGGTCGTACTCGTCCTTGATGTACTCACCGGTGGCAAAGTCGGTGCCGCCCAACAACACTCGGTAGATGTCCTCGTGGCGCCACATGACGCCCTTGGGGAAGCCGGTGGTGCCACCGGTGTAGAGCAGGTAGACGTCGTCGGCGCTGCGCTCGGGGAAGTCACGCTCAGGCGAGCCCTGCGCGATGGCCTCGAAGAACTCCACGCCGCCGTAGCGCTGGCAGTCCTTGTCGGTACCGTCCTCGACCACCAGGACCGTCTTGACGTTGGGGGTCTCGGGCAGCACATTGGCCACCCGGTCGGCGTACTGGCGTTCGTGCACCAGGGCGACCATGTCGGAGTTCTCGAACATGTACTTCAGTTCCGCCTCGACGTAGCGGAAGTTGATGTTGACCATGACCGCGCCGGCCTTGACGATGCCCAGCATCGCGATGACGATCTCGATGCGGTTGCGGCAGTACAGACCGACCTTGTCTTCCTTTTTCACGCCATGGTCGATGAGGTAGTGGGCGAATCGATTCGCCTTCTCCTCCAACTCGGCGTACGTGATCTGCTCGTCGCCACAGATGAGGGCGACGCGGTCAGGTACGGCGTCAATGGCATGCTCGGCTAGATCAGCTATGTTCAGGGCCACGGACCCAAATTAGAACCTGTTACATTTCCACACAAGTCTGTGGTCTCGACGAAGAAAGGCAGGCATCCATGAGCGAGCCCGCAAAGGGCCCCGACGCCCTCATTGAGCAGCGCGGACACACCCTGATCGTCACGCTCAACCGGCCCGAGGCGCGAAACGCGCTTTCCACCGAGATGCTCTCGATCATGGTCGAGGCGTGGGACCGCGTCGACAACGATCCCGACATCCGGGTGTGCATCCTGACCGGTGCCGGCGGCTACTTCTGCGCCGGGATGGACCTCAAGGCCGCCACCAAGGCGCCGCCGGGAGACTCGTTCAAGAGCGGCAACTACGACCCGACCCGGATCGACGGCCTGCTCAAGGGCCGCCGGCTCACCAAGCCGCTGATCGCCGCCGTCGAGGGCCCGGCGATCGCGGGCGGCACCGAGATCCTGCAGGGCACCGATATCCGCGTGGCGGGTGAGAGCGCGAAGTTCGGTATTTCCGAAGCGAAGTGGAGCCTGTACCCGATGGGCGGCTCAGCGGTGCGACTGGTTCGCCAGATTCCGTACACGATCGCCTGCGACCTGTTGCTGACCGGACGCCACATCACCGCGGCCGAGGCGCTGGAGTACGGGCTTATCGGATACGTGGTGCCGGACGGCACCGCGCTGGAGAAAGCCCTCGAGATCGCCGAGGTGATCTCCAACAACGGTCCGCTGGCGGTGCAGGCGATCCTGCGGTCGATCCACGAGACCGAAGGCCTGCACGAGAATGACGCGTTCAAGATCGACACCAAGATCGGCATCGAGGTGTTCTTGAGCGAGGACGCCAAGGAAGGGCCGCTGGCCTTCAAGGAGAAGCGCGCACCGCAGTTCAAGATGCGCTGACACGCCCCGGACTGTGGGCCCTGTGCACGGGATTCGCCCCCGAAAACTGTGCACGGGGCCCACAGTCGCGTCTAGCTCAGGACCCGCTTGGTTGGGGTGAACACCACCGGCATGGCCTCGGGGCCGCTGACGAAGTTCGCCGGCCGCAACGGCACCTGCGCACCGTCGGCCAGCCGCAGATCGGGCAGCCGCACCAGCAACTTGCGCAGCATCGTGCTGAGTTCCAGACGGGCCAGCTGGTTGCCGAGGCAGAAGTGGGTTCCGAAGCCGAATGCCAAGTGGCTGTTCGAGTTACGGTCGATGCGGAAGGTCTCCGGGTCGCCGAACACCGACTCGTCGAAGTTCGCCGACTCGAACATCAGCAGCATCTTCTCGCCCAGGCGCAACTCGGTGCCGTGGAACTCGACGTCACGCATCGCGGTCCTGGCCATGTTCTTCACCGGCGACGTCCAGCGCAGCATCTCCTCGATCGCCCCCGCCACCAAGGAGTCGTCGGCGATCAGCTGCGCCCACTGATCCTGGTTGCGCAGAAGCTGTTCCGTCCCTCCCGACAAGGTGTGGCGGGTCGTCTCGTCACCACCGATGAGGATCAGCAGTGTCTCCATGATGATTTCCTGGTCGTCCATCCGCTGGCCCTCGACCTCGGAGTTGACCAGGATCGAGAACAGGTCGTCGGTGGGCTCGGTACGCCGCTTGGCGATCGTCTCGACGGCGTAGGCGGAGTATCCGGCGAACGCGTCCATCACCGCTTGCAGCGTCTCTTCGTCGGCAGCCGAGTTCAGCCCGCACACCAGGTCGTCGGACCACTTCAACAGCGTCGCGCGTTCGGCCGGAAGCACTCCGAGCATGTCGCCGATCACCGCCATCGGCAGCGGTGCGGCGATGTCGCGGACGAAGTCGCACTCACCTTGCTCGCACACCGCGTCGATCAGCGTGTCGCACAGCACGTCGATACCGGCCAGCTTGTCCATCACCCGCTTGCGGGTGAATCCCGCGTTGACGAGCTTGCGGCGCAACAGATGTGACGGATCATCCATGTCGATCATGTACGGCATACCGGGCTGATCCGGCCGGATCCCGCCGGTATTGGAGAACGTCTCCGGGTCGCGCTCCGCGTCGATCACGGCCTGATACGTTGCCGCAGCGGCCAACCCGTTGCGGTCCCGGAACACCGGCTCGTTCGCCCGCATCCAGCGGTACACCTCGTGGGCGTTGCGGTCTGAGTAGAAGTTGCCGTTGGTGAGATCCACGTCCGGCTTGGTGCCGGCCAAAGTGCCCGTCATTTCTTACCTTCCACATTTCCGTTACTGCGGATTACAGTGACCGCATGTCTGAGTCGCAGCACACCATCGCCGGCACGGTTTTGACCATGCCCGTACGTATTCGCAAAGCCGATGTTCACAATGCGATGTTCTCGGTGCCTGCCGAGGCCGCCCAGAAGCTCATTGACTACAGCGGGCTTCAGGTCTGCCAGTTCCGCCCGGGCCGCGCGATGGTCAACTTGATGCTCGCCCGCTATATCGACGGCGACCTGGGCAAGTACCACGAGTTCGGCACGAGCGTGATGGTGAACCCACCCGGCTCGAACGCTCATGGCCTCAAGGCGCTCGGCGATGCCGCGGCGTTCATCCACCACCTGCCGGTCGACCAGTCCTTCACTTTGGAAGCGGGCCGGACGATTTGGGGCTACCCGAAGATCATGGCCGAGTTCAAGGTGCGCGACGCCAACCCGTTCTCGTTCGAGGTCAGCGAAGGCGGATCGCTGATCGCCGCAATGGAGTTCAGCCGCGGCCTGCCGATCCCGTCGTTTCGCGCACGCCCCCAGGCGCTGACGTCCTACACCTCCAACAACGGCACGTTGCGTGAGGTGCACTCGGAGATGACCAATTCCGGGCTGCGGATGCGGCCGGCAGGGGTCCGGCTCACGCTCGGTGACCACCCCTACGCCAAGGAGCTGGCGTCGCTGGGCCTGCCCAAGCGGGCCATGATGGCGACGTCGGTGGCCAACGTCGCGATGGTCTTCGGCGACGCAACGATCCTCAGTTGAGCAGCCGGTGATCATCCGGACAATCTAGGGCGCGGGGTATACACCTTGCAAGAAGTGTCTACAACAGGGCGGCGGCTTCCGTGATCTGCTCGACGCTGCGGGCGCCGATGACCATCATGGTGACGCCGGCGGCTTCCCATAGTGGGATCTGTTTGCGGACGTAGTCGATGTCGCCGACGATGGCGGAGTCGTCGACGAGTTCGTCGGGGATGGCCTTGGCGGCGTCGTCTTTGCGGTCGCTGCGAAACAGCCGGGTGACGTCGTCGACGACCTCGGCGTAGCCCATCCGCCGGTAGACATCGGCGTGGAAGTTGGTGTCCTCGGCGCCCATGCCGCCCATGTAGAGCGCCAGGTGCGGCTTCATCAGCTCCATGACCGCGGGCCGGTCGTCGGTGACGATCAGCTGCGCGGTGGCGCAGATTTCGAAGTCTTCCCGGGAGCGGCGCGCACCCGGGCGGGCGAAGCCCTCGTCGAGCCATTCGTTGTACATGCCGGCAATGCGCGGGGAGTAGAAGATCGGCAGCCAGCCGTCGCAGATCTCGGCGGCCAGCGCCACGTTCTTCGGTCCTTCGGCGCCGAGCATGATCGGGATGTCGGCACGCAGCGGGTGCACGATCGGCTTGAGCGGCTTGCCCAGTCCGGTGGTGCCCTCGCCGGTCAGCGGCAGCGGGTAGTGCGGGCCGTCGCTGGTGACGGGGCCTTGGCGCGCCCAGACCTTGCGCACGATGTCGATGTACTCGCGGGTGCGCGCCAACGGCTTGGGGAAGCGCTGCCCGTACCAGCCCTCCACGACCTGCGGTCCGGAGACGCCCAGGCCCAGGATGTGGCGGCCGCCGGAGAGGTGGTCGATGGTCAGCGAGGCCATCGCGCACGCCGTGGGCGTGCGTGCCGAGAGCTGCACGACCGAGGTGCCCAGGCGCATGCGCGTGGTCTCCCGGCCCCACCAGGCCAGCGGGGTGAACGCATCCGAGCCCCACGCCTCGGCCGTGAACACCGTGTCGAAACCGGCCTCCTCGGCAGCAGCCACGAGTTCGGCATGGTTCGTGGGGGGCTGAGCGCTCCAATACCCGAGCTGAAGTCCGAGCTTCATCGCTGACGCCTTTCTGTCCGGGACACGATCCTTGCCACGATTCTTAGAACCTGTTCTACTCGATGGTGTGACAGCCAGCCAAAGCAGCCCTGCCTTGACCGATTCGCACGAGCCGCCCCTTTCGGCGCCGCTGGAACTGTCGTTCGACTACACCCGTTCAGTCGGACCGACCCTCAGCGCCTTCTTCACCGCACTCCGCGAGCGCCGCATCGTCGGTGTCCGCGGGTCCGATGGACGGGTCCTCGTGCCTGCCGCCGAATACGACCCGGTCACCTACGAGCCACTGACGGAGATCGTACCGGTGGCGAGCGTCGGAACAGTGGTGTCCTGGACGTGGCAGCCTGAGCCGCTTGAGGGTCAGCCGCTCGACCGACCGTTCGCCTGGGCACTGATCAAACTCGACGGCGCCGACACCACGCTGCTGCACGCCGTCGACGGACAGATCAAGACCGGCGACCGTGTGCATGCGCACTGGGTCGACGAGCCGACCGGATCGATCACCGACATCGCCTACTTCGTGCCCGGCGAGCACGCCGAGGACGTCCCAGCCGTCGACGACGATCGGGACCCGGTGACGATGCTGGTGGTTCCGACCCGCATCGAGATCCAGCACACGGCCTCAGCCCCGGAAAGCGCGTACCTGCGTGCGCTGCAGAACGGCAAGTTGCTCGGCGGCCGCACCGGCGAGAACGGGAAGGTTTACTTCCCGCCGCGCGAGGCCGATCCGGCCACCGGCAAGGAGCTCGACACCTTCGCCGAACTGCCCGACAAGGGCACCGTGACGACATTCGCGATCATCAACATCCCCTTTGCCGGGCAGCGCATCAAGCCGCCCTACGTCGCGGCCTACATCCTGCTCGACGGCGCCGACATCCCCTTCCTGCACCTGGTTTCGGATATCGACGCTGCCGATGTCCGGATGGGCATGCGGGTCGAAGCGGTGTGGAAGCCCCAGGAGGACTGGGGCCTGGGCATCGACAACATCGAGTACTTCCGGCCAACCGGTGAACCGGACGCCGAATACGACACCTACAAGCACCACCTGTAAAGGGACAACGACATCCATGTCTGACCGCGATGTAGCAGTCGTCGGGTTCGCACACGCACCGCACGTGCGGCGCACCGACGGCACCACCAACGGCGTCGAAATGCTGATGCCATGTTTCGCCCAGCTCTACGACGAGCTCGGGCTCAAGCAGACCGATATCGGCTTCTGGTGCTCGGGATCCTCCGATTACCTTGCCGGGCGCGCCTTTTCGTTCATCTCGGCGATCGACTCGATCGGCGCGGTGCCGCCGATCAACGAGTCGCACGTCGAGATGGACGCAGCGTGGGCCCTCTACGAGGCCTACATCAAGCTGCTGACCGGCGAGATCGACACCGCGCTGGTGTACGGCTTCGGCAAGTCCTCGGCGGGCACCCTGCGCCGCGTGCTCGCGCTGCAGACCGACCCCTACACCGTCGCGCCGCTGTGGCCCGACTCGGTGTCGATGGCCGGACTGCAGGCGAGGTTCGGTCTCGACACCGGCAAGTGGACCGAAGAGCAGATGGCCCAGGTTGCCCTTGATGCGTTCGCCGCGGCCCCCCGTACCGACGCCGAGAAGGCTCCGACGTCCTCAGACGAGGCGATGAGCATCTCCGAGCTGCTGTCGCGCCCGTACTTCGCCGACCCGCTGCGCAAGCACGACATCGCGCCGATCACCGACGGCGCCTCGGCCATCGTGCTCGCTGTCGGCGACCGCGCGAAGGAACTGCGCGAAAGGCCGGCCTGGATCACCGGTTTCGAGCACCGCATCGAAACCCCGGTGCTCGGGGCGCGCGACCTGACCACCTCCCCGTCGACGGCGGCCTCGGCCAAGGTGGCCACCAACGGCGACGCCGGCTCGATCGAGGTCGCCGAGATCTACGCCCCGTTCAGCCACCAGCAGCTGATCCTCACCGAGGCGATCGGACTGCCGGATTCGGCCAAGATCAACCCGTCCGGCGGTGCGCTGGCAGCCAACCCGATGTTCTCGGCAGGCCTGGAGCGCATCGGCTTCGCCGCCCGCCACATTTTCGAGGGGTCCGCGCAGCGGGTGCTGGCGCACGCGACCAGCGGCCCTGCGCTGCAACAGAACCTGGTGGCCGTGCTCGAGGGGAAGGACGCCTGATGGCCGGCAAGAATCTCGCCGCGGTGCTGGGCACCGGGCAGACCAAGTACGTCGCCAAGCGCAAGGACGTGTCGATGAACGGCCTGGTGCGCGAGGCCATCGACCGGGCTCTCGCTGACTCCGGCTCGACGTTCGACGACATCGACGCCGTGGTCGTCGGCAAGGCGCCCGACTTCTTCGAGGGCGTCATGATGCCGGAGCTGTTCATGGCCGACGCCGTGGGCGCGACGGGCAAGCCGCTGATCCGGGTGCACACCGCCGGTTCGGTGGGCGGATCGACCGCGATCGTGGCCGCCAGCCTGGTGCAGTCCGGCAAGTACCGGCGCGTGCTGGCGATGGCGTGGGAGAAGCAGTCCGAGTCGAATGCCATGTGGGGCTTGTCGATTCCGGTGCCCTTCACCAAGCCGGTGGGCGCCGGGGCCGGCGGGTACTTCGCCCCGCACGTCCGCGCCTACATCAACCGGTCCGGTGCACCCAAGCACATCGGCGCGATCGTCGCGGTCAAGGACCGGCTCAACGGCGCCAAGAACCCGCTTGCGCATCTGCATCAGCCCGACATCACCGTGGAAAAGGTGATGGAGTCGCCGATGCTGTGGGATCCGATCCGCTACGACGAGACCTGCCCGTCGTCGGACGGCGCATGCGCGATCGTGATCGGTAACGAGGAGATCGCCGACAAGCGGGTGGCCGAGGGCCAGCCTGTGGCCTGGATTCACGCCACCGCACTGCGTACCGAGCCGCTGGCCTACGCCGGTCGCGACCAGGTCAGCCCGCAGGCGGGCCGCGACGCTGCGGCAGCGCTGTGGAAGGCCGCCGGCATCACGAGCCCGATCGACGAGATCGACGCCGCCGAGATCTACGTGCCGTTCTCCTGGTTCGAGCCGATGTGGCTGGAAAACCTCGGGTTTGCCGCCGAAGGCGAGGGCTGGAAGCTCACCGAGGCCGGCGAGACGGCGATCGGCGGCAAGATTCCCGTCAACGCCTCCGGCGGTGTGCTCTCGTCGAATCCGATCGGCGCCTCGGGCATGATCCGTTTCGCCGAGTCGGCGATCCAGGTGATGGGCAAGGCGGGCGACCACCAGGTCAAGAACGCCCGTAAGGCGCTGGGACATGCTTACGGTGGCGGGTCGCAGTACTACTCGATGTGGGTGGTCGGCAGCGACAAACCCGCCAAGCCGTGACCCGGATGCAGTACACCGTCAGCGTGGCGATGAGCCCGCTCGACGACCTGCTGGAGATCGCCAAAGCCGCCGAAGAGTTCGGGTTCGACAACATCGCGCTGCCGGACTCGATCTTCTACATGGAGAAGCAGTCCACCGACTACCCGTACACCCCCGACGGTTCACGAATGTGGGATCAGAACACCCCGTGGGTGGATCCGCTCATCCTCGCCGGCGCCATGGGGGCGGTGACGTCGAAGATCCGCTTCTACACCAACGTGATGAAGTTGGGTTCCCGCAACCCGCTGCTGCTGGCACGCCAGGTCGGCTCGGTGGCCAACCTGACCAAGAACCGGTTCGGGTTCGGCGTGGGAATCGGTTGGGCACCTGAAGAATTCGAGTGGTGTGGGGTGCCCTACGCCAAGCGTGGCAAGCGCATCGACGAGATGATCGAGGTCATCAAGATGGTCCTGGCCGGCGGCATGGTGGAGTTCCACGGTGAGTTCTACGACTTCGACAAGCTGCAGATGAGTCCGGCCCCGTCGAAGCCGGTGCCGTTCTACGTCGGCGGGCATACCGAGGTGGCGCTCAAACGCGCCGCTCGCGTCAGTGACGGCTGGACCAGCGCCATGATGACCTGTGACCAGCTGGCCGAGACTATCGGCACGCTCAAGAGGCTGCTGGCCGAAAACGGCCGCGCCGGTGATCCTTTCGAATACCAGGCCGTCTGCATTGACAAGTTCGGTGTCGACGGCCATCGCGACCTGGCCGCTGCGGGAGTCACCGACTACATCGGTATCCCGTGGGTGTTCGAGGGCCTCGGCTTCGACGCTCCGGTGGACAAGAAGATCGACGCGATGAAGCGGTTCGCCGAGACCTACATCGAGTCCGGCTGGCAGGACCAGTGAGCACCCCGGCGCACGAGGCGGGCCGGCGGTCCCGCGCGGCGGCCATGGCGCGGGACAAAGAGGCCTGGCTCGCCGTGTTCGCCGACGACGCGATCGTCGAGGACCCGATCGGTCCGTCGCATTTCGATCCCGAGGGCAACGGCCACCGGGGCAAAGAGGCGATCGCGAAGTTCTACGACATGGCGATCGCGCCCAGCAAGCTGTCCTTCCATTTCGAGAAGACCTATCAGTGCGGCAACGAGGAGGCCAACGTGGGCCACATCGTGATCGAGTCCGCGGGATACCGGGTGGTGGCCGAGGGGGTGTTCACCTACAAGGTGAACGACGAGGGCAAAATGGTTGCACTGCGGGCCTTTTGGGAACTCGATCAGGCGGCGAAGAGCGCGCAGAAACTCTGAGCACGGGCGGCTGGGTGGGTGGCAACTTATGTCACGCCAAACGCCGATTCGCGAGTCACAAGTGGCCACTCGGCGCTGAGGTCAGATCTCCTCGAAACCAACCAGGTAGCGCTGCGCCAGATCCTGGTAGGCCTTCGGGTTGAGGTTCACCCACACCTCGGCGCCCGTTCCGGCGATCGGCCCCTTGACCTTCGCCGGCGCACCCGTGACCAGCACCTCGTCGGGGATATGCGTGCCGCCGACCACCAGTGAGTGCGCGGCGATCATGCTGCGGGCCCCGATCACCGCGCCGTCGAGCACGGTGCAGTGATTGGCCACCAGCGCCTCCGCGCCGATGTGGGCGCCGTGGATGGTGCACATGTGCGCGATCGTCGCGCCGGGGCCGAGGTCGACCGGGATTCCCGGCGGCGCGTGCAGCACCGAACCGTCCTGCACGTTGGCCCCCTCGCGGATGACGATGGGCGCGTAGTCACCGCGCAGCACGGCGTTGAACCACACCGATGCGCCTGCTTCGACGGTCACGTCACCGATCAGGACCGCGGTGGGTGCGACGAACGCGGTTGGGTCCACCTTGGGCGATCGGCCCTCGAACGAATACATCGGCATCGTCCAGATATACCCCAAGTCATTCGGGTAATCCGCTGCTAGCTGCATTGATATTGCGGGAGCCGACCGCGAAACTGTAACGTGTTCTAGTTAGAGACAAGAAGTGGAGGCACCTGGTGACAAGCGGCGTTCGCGAGATCGACACCGGAACCCTGCCGGACCGGTATGCCAGGGGATGGCACTGCCTCGGCCCGGTCAGAGATTACCTGGACGGTAAGCCGCACGCGATTAACGCGTTCGGCACCAAACTGGTGGTCTTCGCCGACGATTCCGGAGCGGTGCACGTCCTCGACGCGTACTGCCGCCACCTCGGCGGTGACCTATCCCAGGGCACCGTGAAGGGCGACGCGATCGCCTGCCCGTTCCACGACTGGCGCTGGGGTGGCGACGGCCGCTGCCGGCTGGTGCCCTACGCCAAGCGCACCCCGCGTCTCGCCCGCACCCGCTCCTGGGAGACCGACGTGCGCAGCGGGCTGCTGTTCGTCTGGCACGACCACGAGGGCAATCCGCCGCAGCCCGAGGTCCGCATCCCGGAGATCCCCGAGTGGTCGGGTGGCGAGTGGACCGACTGGAAGTGGAACTCGATGCTGATCGAGGGCTCCAACTGCCGCGAGATCGTCGACAACGTCACCGACATGGCGCACTTCTACTACATCCACTTCGGGCTGCCGACGTACTTCAAGAACGTCTTCGAAGGTCACATCGCCTCGCAGTACCTGCACAATGTCGGGCGCCCCGACATCAACGACATGGGCACCGCATACGTAGAGTCTCATCTGGATTCGGAGGCGTCGTACTTCGGCCCGTCGTTCATGATCAACTGGCTGCACAACGTCTACGGCGGGTTCAAGGCTGAGTCGATCCTGATCAACTGCCACTACCCGGTGACGCAGGACTCGTTCATGCTGCAGTGGGGCGTGATCGTCGAGAAGCCCAAGGGCCTCGACGACAAGATGAGCGACAAGCTCTCCGACGCGATGGTCTCCGGTGTCAGTAAGGGCTTCCTGCAGGACGTGGAGATCTGGAAGCACAAGACGCGCATCGAGAATCCGTTGCTGGTCGAGGAGGACGGCGCGGTCTACCAGATGCGCCGCTGGTATCAGCAGTTCTACGTCGACGTCGCCGACATCACCCCCGACATGGTTGACCGCTTCGAACTCGAGGTCGACACCGCCCCGGCCAACGAGAAGTGGAAGGTCGAAGTCGAGGAGAACCTCAAGCGCCAGGCCGACCAAGCAGGGCAGCCGGCGACATGACCGCCGGGGACCAACCGCCTGACGTCGACGATCTGGCGCGGTCCATGATGGAGCTGCTCGGCGTGCACGAGCACGACGAGCCGCACCCCGCCGACGACGAGAGCACACCGACGTCGTGGGCGAAGGCACCTGATTTCGCCGGCGACCCGCAACGTGCGGCGGCACTCCACGAAGCGACCCGGTTAGACCGCGAGCGTTATCTGTCGGCCGGGCTGGCCGAGGTGGACTGCCGGTTCTGCCACGTCTCGGTGCGGGTGAAGAAGCTCGGCGCCGCCCACACGCTGGTGCAGTGGAACACCGAGGCCCAGCAGCGGTGCGCATACTTCGCCGAAGTCCGTGCCGCCGGCGGCAGCAGCGCGCGGACCCGCGGCTGCCAGAAGATGTCTGACAGCATCAAACACGCTGTCGCAGAAGGCTGCCTGGAGGAGTATTCCAGCGCCCCGGCCCCCGGCGACGGCTGAGCTCGGTTGCACCCAAACCAACGTTCGGGCGCGAAAGTTCGAGAAGACCGCACCATTTCGTCGATCTCGGACCTGACTACAGCCCCTTGAAGCGTTCCTTGACCTGGTCCTCGGTCAGCCCATAGTCGGCCAGCGAGTAGGTGTGCTTGGGCGCCCGCGGCCCCTGCTTGCTCTCCTCGTCGGTGGCCTGGATCGCCGCGCGCGCATCGTCGGTCATCTCGATACCGAAGTGCGAGTAGATGTTCTCGACTGTCCCGATCGGGTCGCGGATCAACGCGAAGTAGTCGACGTCGAAGAATTGCGCCTCGTCATGTTCACGGCGTACGGCGTTGAACCGCTCCAGCCCACGCGACCACGTCTCCAGCGCGTCGGCACCGATGACGTCGCCGGAGAACGTGTTCGACCAGCCTCCGGTGGTGTGCTGGGCCAGCGAACACATCGAGGCCAAGATCGTCTCGGCGGGCCGATGGCACTGCAGGATCAGCGCATCGGGGTAGGCGGCGAACACCGCGTCGAGGGCGAACAGATGACTGGGATTCTTGAGCACCCAACGCTTCTCGGGCTCATTGAGGCCGATCAACTGCAGGTTCTTGCGATGCCGAAGGTAGGGCTTGGTCCAGTCCTGCCGGGCCAGCCAGTGCGCGTAGCTCGGCACGTGGGCCAGCGTCTCGTAGGACACCGAGTGCACCGACTGCCGCAGCAGCTGCCAGCATTCCTCGACCTCGTCGGCGGTCATGTAGTGCAGGCCCGTGTAGTCGGGGTTCTCGTCGTGCGCCTTCTTGAACCGGGCGTCGAGCTCGGCGAAAACCGGGTTCTGCGGCCAGGTTTCGCGTGGCGGACGGGGCTGGGGGAACTCCGCCAGCCACAACTCCAGCCCCTGGTGACGGGGGTCTCCGCACAGCAGTCGGTGCAGGGCGGTGGTCCCGGTGCGCGGCAGGCCGGTGACGAAGATCGGCCGTTCGATCCGGACGTCCGCGTGCTGCGGATACTGCTTGAAGGCCGCCTCGGAGAGGAGCCTGGCCACCAGCGCATTGCGCACGAAGAACCGGTGCATCTTGCTGCCGAGCTCGGTGAGGTCGGCCTCGCTGCGGAACGAATCCAGCAGCACGCCCAACGCTTCTTGGTAGTTGTCGTCGTCAGTGCCGAAGTCGTCGAGCCCGGTGGCCTTGGTTGCCGAGGCGAGCAGGCTCTCGGCGCTCAGGAAATCACTCATCGTTTTTCCACCTCGATCGCTCCGGTCCTCGCTCGTGCCTCGCTGCGATCCTCACTCACTCCCACCATCAGTTGTGATACTCCCCGCAGTTGACGTCGAGGGTCTGGCCGGTGATGCCGTTGGACAGATCGCTGGCCATGAACAGGATTGCCGAGGCGACCTCGTCCTCGGTGGGCAGCCGCTTGAGATCACTGTTGACCGCGGCGGCCTTGTAGATCTCGTCCACCGTGGTGCCGTACTTGCCGGCTTGATGTTCGAAGTAGCTCTGCAATGTGCCACCCCAGATATAGCCGGGCAGAACCGAATTCACCCGAATACCCCGCTCGCCGAGCTCACTGGCCAGCGACTCCGACATGGCCAGCAACGCCGCCTTGGCCATCTTGTAGGCGCCCTGCTTGGGGTCCGAATGGCGCACGACCATCGAGTTGACGTTGACCACCGAGCCTTTGGCTTCGGTCAGCGCCGGGGTGAAGCCCTGGATCATCCGCAGCGCACCGAGCACGGTGAGCTCCAAAGTCTCGCGGATGTGCTCGAAGGTGGTGTTGGCGAACGGCTTCATCGACGGGACCTTGAACGCATTGTTGACCAGTACGTCGACTCGGCCGTAGGTGTCCAGGGTCTGCTTGACCAGGTTGTCCACCTGCTCGGGGTCGGTGATGTCGGTGCCGACCGACAACGCGCGACGGCCGAGCCCGGTGATCTCCTTGGCGACGTCGTCAAGCCTTCCGACGGTGCGCGCCGCCAGGACCAGGTCCGCGCCGGCCTCGGCACATCGGCGTGCCAGCGTGGTACCCAGCGCGGGACCCACCCCGCTGATGACCACGACTTTGTTCTCCAGCAAGCCCGCCATGACCTATCCCACCATCCTGTTACCAATGAGTTTCTGGCGCAGGGCGATTCGCTCCCGCCAGCCTTCGTCGGAGATCTTGTTGTGTTCGTAGTAGGGCAGTTTGCCCGCCACGTCGTCGAGGTCGACCAGCTCCAGGGTGGGACCGTCGGCCGCGGTCAGCTCGCGCGAAACGCGCTGCCAGCGGAACTGCAGGTAGCCCTTGTCGTGGCCGAGTGTCTCGACCCAGTTGGTCACGCCGGGGCTGCGGTCGGATACGACGATACGGATCTTGCCGTCCGGATCAGCCTGCGCCTGAGTGCCGTTGAGCGAGGTCTGGTGATTGATGTAGTCCAGCGAGATGTACCACAGGCTGCCGAGCTGGAACCCGAGGTAGGGCGCATCGGAGACCGGCAGGGTGAGGATCAGCGCCTGGTCTGACGTGATGTCGTAGTGGCCCACCGACGAATACTGGGTGGCCAGCCCGCCGGGGGTGAGCCGCGGGGCCGTCAGCGTATTGACCGGCAGGTTGTCGTAGAACCATTTCGGGAACTGCAGCCAGGTCTTGACGCGCTGAACCAGCTGCTTACCCGCGGTGGCATAACGCTTTTCGATCAGCTCTTTGGTCAGTGGCGGCGGCGCCGTGCCTGCGGTGTCGGTACGGGCGATCGCGAAGCTGCCGCGTTGGGCGGCCCAGTCGTTGTAGACCTCGCGAATCACCAGCTGCGCGTTGGTATCCGGGGTGAATCGCCACTCGAAGGTGCCGTCGGACGCGATGTCGAGCTTGCGGTCGTCGAACGCGGTCTCGCTGTCGGGGACGACTTTGTCGGTGTACTCGCCCCCGAGCAGCTGGAAGCTGACGTCGGTGGTGGTGCCGCGCGTGCCGGTCACGACGTATTCCTTGCCGGCCACCACGCGGGTGCCGAAGTACATGGTGTCGGGATTGTCCAGGCCCATCTTGGTGAACGGGCCGGTGCCGGAGTGCAGGAAGGGATGGTCGCGGTCGTAGTCGAAGGCGACGTGCGTGCAGGCCGCGATGCAGCCGGCCAGATACTGCAGACCCTCGAGGAGGTCGGCTTCGCTCTCGATGAAGTGTGCTTCCGTGACGAGGCGCTCGGCCTCGGCGATGGCCTCCGCCAGCGGTTGGGTATACATCTACTGCCCTCGCGTTTCAATATTCGACCACACCGGTACGTCTGCTGAACCGACAGTAGAACGTGTTCTAATCGGAGTCAACCTGCTTAGCGGTCCATATCTGTAACATAGAGGTACGATTCTGCAATGGTCAACGGTGAGTCGTCCGGGCGCTCCTCTCCCCCGACACAGCGCGTGGTGACGATCCTCGACTTCCTCGCCAAGCACCCGCACGATCAGTTCGGACTGTCGCAGCTGGCCCGCCGGCTCGATCTGTCGAAGCCGACCTGCCTGGGCATCGTCACCACGCTCACCGAAGCCGGCTATCTGGTGCGCGACCCCAAGGACAAGACCTACCGGCTGGGGCCCAGCCTGATCACCCTGGGCCAGATCGCGCAGGAGTCGATGCGGGTCAATCCGGCGGCCCGCGCCGAACTGGGCCGGCTGTCCCGGGCCTTCAACACCACGGCGGCACTGGCCGGCGTGGTCGACGACCGGATCACGCTGCTGGAGCTCGTGGGTCCGCCGGGTTCCGACGTCGGAGTGCGTGTCGGGCAGAGCTATCCGTTCGCCCCGCCTGTCGGCCTGATGTTCGTGCTGTGGGACGACGACGCGATGCGGGCCTGGTTGGCCAAGACACCCACCATTCCGTTGCGCACCGACAGCCGTCGGCTCGAACGCGTCATCGCCGAGTGCCGCACGTCGGGCTATCTCGTCGAGCGGCTCACCCCGGCAGGGCGGCGCCTGTACGCGCTGATGGCCGGCATGTCGAGCACGCTGCCCGACGAATTGCGGGCCCTGCTGGGCGAATTGATCTCCGACATCGGCGAGCGGGTGCACCTGCGCGGGGAGCCCGAGACGTCGGGCCCGCGCCAGCGGCACGACGTGAGCGTCATCTCCGCACCGGTCTACGACCAACACCACCGGCAAGCGATGACGGTATCCCTGCAGATCGGCCGTGCGCTGACCGACACCGAGATCACCAAACACGCGCGGGGTGTGGTCGCCGCCGCCGACGCGCTCACCGCGCAGCTTGGCGGGTCGAAGCCCGCGTGGTGACTTAGCTGTCAGCTGGTGGCCGCGAGTACGAGGGGTAACACCGCGGGCGCGCCGGCCCCTCGGACCACCCGCGCCGCCATCGTCAACGTCCAGCCGGTGTCGGTGAGGTCATCGACCAGCAGCACCGGCCCGCCCGCGGCAGCGATGGCCGACGGGTCCGGCGCCGACCACGATCCCTCCAGCGCAGCGACACGATAGGCGGAGTTGGCCGCCGCGACCGGGCGGCGACCGGCGGCGTAGTGCAGCACACCGAGATCGGTCAGCCTGCCGAGCCGGGCCACCTCGCGCGCCAGCGACGAGATCAGGACCGGATGGGAGTCCGAGTCGAGCGCCAGCACCGCGGTCGGTCGGGTCGACCAGTTCCAGGCGGCGAGCACCTTGACCGCCGCCTGCACCACCTCCGGTGGGACTTCGCCGTCAGGTTCGTCGAGCAGACGTCGCAGACGCGGGCCCCAGCCCAGGTCGGTCAGTCGCCCGATCGCCCGGCCCGGGGCGGGACCGTCACCGATGCGGCCACTGAGGGTGACGCCCAGCTTGCCGAGCCCTGACGGCCACTGTTTGCGTGGGGTGATCTCTATGCCTGGGCGCATCAGCCGCTCTGCGGTCAGCGCTGCGGCACCGTCGTCCACCGCAGCGGTGAACCGGGCGCCGGCACAGTTGTCGCAGCGGCCGCACCGCTCGCCATCGGTGAGGTCGGGGTCGTCGAGTTGCCTGCGCAGGAACGTCATTCGGCATTCGTCGGTGCTCTGGTAGTCGAGCATGGCCTGCTGCTCGCGGCGGCGGGCCTCGTCGAGTTGGCGGTACCGCACCTCGTCGTAGTCCCATGGCTGGCCGGTGCCTACCCACCCGCCTTTGACCCGTCGCACCGCACCGTCGACGTCGAGCACCTTCAACACCATCTCCAGCCGGGTGCGGCCCAGATCCACCAGCGGCTCCAAGGCCGGCGTCGACTGTGGCCGGTCGGGCTCCAGCGCACCAATCACATTGCGCACCATGGCTTCCGAGGGAAATGCCACCGATGCGAAGTATCGCCAGACATCCTGGTCTTCACGCCCCGGCAGCAGCACCACCTCGGCGCTGTCCGTCGAGCGGCCCGCGCGGCCGACCTGCTGGTAGTACGCGATCGGCGAGGACGGCGCACCGAGGTGCACGACGAAGCCGAGATCCGGCTTGTCGAACCCCATCCCGAGCGCCGAGGTGGCGATCAGGGCCTTGACCCGGTTCTCCAGCAGATCCGCCTCGAGCTGTTCGCGCTCAGCGGTTTCCGTGGACCCGGTGTAGGCGGCCACCTCGTGGCCGCGCTCGCGCAGCAGCGCCGCCACGTCGTGCGCCTGGGCGACGGTCAGCGTGTAGACGATCCCGGAACCCGGCAGCGCATCGAGGTGCTCGGCCAGCCACGCTGTGCGCTGTGCACCGCCGCCGGCCTGGACTACCGACAGCCGCAGCGACTCGCGGTCGAGCCCCCCGCGCAGTACAAGCGTGTCCCGGCCGCCGACCCCCAACTGGGCTGCGACGTCGTTGACGACCCGGTCGTTGGCGGTGGCGGTGGTCGCCAAAACCGGTACGTCCGAACCGAGTTCGGCGATCAGCGTCCGGATCCGCCGATAGTCGGGGCGAAAGTCGTGACCCCAGTCCGAGACGCAGTGCGCCTCGTCGACCACCACCAGTCCGGCGTCGGCGGCCAGCGCCGGCAGAACGGTGTCGCGGAACTCCGGGTTGTTCAGGCGTTCCGGACTGACCAGCAGGACGTCGAGCTGACCGCCGTTGACCCGCTGGTGAATGTCATCCCACTCGGTGACGTTGCCGGAGTTTATGGCGGCCGCGCGAACGCCCGCGCGCTGGGCGGCGGCGACCTGGTTGCGCATCAACGCCAGCAGAGGCGAGACGATGACGGTCGCACCATGACCGCGCTCGCGCAGCAGCTTGGCGGCGATGAAGTACACCGCCGACTTGCCCCACCCGGTGCGCTGCACGACGAGCGCCTGGCGGCGCTGCACCACGAGCGCTTCGATGGCCGTCCACTGGTCGTCGTGCAGGACCGCGGCGGGTCCGGCCAACTGTTCGAGGATGGCCTGGGCGTGCTCGCGGGTGGCCGCCGGCTGGGTCATGGGCACCATCGTGCCCTGCGGGCCCGACAGCGCTCTCGACTAGCCCTTGGCCGCGGCTGAAGCAGTCCCCGAGTCGCTGCGCTCCTGCCCGCCGGCCGCCTGCTCGCGCTGGATCTCCAGCGCGATGTCGATCAGCTGATCCTCCTGGCCGCCGATCAGCTTGCGCTGCCCGGCGCGGTGCAGCAGCTGATGGGCGGGAACGCCGTAGCGCTCGGACTGGCGGATGGCGTGCTTGAGGAAGCTCGAGTACACCCCCGAGTAGCCCATGATCAGCGCGTTGCGGTCCAGCAGGCACTCGGCCGGCATCGCGGGGGCGACGACCTCTTCGGCGGCGTCGGCGATCTCGAAGAAGTCGATACCGGTCTTGACGCCGATCTTGTCGAACACCCCGATCAACGCTTCCACCGGAGCATTGCCCGCACCGGCGCCGAACCGGCGGCAGCTGCCGTCGATCTGCTTGGCGCCCGCGCGCACCGCCTCCACCGAGTTGGCCACCCCCAGGCCGAGGTTCTCGTGGCCGTGGAAACCGACCTGGGCATCGTCACCCAGTTCGGCGACCAGAGCCGCCACCCGATCGGCCACGCCTTCGAGCACCAGCGCACCGGCCGAGTCGACCACGTAGACGCACTGGCAGCCGGCGTCGGCCATGATCCGAGCCTGCTTGGCCAGCTTCTCCGGTGAGATGGTGTGGCTCATCATCAGGAACCCGACGGTCTCCAGGCCGAGCTCGCGGGCCAACCCGAAGTGCTGGATCGACACGTCGGCTTCGGTGCAGTGGGTAGCGATCCGGCAGATCGAGCCACCATTGTTCTGCGCTTCCTTGATGTCTTCCTTGGTGCCCACGCCGGGCAGCATCAGGAAGGCGATCTTGGATTCCTTGGCCGTCTCGGCGGCCAGCTTGATCAGCTCCTGCTCCGGGGTCTTCGAGAACCCGTAGTTGAAGCTGGACCCACCCAGCCCGTCGCCGTGGGTCACCTCGATCACCGGCACGCCTGCGGCGTCCAGGGCGGCGACGATGGCGCCGACTTCGTCCTTGGTGAACTGGTGGCGCTTGTGATGGCTGCCGTCCCGCAGAGAGGTGTCCGTCATCCGGACATCCCAGCTGGCGTCGAACCAGACCTGTGCACTCATGCTTGCGCTCCTGTTGCCGATGAAGACAGTGACCCCGCGCCGGCCAACTCTTTGGCGATCTCCTCGCCGACCTTGGTGGCCGCGGCGGTCATGATGTCGAGATTTCCCGCATACGGCGGCAGGTAATCGCCGGCACCCTCGACCTCCACGAACGTGGTCACGAGATGGTTGCCCCCGTTGTAGACGGTCGGCTCGTCGAACTGCGGCTCGTTGAGCAACCGGTACCCGGGCACGTAGGTCTGCACCTCGGCCACGACCTCCTTGATGGAGGCGGTGATGGCGTCATGGTCGGCATCCTCGGGGATCGCGCAGAAGATGGTGTCGCGCATGATCATCGGCGGATCGGCCGGGTTGAGGATGATGATCGCCTTGCCGCGTTTGGCACCGCCGATGACCTCGACGCCGGCGCTGGTCGTCTTGGTGAACTCGTCGATGTTGGCGCGGGTGCCCGGACCGGCCGAGGCCGACGACACCGACGCGACGATCTCGGCATACGGCACATCCACGACGCGGCTCACGGCGTACACCATCGGGATGGTGGCCTGGCCACCGCAGGTGACCATGTTGACGTTGGGTGCGTCCAGGTGCGCGCGCAGGTTGGCCGGCGGGATGACACCGGGGCCGACGGCGGCCGGGGTCAGGTCGATCGCCCGGATGCCGGCCTCGGCGTAGCGCGGCGCGGCGGCCTTGTGCACGTAGGCGCTGGTCGCCTCGAACACCAGATCCGGCTTCTCCGACTGGGCGAGCAGCCAGTCCACGCCTTCATGGCTGGTCTCCAGACCCAGCTTGCGGGCGCGGGCCAGACCCTCGCTTTCCGGGTCGATGCCGATCATCCAGCGCGGCTCGAGCCAGTCCGAGCGCAGCAGCTTGTAGAGCAGGTCGGTGCTGATGTTGCCCGAGCCGACGATGGCGACGGACTTCTTGGCCGTTGCGGCCATATGAACGCTCCTCTTACTCGAATGACAGCCGGACTGAGCCCAGACCGGCGAAGTCGGCGACGAACTGGTCGCCGGGACGGGCGTCGATGGCCCTGGTGCACGACCCCGGCAGCACGATGTCGCCGGCTTTGAGGCGGACGCCAAAACTGTCGACCTTGCGGGCCAGCCAGGCCACGGCGGTGACCGGATTACCGAGAACGGCGTCACTGCGGCCCTCGGCCACCACCTCGCCGTTGCGGGTCAAGACGGCCTGGATAGCTCTGATATCCACGTCCTTGGGCGAGACCCGCTCCTTGCCGAGCACGAAACCTGCCGACGACGCGTTGTCGGCGATGGTGTCGCACAACGCGATCTTCCAGTCCTTGATCCGGGTGTCGATCAGCTCGATGGACGGGGCGAACGCCGCGGTCGCGGCCAGCACGTCGTCCTCGGTGCACCCCGCGCCCGGCAGGTCGTCGGCGAGGATGAACCCGACCTCGACCTCGACGCGCGGGAACAGGAAACGTCCGGCCGGAACCGGGATGTCCTCGAAGACCTCCATGTCGGCGAGGAGATGACCGTAGTCGGGCTCGTCGACGCCCATCATCTTCTGCATCGCCTCCGAGGACAGGCCCACCTTGTGGCCCACCACGCGGGCACCCTCGGCGACCCGCTGACGGATGTTGATGAGCTGGATCTCGTAGGCGTCGACCACGTCGATGCCGGGGTGATTGGCGGTCAGCGGGGTCAGCGGGACACGGCTGCGCTCGGCCTCGGCCAGTTCGGCCGCAAGCTCTTCTCGCGTCGCAACGCTCAGCATTACCCGGAGTCCCCTCGTCGGTGTGACCGGGGCGAACGGCGCCCGGTGCGGCTGATTCTAGTGCTGTCCGACACCCCCTGGTGTAAGCGTTCCGCTGATCGGATAGGTGGGGTCAGTAGCGCCAGGACGGGGCAATTCTATAACGTGTTCTAGTATGACAGCTCAGGAGTTCGACGTCGTCGTCGTCGGTAGCGGCGCCGCGGGTATGGTCGCCGCGCTCACCGCCGCTCACCAGGGACTATCGGCGGTCGTCGTCGAGAAGGCGCCGCACTTCGGTGGATCCACCGCCCGGTCGGGTGGTGGCGTCTGGATTCCCAACAACGAGATCCTCAAGCGCGACGGCGTCACCGACACCAAAGAGGCCGCGCGCACCTATCTGCACACCCTCGTCGGTGACGTGGTCGAACCCGAACGAATCGACACCTATCTCGAGCGCGGGCCGGAGATGCTCTCGTTCGTGCTCAAGCACACGCCGCTGAAGATGTGCTGGGTGCCGGGCTACTCGGACTACTACCCCGAGACTCCCGGCGGGCGCCCCGGCGGCCGCTCGGTCGAACCGAAGCCGTTCGACGCCAAGAAGCTCGGACCCGACGAGAAGTTCCTGGAGCCGGCTTACGGCAAGGTGCCGCTGAACGTCGTTGTGATGCAGCAGGACTACATGCGGCTCAACCAGCTCAAGCGTCACCCCCGCGGTGTGCTGCGCAGCCTGAAGGTGGGCGCGCGCACCGTATGGGCCAACGCCCGGGGCAAGAACCTGGTGGGCATGGGCCGCGCACTGATCGCGCCGCTGCGCATCGGTCTGCGTGAGGCCGGGGTGCCGGTGCTGCTGAATACCGCGCTCACCGACCTCTACGTGGAGGACGGCGTGGTGCGCGGTGTGTACGTCCGCGACACCACCGGGCCGGAAGCGGCTGACCCGCAACTGATCCGGGCCCGTCGCGGCGTGATCCTCGGTTCGGGCGGCTTCGAGCACAACGAGCAGATGCGCATCAAGTACCAGCGTGCACCGATCACCACCGAGTGGACGGTCGGGGCGGTGGCCAACACCGGCGACGGCATCGTGGCCGCCGAAAAGCTCGGTGCAGCACTGGAATTGATGGAGGACGCGTGGTGGGGACCGACGGTGCCGCTGGTCGGAGCGCCGTGGTTCGCGCTGTCCGAGCGCAACTCCCCCGGCTCGATCATCGTCAACATGTCGGGTAAGCGATTCATGAACGAGTCGATGCCGTACGTCGAGGCCTGCCACCACATGTACGGCGGCCAGTACGGCCAGGGCAACGGCCCGGGCGAGAACATCCCGGCCTGGCTGGTCTTCGACCAGCAGTACCGCGACCGGTACATCTTCGCCGGATTGCAGCCCGGACAGCGCATTCCGAAGAAGTGGATGGAATCCGGTGTGATCGTCAAGGCCGACAGCCTGGCCGAGCTCGCGGAGAAGACCGGACTTCCCGCCGATTCGTTCGCGGCGACGGTCGAGCGGTTCAACGGGTTCGCCCGCACCGGTGTCGACGAGGACTTCCGTCGTGGCGAGAGTGCCTACGACAAGTACTACGGCGATCCCACCAACAAGCCCAACCCGAACCTGGGCGAGATCAAGCACGGACCGTTCTACGCGGCGAAGCTGGTGCCCGGTGATCTCGGCACCAAGGGCGGAGTCCGCACCGACGTCAACGGCCGCGCCCTGCGCGACGACGGCTCGGTCATCGAAGGCCTGTACGCGGCCGGTAATGTCAGCTCGCCGGTGATGGGTCACACCTATCCCGGCCCGGGTGGCACCATCGGCCCCGCGATGACCTTCGGCTACCTGGCCGCACTCGACATAGCCGGGAAGGGCTGACATGCCAATCGATCTCGACGTGGCGCTCGGCGCCGAGCTGGACCCCATCGAGTTCTCCTGGACGAGCAGCGACGTGCAGCTCTACCACCTCGGCCTGGGTGCGGGTTCCGACCCGATGGACCCGCGCGAGCTGCGTTATCTGACCGACCGCACCCCGCAGGTGCTGCCGACGTTCAGCAGTGTGGCGGCAAGCTTCCACATGACCGAGGCGCCGAAGGTGAAGTTCCCCGGGATCGACATCGAGCTGAGCAAGGTGCTGCACGCCAGCGAGTCCGTCACCGTGGCGGCGCCGATTCCGCCGAGCGGCACCGGGCGGTCGGTGCAGAAGTTCACCGAGATCTGGGACAAGGGCAAGGCAGCGGTCATCGTCAGCGAGATGACGGTGACCGATCCCGCGGGCAACCTGCTGTGGACCACCAAGCGGTCGATCTTCGCTCGCGGCGAGGGCGGTTTCGGCGGTGAGCGCGGCCCGTCGACCTCGGTGGCTGCACCGGATCGCGCACCGGACTACGAGATCTCGATCCCGGTGTCACCGCAGCAGGCGCTGCTCTACCGGATGTGCGGCGACCGTAATCCGCTACACTCCGATCCCGAATTCGCTGCTGCCGCAGGCTTTCCGCGACCGATCCTGCACGGGCTGTGCACCTACGGCATGACCTGCAAGGCGCTGGTCGACACACTAGTCGACGGCGACGCCACCCAGGTGAAGACCTACGGGGCGCGCTTCGCCGGTGTGGTGTTCCCGGGCGAGACCATCAAGGCCAGCATCTGGAAAGAGGACGGCCGCTTCGTCGGTGTGGTCACCGTTCCGTCTCGCGATGACGCCGTGGCGCTTTCCGACGTTGAGTTCGTCCCGGCCTAGTCCCCTTCCCGTCGACAGTAACCTGATGGCGGAAAATCAGGCTCGAGACCGCCGGGAGGTTGCTGTCGGCGAGCCAGTGCAAGTTCTGCCCAACGGATGATGCTGCCGTCGGTGTCCTCGGCGGTGATGCGGATGACGATCCAGCCGAGTCCGATGAGTGTGTCGTGACGGCGGATGTCCTTGTTGAACTGCCGACGATCAGTCCGATGGTGGTCACCTTCATATTCGAAGGCGATCTTGAGGTGCTCGTAGCCCATGTCCACCTCGGCGATGAGGACGCCGTACTCGTTGTACACCCGGATCTGGGTTTCTGGTCGCGGTAAGCCTGCTCGAATGATCAACAGGCGCAATGCCGTTTCTCGGGGTGACTCGGCACCCGGATCCACGAGCTGCAGACTGGCGCGAGCTTGCGTGATGCCACGCCGGCCGCGATAGCGCTGCGCGAGCAGCTCGACGTCAGCGACTTTGAGCCGAGTGGCGCGAGCCAGCGCGTCGACGGCCGGTATCGCGGTGTCGGGCGGATACCAGCACAGCAGGTCCAGTGCCGTGCGCTCAGGTGTGGTGACTGGCATGCCTGCCCTCTGGCAGACCTCGTCGGGCTCCAGGTACACGCCGCGGGCGATCACGCCGCGAGTTCGCTTGTGGTTGGTGTCGTTGATCTCGGCGGGTCGAGCACGACTGATCCACTTCGCCCCGTGAAGGGCAGATGCCGAGAAGCCGACGAGGACGCCACGCCGGCGAGACCGAAGCCAACAAGCTCTCGCACGTATCCACGGTGTCAGCTCCGTGCCGACCGGGATGTAGACGTCTTGATGAACGGCGACGAACTTCGTACGCAATTGATGTTGGGTCAACCGGCCAGCCACCAGCGCCTCACTGCCGAGGAATGGTCCTTCCATGCCGGGAGTGTGCCGCGGCGGTCCGACAACCCGACGACAGTAACCTGACGGCGGAAAATCAGGCTCGAGACCGCCGTGAGGTTACTGTGGGCGAGAAGAAGGGTCCCGGGCTCAGCCGAGGATGAGCCCCGAGGTCGGTACGCCGGTGCCGGCGGTGACGAGCACATGCTCGACGTCAGGTACCTGGTTCACCGACGTCCCGCGAAGCTGACGCACACCCTCGGCGATGCCGTTCATCCCGTGGATGTAGGCCTCGCCCAGCTGTCCGCCGTGGGTGTTGATCGGCAGCCGGCCGCCGATCTCGATCGCGCCGTCGGCGATGAAGTCCTTGGCCTCACCCCAGCCGCAGAACCCCAACTCCTCCAACTGAATCAGCGTGAACGGCGTGAAGTGGTCATAGAGGATCGCGGTCTGGATGTCGGTCGGCTTCAGCCCGGACTGCGACCACAGCTGCTTGCCGACCAGACCCATCTCCGGCAGCCCGTCCAGTTCGGGACGGTAGTAGCTCACCATCGAGTACTGGTTGGGGCTGGAGCCCTGCGCGGCAGCCTCGATGACGGCCGGCCGGTGCTTGAGATCCTTGGCCCGCTCTGCTGACACAACCACGATGGCCACGCCGCCGTCGGTCTCCTGGCAGCAGTCCAGCAGCCGCAGCGGCTCGGCGATCCACCGCGAGTTCTGGTGATCCTCGATGGTGATCGGCTTGCCGTAGAAGTACGCCTTTGGATTGTTGGCCGCATGCTTGCGGTCGGCCACCGAAATAGCGCCGAAGTCACGGCTGGTGGCACCCGAGAGGTGCATGTACCGCTTGGCGATCATCGCCACCTGCGCGGCTGGCGTCGAAAGCCCGTGCGGGTAGGAGAACGAGTTGTCCACGCTGGTGGAGTCCGCGCCCTGGATCAGCCGCAGCTGCACCTGGCCGAACCGCATACCCGAGCGCTCGTTGAAAGCACGGTATGCCACAACACAATCCGCGACACCGGTCGCCACCGCGATCGCGGCCTGCTGGACCGTCGCGCACGCCGCGCCGCCACCGTGGTGGATCTTGGAGAAGAACTTCAGATCCCCGATACCGGTCGCACGCGCAACGGCCACCTCGGTGTTGGTGTCCATCGTGAACGTCACCATGCCGTCGACGTCAGCGGGAGTCAGGCCGGCATCGTCAAGAGCGGCGGTTACCGCCTCTGCCGCCAACCGCAGCTCGCTGCGTCCGGAGTCCTTGGAGAAGTCCGTGGCACCGATACCTGCGATGGCTGCTTTTCCCGAGAGCTCACCGGGCATCAGGCGTTTCCTCCGATGGTCAACGTCGAGGTCGCGATCACATGGTCTCCGAGACTATTGCTGCCAACAACTTTCACCGTGATCACACCGTCCTCGACAGCGGTCACCTCACCTCTGAAGGTCACCGTGTCATAGGCGTACCACGGCACTCCCAGACGCAACCCGATCGTCTTGATCACCGCGTTGGGACCCGCCCAGTCGGTGACGTAACGCTGCACCAGACCGGTGTCGGTGAGGATGTTGACGAAGATGTCCTTGGATCCCTTGGCCTGCGCCTTGTCCCGGTCGTGGTGCACGTCCTGGTAGTCGCGCGTCGCGATGGCGGTCGAGACGATGAACGTCGGATCGCCGTAGAGGGCGAGTTCGGGCAGCTTGGTGCCCACCTCGACAGTCGGTGCACTCATGCTTGCGGCTCCCACGCGTACAGGGTCCAGGCCGGCCCGTCTTCACCGGCCGGAAAGTCGATATAGGTTGCCTGGACCGGCATTCCGATCTCCACGGTCGCCGGGTCGACGCCACGCAGCTCGCCGAGCATCCGCACGCCTTCGTCGAGTTCGACGAGCGCGATGACGAACGGCAGCGTTCGGCCGGGCACCTTCGGCGCATGGTGTACGACGAAACTGAACACCGTGCCTTTGCCGCTGGCGACCACGTACTCGATGGGCAGCTCTTTGTCCTGCCACAACGCCGGGACCGGCGGGTGCTGCAGCGTTCCGTCGGGCCGCTTCTGCAGCCGCAGCTCGTGAGCATTGACGCCGTCCCAGAAGAACTGGGTGTCCCGCGACGGCGCGGGCCGCATCATGAATGCCGGATCCAAGTCGTCCGGAACCGAAGAAACTGCCTCCACCTTATCCGCGGGCTTGAATTTCATGATGCGCCACATCATTTCGGCGACGTCTTCGTCACCGACCGACCAGGTGATCTTCTGGGTGATGAAGAAGCCTTCACCCAGCGCGGTCTGCTTGGGACCGATGACATCGGTCAGTTCTGCACTGACGCTGACATCCTCACCGGGCCGTAGGTAGCGGTGGTAGGTCTGCTCGCAGTTCGTGGCGACCACGCCGATGTAGCCGGCCGCGTCGAACAAGGTGATGATCTTGCCCAACGGGTCGTCGTCGGGGCGGACACCGCCGAGCCCCATCATCGTCCACACCTGGATCATCGCCGGGGGCGCGACAATGCCGGGATGGCCGGCTTCCTTGGCCGCAGCCTCATCGATATAGATCGGGTTCTGGTCGCCGATCGCGTCCAGCCAGTGGTCGATCATCGGCTGGTTCACCGCATGACGGCCGGTGCGCGGCTTGCTCTTTCCCTCGGACTTGACCTTCTCCGCGGCCGCCCGGATATCGTCGACCGCACTCATAGTTGTCCGTTCTTCGCGCGAGCGCTCATCACCGCGGAACCCTCGGCACCTTCAGGCCCGACGCCGCGACCTGTTCACGCATCACCTCGTTGACACCACCACCGAACGTGATGACGAGGTTGCGCTTGGTCTGCGAGTCCAGCCAGTCCAGCAGCTCCGCGGTCTGCGGCTCAGCCGGGTTGCCGTACTTGCCGACGATCTCCTCGGCCAACCGCCCGATCCGCTGGATGCGCTCGGTCGAAAAGACCTTGGTGGCAGCGGCATCGGCGATGTCGATGGTCTCACCGGAGGCCGCGACCTGCCAGTTGAGCAGCTCGTTGATCCGCCAGATCGCCTTGATCTCACCGAGCAGACGGCGTACGTCGTCATTGTCCAGCGGAGTCACACCATTACCGCCGGGCTTGGAGGCCCACTCGTGCACCCGGTCGTATATACCGGCAATCCTGCCCGCCGGCCCGAGCATCACGCGTTCGTGGTTGAGCTGAGTGGTGATCAGTCGCCACCCGGCGTTCTCCTCGCCGACCAGCATCTCGGCCGGGACGCGGACGTCGTTGTAGTAGGTGGCGTTGGTGTGATGCGCACCGTCGGACAGGATGATCGGCGTCCAGGAGTAGCCAGGGTCGGTGGTGTCGACGATCAGGATCGAAATTCCCTTGTGCTTCACCGCATCCGGGTCGGTACGGCAGGCCAGCCACACGTAGTCGGCGTCATGGCCGCCGGTGGTCCAGATCTTCTGCCCGTTGACGATGTACTCGTCGCCCTGGCGCACCGCTGAGGTGCGCAGCGAGGCGAGGTCGGTACCGGCCTCAGGCTCGGAGTACCCGATCGCGAAGTGGACCTCACCGGCCAGGATCGCAGGCAGGAACTTCTTCTTCTGCAACTCGGTGCCGTACACCTGCAGCGTGGGGCCGACGGTCTGCAGCGTCACCGCCGGAAGTGGGACGTCGGCGCGCGCCGCCTCGTTGACGAAGATCGACTGCTCGACCGGCCCGAAGCCGTGGCCGCCGAACTCCTTTGGCCAGCCGACGCCGAGCTTGCCGTCGGAGCCCATCCGCTTGATGATCGCCCGGTAGGCCTTGCCGTGCCGGTCGATCTCCATCTCCGCGCGTTCCTCAGGCGAGATGAGATTGGCGAAATACTGCCGCATCTCGGCCTGCAAGTGCCGCTGCTCGGGGGTCAGTTCGATGAACATTGCGCTCCCACAAGGTCGAGTCGATAAGAGGGGCCACCCAGCAACCGGGTGAGGTCCTTGATCGTGGAGTAATACCGGTGCATCGGGTAGGTGATGTCCATACCCATGCCGCCGTGCAGGTGATGACAGGTCTGCATCGCCGGCGGGGCTTGCGAGGTCAGCCAGTAGCCGAGCACGTCGATGTCGTCGTCGGCGTCGCGCCCTTCGGCGAGCCGCCAGATCACCGAGTTGGCCGCCAAAGCCAGTGTGCGCGAGGCGATGTACACCTCGGCCAGCTGTGCAGCCACGGTCTGGAAGGTGGACAGCGGCCTGCCGAACTGTTCCCGGTTGGCCACATAGCCCGCCGTCAGAGTCAGCGCGCCGGCCACCAGTCCCGCGGCGAACGCGCCGATGGCCGCCGACGCCAACTGGTTGACCCGGTGCGGGGTTGCGCCGTCGAGCACATCGTCGGGCTCGACGGCGACATCTGTGAAGGTGACGGCGTACTCGTCACCACCGGTGGAGGCAGGAGTCTTGGTGAGCTGCACACCCTCGGCGTTCGGCGAGACCACCACCACCGCGGTGTCGGCCGTGACGATCAGCCAGTCGGCCTGTTCGGCGTACGGCACAACGACCTTGGTGCCGTTGAGCTTTCCACCGGCCACGGTGGTCGCCGGGCGATCAGGAAGCGACGCGCCGGGCTCGTTGAGTGCGGCCGACAGGATCGCGCCCTTGGCCACACCGGCGAGGAACCGGTCCTGCTGGGCATCGGAGGCGAGATCGAGCAGCGGAAGCAGGCCGAGACCCAACGTCGCCAACGCCGGCGAGACGGTCCCGTGGCGGCCGATCTCGGTGAGCGCCGTCGTGATCTCGGGCAGGCCGACGCCGTCTCCCCCGAGTCGCTCGGGAACGCCCAGTGCCGTGACACCGCCCGAAACCAAGGCGTCCCAACTGTTGTCGCGGTCCAGGACCGAGGTCACCACATCGGCGACAGCCTGCTGTTCCGGGTCCGGAGTGAAATCCACCCGAATCCTCCTTGGTGTTGAGGTTGAGACGGAGACTGAGGTCTAGTGCGCCGACGCCACGGCGGGCGTCTTTCCGGTGTAGTCGACCTGCCAGTGCTTGATTCCGTTGAGCCACCCCGAACGTAGCCGCTCGGGTGTGCCCACCGAGGTGAGATCGGGCATATGGTCAGCAATCGCATTGAACATGAGGTTGATGGTCATTCTGGCCAGGTTCGCCCCGATGCAGTAGTGCACCCCGGTGCCGCCGAAGCCGACGTGCGGGTTGGGGTCGCGCAGGATGTTGAACGAGTGCGGATCGTCGAAGACTTCTTCGTCGAAGTTGGCCGAGCGGTAGAAGATCGCCACTCGCTGGCCCTTTTTGATCGACACTCCGCCGAGCTCGACGTCTTCGAGCGCGGTGCGCTGGAACGCCGTGACGGGGGTCGCCCACCGGACGATCTCGTCCGCTGCGGTCTCGGGACGGTCCTTCTTGTACAAGTCCCACTGGTCGGGATTGTTCGCGAAGGCGATCATTCCGTGGGTGATCGAGTTGCGGGTGGTCTCGTTGCCGGCGACGGCCAGCATCATCACGAAGAAGCCGAACTCGTCCTCGGAGAGCTTCTCCCCGTCGATGTCGGCGTTGACCAGGGCGGTGACGATGTCATCGCCGGGGTTCGCGGTCTTCACCCCGGCCATGTGCATGGCGTAGGCCAGCACCTCCATCGACGACTGCTTGGGGTCGACGTCGGCGAACTCCGGATCCTCCCCACCGGTCATCTCGTTGGACCAGCGGAACAGCTTCTCGCGGTCCTCCTGGGGCACACCGAGCAGACCGGCGATCGCCTGCAGCGGAAGCTCGCACGATACCTGCTCGACGAAGTCGCCGGAGCCCTCCGCGGCGGCGGCCTTGGCGATGGCCTGGGCGCGCTCGTTGAGCTCGTCCTTCAGTCGGCCGACCGCGCGCGGCGTGAAGCCCTTGGAGATGATGCGGCGCAGCCGGTCGTGGTGTTCGCCGTCCATGTTGAGCATGACGAAGCGCTGAAGATCGATGTCCTCGCGCGACATGTCATCGGGGAACTGCGGGATGGCGCCGTTCTCCCAGCTGGAGAAAACGTCGTTGCGGCGTGAGACCTCTTTGACGTCCTTGTGCTTGGTGACGACCCAATATCCGCCGTCGTTGAAGCCGCCCTTTCCGATAGGCTGCTCGCACCACCAGATCGGCGCCACCTCGCGCAGCTCAGCGAGCTCCTCGACCGGCAACTTCTTGACGTTGCGGTCCGGATCCAAGAAGTCGAATCCGTGCGGCAGGTTGGGGGTTGGCATGTCCATGCGCTCCTCAGTTATGACGTGTTCTAGTGCCAGTAAAACACGGCTCCACCGCAGACAAAAGGCACCAAGGCATCCTCGCTTGTCAGAGTAATGAAACGTGTTCTAGCCTGACCGCATGGGTAATCCTGTCATCGTCGAAGCCACCCGCAGCCCGATCGGAAAGCGGGGCGGCTGGTTGTCCGGTCTGCACGCCACCGAATTGCTGGGCGCGGTACAGCGGGCTGTAGTGGAAAAAGCCGGTATCGATCCGAACGAGGTCGAGCAGGCCATCGGCGGTTGCGTCACCCAGTTCGGTGAGCAGTCCAACAACATCACCCGGGTGGCCTGGCTGACGGCCGGCCTGCCCGAGCAGATCGGCGCAACGACGGTGGACTGCCAGTGCGGCAGCGCCCAGCAGGCCAACCACCTCATCGCCGGCCTGATCTCAGTCGGGGCCATCGACGTCGGGATCGCCTGCGGTATCGAGGCCATGAGCCGCGTCGGCCTGGGCGCCAACGCCGGTCCGGACCGCTCGAAGATCCGCGCCGCCTCGTGGGACATCGACATGCCCGACCAGTTCACCGCCGCTGAGCGCATCGCCAAGCGCCGCGGCATCACCCGCGAAGACCTCGACCATCTTGGCTACATCTCCCAGCTGAAAGCCAAGCGCGCCTGGGACGAGGGCCGCTTCGACCGGGAGATCTCCCCGATCGAGGCACCTGTTCTCGACGAGAACAAGCAACCCACCTCCGAGCGGCACCTGGTCAGCCGCGACCAAGGTCTGCGCGAGACCACCATGGAGGGCCTCGCCGGGCTCAAGCCGGTGATGGAAGGTGCGATGCACACAGCAGGCACCTCGTCGCAGATCTCCGACGGCGCCGCCGCGGTGCTGTGGATGGACGAAGACAAGGCACGCGCGCTCGGCCTGCGTCCGCGTGCCCGCATCGTCGCCCAGGCCCTCGTCGGCGCCGAGCCCTACTACCACCTCGACGGCCCGGTGCAGTCAACGGCGAAGGTGCTGGAGAAGGCCGGGATGAAGATGGGTGACATCGACCTGACCGAGATCAACGAGGCGTTCGCCTCCGTCGTGCTGTCGTGGGCCCAGGTGCACGGGGCCGATATGGACAAGGTCAACGTCAACGGCGGAGCGATCGCACTGGGCCACCCGGTCGGCAGCACCGGCAGCCGGCTGATCACCACCGCGCTGCACGAGCTCGAGCGCACCGACCAGAGCACCGCGCTGATCACGATGTGCGCCGGCGGTGCGCTGTCGACCGGAACCATCATCGAGCGGATCTAAAGCTTGACGACGAATGACACCGGCGGGCTGGAGCGCAGCGACCCGGGGACAGACTCGGCCCGCATCGCGGCCGCGCAGGCCTACATCAGCGCACTGGCCAGCCACCGGGGCGACGACGTTCCGTTCGCTCCTGATTGCACCCGCGTCGAGGTCGGCCTCAAGACCGGCTTCTCCGGAAATCACTTGCGGCGCAGCCTCAATCGCGGCCTGCAGTACCGGGTCATCGCGGCGATCACCGAGCCGGAGTTCACCGTCTCCGGTGACGAGGTGCACGCCCGCTTCGATCTGGTCACCAAACCGTCGTTCGCTGGACGGAAAGTCGGGGCGCACATCGACGAGACGTTCCTGATTCCGGCGGCCGATGGCAGGATTCATCACATCCGGGCCCACATCCGCCCGTTCATCCAGCGCTAGCCCGAGGAGATCTTCTTGCCTAAACCGCGCCCCAAGGGCCTCGACACCCCGACGACGAAGTTCATCATCAGGTGGATGTCAAAAGCGCAGACCGCGGTCTACAAGGCCAGCAAAGGCAAGATCGGCGGCAGCTTCCTCGAAGGCGCGCCGGTGGCGCTGCTGACGACAATCGGGCGCAAGACTGGTGAACCGCGGGTCGCGCCACTGCTGTTTCTGCGCGAAGGCAATCGGATAGTGCTGGTTGCTTCCCAGGGCGGCAGCGACAAGCACCCCCTGTGGTACCTCAATCTCAAGGCGAACCCGAAGGTGAAGGTTCAGATCAAGGACGAGGTGCTGGAGTTGACAGCGCGCGATGCCACCGAGGCCGAGCGTGCCGAGTACTGGCCCAAGATGACCGCGTTCTACACCGGCTTCGAGGACTACCAGTCCTGGACCGATCGCGTCATCCCGATCGTGATCTGCGACCCGTAAACCCTAGGCGCCGAACACCGGCAGCGGTTCGCGGGACTTGGCCAGCAGGTCGGTGACGACGGGGCCGAGTTCGGCGGGATCCCACCGAGCGCCCTTGTCGATCTCTGCGCCGCGCGCCCAGCCCTCGGCGACCCGCACGATGCCGCCCTCGACCTCGAATACTCGGCCGGTCACGTCGCGCGACTCGACACTGCCGAGCCACACCACCAGCGGTGAGATGTTCTCCGGTGCCATCGCGTCGAAATCCTGTCCCTGCGTTGACATCATGTCGGCGAAGACCGTCTCGGTCATCCGGGTGCGTGCCGACGGGGCGATCGCGTTGACGGTCACACCGATGCGGCTCATCTCGGCGGCGGCAACCAGAGTCAGTGCGGCGATGCCTGCTTTGGCGGCGCTGTAGTTGGCCTGCCCGACGCTGCCCTGCAGGCCTGCCCCCGAGCTGGTGTTGATGATGCGGGCATCGACGGCGTCGCCGGCCTTGGACTTGGCCCGCCAGTACGCGCCGGCATGTTTCATGGTGGCGAAGTGGCCTTTGAGGTGGACGGCGATGACGGCGTCGAACTCCTCTTCGGAGGTGTTGACGAACATCCGGTCCCGCACGATGCCGGCGTTGTTCACCAGGACGTCGAGCCCGCCGAAGGAGTCCACGGCGGTCTGAACCAGTTCGGCGGCCTGAGCCCAGTCGGCGACATTTGATCCGTTGGCGACGGCTTCCCCACCGGCTGCGGTGATTTCGTCGACCACCGACTGCGCCGCACTACCACCGCCGGCAGGAGACCCGTCGAGCCCGACACCGATGTCGTTGACCACCACACGTGCCCCTTCGGCGGCGAACGCCAGTGCGTGCGCCCGCCCGATGCCACCACCAGCACCCGTGACGATGACCACCCGGCCGTCGAGCAAACCCATTGCGTTGTCTCCTTACTTGTTTGCACTCGAGGCGGACAGATACGCAGGCGGCTCTCCGCCACCGTGCACCGCCATCTTGGCCCCACTGATGTATGAGGCTGCGTCGGAAGCCAGAAATGCTGCGGCCCAACCGATATCAGCCGGCTTGGCCAGGCGGCCCAGCGGCACGGTGGCCGCGACGGCTGCCTGCGAGTCGGCGTCGCCGTAGAACAGTTCGACCTGCTCGGTTTCGACCATGCCGACGACGAGGGCGTTGACCCGGACCTTCGGCGCCCATTCCACCGCCAGTGTGGTGGTCAGGCTCTCGACTCCCGCTTTGGCCGCACTGTAGGCGGCGGTGCCGGGCGACGGGCGGCCCGCACTCACCGACGAGATCGACACGATCGAACCGCCGTTCGGTTGCTTCTGCATCACCGCGTTCGCGGCCTGCGAGACATGCAGCATCCCAAGCAGATTCAGCTCGATGATCTTCTGGTGGAACTTCGGCGAAGCTTCGGCGGCCAGCGCGTACGGTGAGCCGCCGGCGTTGTTGACCACCACATCCAGGCGGCCGTGCTTGTCGACGATCGCGTCGATCAGGGCGGCCACGGCCTCCGGGTCGCGGACGTCGCAGCTGTGGAACTCGTAGGGCAGGTCCTCGACGGGACGCCGGGCGCAGGTGACGACCGTCGCGCCTTGCTGCGCGAATACGGAACTGATGCCCGCGCCGACACCTCGAACACCACCGGTGACGAGGACGACGCGACCTCGTAGGCCCAGGTCCAGCGTCCCGGGAGTGTCAACCGC
This sequence comes from Mycobacterium sp. DL592, assembly GCF_011694515.1. NCBI lineage: Bacteria > Bacillati > Actinomycetota > Actinomycetes > Mycobacteriales > Mycobacteriaceae > Mycobacterium > Mycobacterium sp. DL592. Next base: position 442,875 of record NZ_CP050192.1, on the reverse strand, counting down.
CTCAGTCACTGTGCTAGCGTACCAAGCAAGTGCTTGCTTAGGTATTCGCCCCGTCAGGAAGTGGCCCAGGAACTCTGATGACCATCACGTCTCGCACCGTCGAACCCGGCATCGTCGCTGTCACGGTGGACCACCCGCCCGTCAACGCGCTGCCCTCGCGTGGCTGGTTCGAACTCGCCGACACCATCACCGCCGCCGGGCGCGACATGACGACCCACGTGGTGATCCTGCGCGCCGAAGGCCGCGGCTTCAACGCCGGCGTGGACATCAAGGAAATGCAGAACACCGAAGGCTTCACCGCCCTCATCGACGCCAACCGGGGCTGCTTCGCCGCGTTCAAGGCGGTCTACGAGTGCGAGGTGCCGGTGGTCGCCGCGGTCAACGGCTTCTGCGTCGGCGGTGGCATCGGTCTGGTCGGCAACGCCGACGTGATCGTCGCCTCCGACGATGCCAAGTTCGGGCTCCCCGAGGTCGAACGCGGCGCACTCGGTGCGGCCACCCACCTGTCCCGGTTGGTGCCCCAGCACATGATGCGGCGGCTGTTCTACACCGCGGCGACGGTCGACGCCGAGACGCTGCACCACTTCGGGTCGGTGCACGAGGTGGTGCCCCGGGCCGAGCTCGACGAGGCCGCGCTGCGGGTGGCCCGCAACATCGCCAACAAGGACACCCGGGTGATCCGGGCCGCCAAGGAAGCGCTGAACCTCATCGACGTCCAGCGCGTCAACTCCAGCTACCGCATGGAGCAGGGCTTCACCTTCGAGCTGAACCTGTCCGGTGTGGCCGACGAGCACCGCGACGCGTTCGCCGGGACTTCGAAGGCGGACAAGCTATGAGAGACAAGCGAACAACACTCGACGAAGCAGTCGCCGGCATCGAGAGCGGTATGACCATCGGCATCGCCGGCTGGGGATCGCGGCGCAAGCCGATGGCCTTTGTGCGCGCACTGCTGCGTACCGATGTCACCGACCTGACCGTCGTCACCTATGGGGGACCTGATCTCGGGCTGCTGTGCTCGGAAGGCAAGGTCAGCAAGGTCTACTACGGCTTCGTCTCGCTGGACTCCCCGCCGTTCTACGACCCATGGTTCTCCAAAGCCCGCACCACGGGTGCGATCGTGGCCCGGGAGATGGACGAGGGCATGCTGCGGTGCGGTCTGCAGGCCGCCGCGCAACGGCTGCCGTTCCTGCCGATCCGCGCCGGACTGGGCAGCTCGGTCATCGACTTCTGGGACGGCGAGCTCAAGACCGTGCGCTCCCCCTACCAGACCGACGGATCGTACGAGGAACTGGTCGCGATGCCCGCCCTGCGGTTGGACGCCGCCTTTGCGCACCTGAATCTCGGTGACAAGCACGGCAATGCCGCCTACACCGGTATCGACCCGTACTTCGACGACCTGTTCCTGATGGCCGCCGACCGGCGGTACCTGTCGGTCGAGAAGGTGGTCTCCACCGAGGAGCTGGTGAAATCCGTTCCGCCACAGGCACTGTTGGTCAACCGGATGATGGTCGACCAGGTGGTCGAAGCGCCCAACGGGGCCCACTTCACCACCGCTGAGCCGGATTACCCGCGCGACGAGAAGTTCCAGCGCCACTACGCCGCGGCAGCCGCCGAGGAGGCGACCTGGCAGGAGTTCGTCGACACCTACCTGTCGGGCAGTGAAGCCGACTACCAGGCCGCAGTGCGGCGCTTCGGACAGCAGGAGGCCAAATGATCCAGGTCAGCCGCGCCGAGGTGTGCGTCATCGCCTGTGCCGAACTGTTCCGCGATGCCGGCGAGATCATGGTCAGCCCGATGACGAACGTCGTCTCCATCGGCGCCCGCCTGGCGCGTCTGACGTTCGCACCGGACATCCTGCTCACCGACGGCGAGGCCCGACTGCTCGCCGACACACCGGCACTCGGCGCGCAGGGCGCGATCGAGGGATGGATGCCCTTCGGGCGCGTCTTCGAGACGCTGGCCTGGGGACGGCGTCATGTCGTGATGGGCGCCAACCAGATCGACCGGCACGGTAATCAGAACCTGTCGGCGTTCGGTCCGCTGCAGCACCCCACCAGGCAGATGTTCGGGGTCCGCGGCGCACCGGGCAACACGATCAACCACGCCACCAGCTACTGGGTGGGCAATCACTCCAAGCGGGTGTTCTGCGACGAGGTCGACATCGTCTCCGGAATCGGCTGGGACAAGGTCGATCCGGACAACCCGGCGTACCGCTTCGTCAACGTCTACCGCGTGGTCACCAACCTCGGCGTATTCGACTTCGGCGGTCCCGACCGCACCATGCGGGCGTTGTCGCTGCACCCCGGTGTCGAACCCGACGAAGTCCGGGAGAACACCTCCTTCGAGGTCCACGGTCTCGACGACGCCGACCGCACCCGGCTGCCCAGCGGTGAGGAGCAGACTCTGATCCGCGAGCGAATCGACCCGAAAGGGCTGCGCGACAAGGAAGTAAAAGCATGAGGCTGCGCACGCCGCTGACCGAGCTGGTCGGCATCGAGCATCCGGTGGTCCAGACCGGTATGGGCTGGGTGGCCGGCGCCCGGCTGGTCTCGGCCACGTCCAATGCCGGCGGCCTGGGCATCCTGGCCTCGGCGACGATGACGATCGACGAGCTCGCCACCGCGATCGCCAAGGTGAAGTCCGCCACCGACAAGCCGTTCGGGGTGAACATCCGCGCCGATGCAGCCGACGCCGGTGACCGCGTGGATCTGATGATCCGCGAGGGAGTCAAGGTGGCCTCGTTCGCGCTGGCCCCCAAGCAGGAGCTGATCGCCCGTCTCAAAGAGGCCGGCGCCGTTGTGGTTCCGTCGGTGGGTGCGGCCAAGCATGCCCGCAAGGTGGCGAGTTGGGGTGCCGATGCGGTGATCGTGCAGGGCGGCGAGGGCGGCGGGCACACCGGCCCGGTGGCCACCACGCTGCTGCTGCCCTCGGTTCTCGACGCGGTGGACATCCCCGTCATCGCGGCCGGCGGGTTCTTCGACGGCCGCGGTCTGGCAGCCGCACTGTCCTACGGTGCGGCCGGCGTTGCGATGGGCACCCGGTTCCTGCTGACCTCGGACTCCACCGTGCCCGACGAGATCAAACAGCGTTACCTGCAAGCCGCTCTCGACGGGACCGTGGTGTCCACGCGGGTCGACGGTATGCCGCACCGGGTGCTGCGCACCGGACTGGTCGAGAAGCTGGAAAGCGGTTCACGGCTAAGGGGATTCACCGCTGCCGTGGGCAATGCGGCGAAGTTCAAGAAGATGTCGCAGATGAGCTGGGCGTCGATGATCCGTGACGGCCTGGCGATGCGGCACGGCAAGGACCTCACGTGGTCGCAGGTTCTGATGGCGGCCAACACCCCGATGCTGCTCAAGGCAGGTCTGGTCGAGGGCAACACCGCGGCCGGTGTGCTGGCCTCCGGGCAGGTGACCGGCATCATCGAGGACCTGCCGTCCTGTGCAGAACTGATCGAGACCATCGTCAGCGACGCCGTCAAGCACCTGCAGGCCGCCGCCGCGCTCGTCGAATGATGCGTACGCTGGGCAGGTAAGCCTGATTCCGGGGGGAAGCGATGGCACTTGCACCACAGAGTTGGCCGCGGCAGTTCCGCGACCTGATCCGGCTGTCCAACAAATACCTGCTGAATCCGGCCATGTTGCGACTGGCCGGAACGAAGTACTGGTACGCCTCGGTGATCCGGCACACCGGGCGCCGGTCCGGAAAGAACTACGCGACGCCGGTCGTCGCCGACCGGGTCGGTGACCGGTTCATCGTTCCGCTGCCCTACGGCACCCAGGTGGACTGGCTGCGCAACGTTCTGACCGCCGGCCGGGCCCGCATCTCCAGCCGAGGCGAAACCTACGAGGTCGTGGCACCGCAGATCATCGACGCGACCGAAGCGCTGCCCCTGCTACCCCGCGACCGCCGGCGCACCTTCGAGCGGACCGGTATCGACCACTTCCTGCGGGTCCGGATAGCCTAGTTAAGCTGTGGCCTACATTCTCTGCAAATGAAGCTATTATCTTCATATGGCAGTTATGCAGCCTATGCCTTCATCTCGGGCGACGGTGATCGGGGATATCGTCGGCTCCCGGCAGACGCCTGACCGCGCGCGCCTGCACCGCCAGGTGACCCGCGCTCTCGATGAGGTCTCCTCGAGCGCCATCGATCCGCCCGCGTTCACGGTCGGTGACGAGTTCCAGGGCAGCTACCCCACCGTGGGTGCGGCGATCGACGCCGCACTGTCGCTGCGGTTGGCGCTCGCTCCCGACATCGACGTCCGCTTCGGCATCGGCTGGGGCGAGGTCACGATCCTCGATCCGGATACCGGCATCCAGGACGGGCCCGGATGGTGGTCGGCCAGAGAGTCCATCGAATGGATCGCCGGCGCCCAACAACAGCCTGGCCTGGCCCACGTCCGCACCGCCTACCGCCGCGCTGACGCCGACGGCCCCGACCCCGACGCCGTCAACGCCGCCCTGTTGTGTCGGGACCACCTGCTTGGATCGATGGATGCACGATCCCTGCGGCTGTTGCGGGGGCTCCTCGAGCACAAGACGAAGAAGGATCTGGCGGTAATGGAAGGCATCAGCGCTTCGGCGGTGTCCCAACGGGCGGCACGCGACGGACTCGATCTCGTGGTGTTGGCCAGCGGGCAGCTGGCGGCCCTCCGATGAGCGGCGTCGCCCTTTTCCTGATCGCCGTGGGGTGCGCCGACATCGTGCGGCGGCTGACATCACGCGCCGGGTTCGCTGTCCTGGCCGGCCCCCTGATCGCGGTGGGAGTTACCGCGCTCGGTGGGCTGTGGCACCTCGGCGACCTCGCCCTGCTCGGAATCGCCGCAGTCGCGGCGGCAGCCTGGGAGCTGGCCTGCACCCGCGCCGAACGCGTCGGCGGCCGCTGGCAGATCTGGCCGCTGGTGCTGTTCGGGTCGGCCCTTGTGGTGTTGATCCTGTTGTCCGGGCTGGGCTCTCCGGTGGGTGGTCCGGTCGCGGCCTGGGTCAGCTGGGCTGTGCTGCCGGGACTGCACACCGTGGATCCCGGCCGCGTCGTCATGGTCATCGGTGTGGTGCTGCTGCAGTTGGTGACCGGGAACCAGTTGGTGCGCCTGCTGCTCGGGTCGGTCGGTTCGGTCAAACCGGCCGGCCAGCCGCAGGCGTCCGACCGCCTCAAGGGTGGCCGGCTTCTCGGTCCCATGGAACGGCTGCTCATCGTGGGCCTGAGCCTCGCCGGTCAGCTCGCAGCGGCGACCGCGGTCGTCGCTGCCAAGAGCATCATCCGGTTCCCCGAGATCAACGCCCAGAAGGTCCGTGAGAACGGCGGCATCAGTATCGGCGGGCAGGAGCGCAGCGACCCGGGGATAACCATCGACGACGTCACCGAGTACTTCCTCGTCGGCAGTTTCGCCAGCTGGATTGTCGCGCTCGGCGGCCTCGCGCTCGCCCAATAGTCCGCAGTCTCAGGTCGCGGATTTTCCGCCCGGCAACGCGGGTCGACTTCGTACACTTCGGCACATGAAGACCAATGCCGCGGTGCTGTGGGAAATCGACGGAGACTGGCAGATCGAAGAAATCGACCTCGACGGGCCCAAGGAGGGCGAGGTCCTCATCGAGTTCGAGGCCACCGGACTGTGCCACTCCGACCAGCACGTGCGCACCGGAGATCTCGCCGGAGTGCCGCTACCGATCATCGGCGGGCACGAGGGCGCCGGTACCGTCCAGGAAGTCGGACCCGGTGTGCGCGACCTCAAGCCCGGCGACCACGTCGTGACGTCCTTCCTGCCGGCCTGCGGCCGCTGCCGCTGGTGCGCCAGCGGCCACCAGAACCTTTGCGATCTAGGCGCATTGATTCTTGTCGGCATCCAGACCGACGGCACCTACCGCCGTCGGGTCAAAGGCCACGACGTCGGCACACTGGCCGGGGTCGGCAGCTTCTCGCAGTACGGCACCCTGTCGGAGGCCTCCGTGATCAAGATCGACGACGACCTGCCGCTGAACCGGGCCTGCCTTCTTGGCTGCGGGGTCATGACCGGCTGGGGTTCAGCGGTCAACACCGCCGACATCAGGCCCGGTGACACCGTCGTCGTCATCGGATTCGGCGGCATCGGCAGTGGCGCGGTCCAGGGGGCACGGCTGGCCGGCGCCGAGCGGATCATCGTGGTCGAACCCGTCGAGTCCAAGCGCGAGAAGGCATTTCAGTTCGGCGCCACCCACTTTGTAACCACGATCGCCGAGGCCACCGCCCTGGCCGCGGACCTGACCCGCGGAGTGATGGCGGACTCGGCGCTGCTGACCGTCGGGGTGGTGGAGGGCCCGATGATCAACGACGCGTTCAACATCATCCGTAAAGGCGGCGCAGTGGTGCTGACCGGTCTGGCTCCGACCGAGGACCTCAACGCAGTGCTGCCGATGGCCTGGATCACGTTGTTCCAGAAGCGTCTTCTCGGCAGCCTGTACGGTGAGGCCAACCCGCGCGCCGACATCCCGCGACTGCTCAACCTCTACCGGGATGGCCAGCTGCTACTCGACGAGACCGTGACGCGCGAGTACAAGCTCGCCGATATCAACGAAGGCTTCGACGACATGCTGGCCGGCCGCAATATCCGCGGCGTCATCCTGCACGACCACTGACGACACACGAGTTCACGCGCGGCCGGAACGCGCCGCGTTGTTCTGGTGCACCCGGACACTGACCTCCAGCTGGAAACGGTCGGCGGGGTTCTTCAACGACAAGCCGGTGAGATCCTCGATGAGTTTGATCCGGTACAACAGTGAGTGACGGTTCAGATAGAGCGCCCTGGCCGCCGCGCTGGTGTTCGTCGCTTCGTTGAGCACGATCTCCAACGTGTGCATGAGTTGCCCACGCCGCGTGGTGTCGTAGTCGATCAGCGGCTGCAACGTCTGCAACACCATCGCCATGCTGCGCGGATGGTGGCGCAGCACGTCGGCGAACTGTTGGGCGCCGACGCTGCTGTCGGCAGGTGACGGGCGCGTCACAGCAGCGGCGGGCGGCGGTCCAAATGCAGCGGGTAGCAAAGCCCAGCTGACCAGATCATCGGAAAGCCCGCTGAGCTGCTGAGCGCACGCCACGAGCTCGGTGATCGTGGAAGCACTTGGCGCCGAGGCAAAGTGACTCATCACCAGGTCATCCGTGACCGACGACCGCACCGCAATGTCGGCCGACCGCGCCAGCGCCTGCAGAGATTCGGCGAACGCTCGGGCCAGATCGGTCCAGCCGTCGTCAGGACGTTCACTGCGACCGATGACCATCTGGAACCGTTGGTCCACCCGCGACGGACTCAACAGCGGGAGGACGCTCTTCTGGACGTCGGCGAAGGCAATCTCCCACGGCAACAACACAAACGGGAACGCGTGCTGCTCCGCGAGCGGGATCAGCAACTCGAGCAGCTCGTCGACGGCGACCTCGGGCGGAGGACTCAGCACCACGCCGGCCGCCGCAGAGGTGAACAGTGAGATGAGGAAATCGCCGACGCCCGGCTGATGGATGTCGGCATCGGTGGTCAGTACCAGGTCGCCCGGGCGGACGAAGTCCTCGGCCGGGGCGTGGATGATGTCGACCCAGCGCACCTCGCGGGTCAGCCCGCGGCGACCGGCGATGACCGAACCATGATCCAGCGGTGGAACCATCAAGACCGCCGCCACACTCAGCGACGAGTCCCCCGACATGACCGCTTCACTCTCCTGATCCACGCTCAGCGCCGGTTCGGCACCGAGAACCCCCGCTGGCCGCTGGTACTCCCGAAATCCGACGGTACCAGCGCCCATGCCGAGGCTAGTCAGCCCGCTGCCCGCCCGTCGGCGTCAGGACACCGACGAAATCGAGGACAGCTCACCGGTGGATCGGCGGCTCAAGAACATGCCCACCGCGAAGAACACCAACGGCATCACGCCGAAAATGGCCGCCAGGGTCGGATTGCCGCCGACGACCAGGGTCAGATTGGACACCACCAGAACCAGACTCGCTGCCAACACCAGTGTCGCCGCCGACGCGAGCAGCACGGTGCCAGTCGAACCACCCCGACGAACGAAGAAGATCACCACGGAGATCGTCGTCAGCAACCACAGGATCGCCAGCGCGAGGATTCCCAGACCACCGAGCGGACCGAAGATCTGTAGGACCGGATCGAGTCCGAGCACAACGAAGATCGCCATGATCACGAACGACGCCGCGGAGACGACCAGGGATGCCACCGCCGGCGAGCCATGCCGGGAGTGCACCCCGCCGATCTTGGTGGAGAAGACACCGCTCTGCCCCAGCACGAAGGCGTACCGCGCACTGATGTTGTGAAATGCCAGCGCACAGGCGAAGACGCTGATGAACCACAGCGCGGTGGTCAGGTCGCGTCCGACCATGCCGAGGTACTGCTGGGCGGTGTTGACCATGAAGTTGTCGGGGTCGTCCTCGGCGGCCTGGATGGCATCCGGTCCACCATTGCCCTCGATGAGGGCCCAGCTGGAGAAGGCATAGAACGTGGCGACGATGCCCACCGCCCAGAACGTCGCGCGCGGCACGGTGCGATCGGGGTCGCGGGCCTCATCCCGGAACACCACCGTCGCCTCGACACCAACGAAACCCCACAGCGCATAGAGCAACGCGATACCGAACCCGCCGGCGATCCCCTGCGGCGTGAACGAGTCACCGGTCAAACCGTGCTCACCACCGCGCATCACGATGACGAAGTCCAGGACCATCAGGATCGCGACCTCCGACACCAGGAACACGCCGAGCACCTTGGCGCTCAGATCGATGTCGCGGTAGCCGAGCCACGCGACCACGGCAAGCACCGCAGCCGTCAACAGCCACCATGGAATATCCGGTCCGTCGAAGCGCGTGATGAGCCCGTTGAGGATGACGCCGTCATAGGCGGCCACCGCCAGCAGCGTCGCCATGTAAGCCGGCAACGCGAGAACCGCTGCACCGGTTCCGGCCGCGCGACCGAGCGATTTACGGATATACGCATAGAAGGCGCCGGCGTCGGTGACGTACTTCGACATGGCCACGAAGCTGGCGGCAAACAGCAGGAATACCAGACCCGCGACGATGAACGAGACCGGGATGCCGGTGGTCTTGCCCAGTACCATCGCGATCGGCACGTTGCCGCCGATTGTGGACAGCGGCGCCGCGGCGGCGACCACCATCAGCACGATGGCGGGAACACCTAGGTGACCGCGTAGTTTCGTGGGCGCAGTGGTGGGTGCGGCGCTCCGGCTCGACCCGCCGCTCGTATCGACAACCTCGGTCACGGTTACTCCTGTTCTCCCCACGGAGCTATGACTGGGACCACTCCGATGTCCGGCCATTCTGCGAGAAGGCCTGCCGCTCGACTACACAGATCGGTGGCTTTCCAACACGTTGTGGTACGGCGAATTGCCCGGAAGGGCCTTGAGAGAACCGACACCGGACACGTTGTTGGAAGTTTTGGGTGCGTTCTTGCCTGCCAGGGCAGATACCCCAATGCTGTGTGCCATGCACCCGAATAGTGACGAGGCCGGCCAGGACCATCGGCTGGGCCGCATCCGACTGTTGGACCAGCAGACAGTCAATCTGGACGGGTTCGCCGAACCCGATCCGGAACTCGGCATGATCTCGCACCTGTCGCCGTATGACCCCGAGCCGTCCTGGCGTGTGGCCGACGACGGCACGGTGCTGGAGATGGACTCCAAGCCGGCCGCCGACTTCGACACGATCGATGAATTCGTTGTGCGGTATGCGATCGACCATTCCCAGGCCTGCTTGTCGATGGCCATGAGCGAGATCGAGCTGGCTCGGCTGATCGTGGATTCCAGCGTGCCGCGCGACGAGGTACTCCGGGTCTGCTCAGGCCTGACCCCGGCGAAGATGGCCAGGGTCGTCGCGATGCTGCAGCCGGTGGAGATCCAGATGGCGATGATGAAGATGCGCGCTCGCCGCACCCCGGCCAATCAGGCCCACGTCACCAACCGACTCGACGACCCATTGTTGATCGCGGCCGACGCGGCGACCGCGGTGGTGTACGGCTTCCGCGAACTGGAGGCGACGGTGCCGGTGCTCGACGACGCTCCCGCCGTTGCGATGGCTCTGCTCATCGGCTCCCAGGTCCCGGCGGCCGGCGCGCTGACACAGTGTTCGGTGGAGGAAGCCCGGGAACTCGAGCTCGGAGTACGCGGGCTGGTGTCCTACGCCGAGACGGTGTCGGTCTACGGAACTGAGCAGGTCTTCACCGACGGCGACGACACCCCGTGGTCCAAGGCCTTCCTGACCTCGGCCTACGCCTCACGCGGGATCAAGATGCGGCTGTCCAGCGGAGCCGGCTCCGAGGTGCTGATGGGCCAGGCCGAACGAAAGTCGATGAACTATCTGGAGTCCCGCTGCGTCGCGCTGGCCAAGGGAATCGGGGCACAGGGTGTGCAGAATGGCGGCGTCGACGGGGCAGCGATCACCGCCTCAGTGCCTGGTGGCGTCAAGGAACTCCACGCCGAGAATCTGATGGTGATGCTGCGCGGGCTCGAATCATGCAGTGGAAACGACTCGCTGATGAGTGAATCGACCATGCGCCGCACCAGCCGGACGTTGCCGACGCTGCTGTCGGGGTCGGACTTCATCTTCTCCGGCTTCGGTTCGATTGTGTCCTACGACAACATGTTTGGCCCGTCCAACTTCAATGCCGCCGACCTCGACGACTATCTGGTGCTGCAGCGCGACTGGGGCGTCGACGGCGGGTTGCGCTCGGTTGATCCGACCACGCTGGAGGCGATGCGGCGGCAGGCCGCCGAAGCCACCCGGGCGGTATTCGAATACCTCGGGCTGGCGGACTTCGACGATGAGCACGTCGAGGCCGTCGTGCAGGCCGAGGGTTCCAAGGACCTCCCCGCCAGCGACGGCGTGACCGTGCTGAACGCCGCCCGGATGATCGAACAATCCGGACTGACCGTCCTCGACGTCGTCGCTGCACTCGCCGAGACCGGGTTCACCGATGTCGCCGACCGCGTGCTGGGCATGGCCAAAGCCCGCGTCACCGGTGACTATCTGCAGACCGCGGCGATTTTCGACGAGCAGATGAATGTGCTTTCGGCACTGCAAGATCCCAACGACTACCGCGGACCCGGCACCGGTTACCGGCCAACACCGGAGCGACAGGCCCAGATCGACACCGTCCGACAGGCACGCTCGGTGACCGACCTGGTCAAGGAGCAGGCCAACTACTGCGAACCCGGCCGGGTGCTGGAGCTGGGGCCGGCCCTACCTGGCACCGATCCACGGGAGGTCGTGGTCGGCGTCTCCCCCGCCTTCGCCACCAAGCTGTTTCGCACGCTGTCGGGCATGACGATCTACGACGTGCTCGAGCAGATCCTCGCCGGCCTGGAAGAAGAGCAGTGCGTGGCGCGGCTGGTTCGCATCACCAACACCGTGGATCTGGGGTCGATCGGGAAGACCGCGGCCGGACTGTCCGGCTCCGGGGTCAGCGTCGGCCTGCAGGCCAAGGGCACCACCCTGATCCACCGCCGGGACCTGCCACCGCTGGCCAACCTCGAATTGCTCAGTGTCGCACCGCTGATCGCCCCCGATATGTACCGACTGATCGGTATCAATGCCGGTAGACATGCGAAGGGCGCGACCCCGGCCCCGATGCGCAACGCCTACACCGACGAGGCCATCACCGCCCGCTACCACACGAAGGTGGTGTCGATGGTCGCGATCGAGCGAGCCGAGATCGCCGCCCACACCGGATCCAATGTGGAATTGGAGTTCGTTCGATGACAACCTCTGCCCATTCGGGTCGCGCTCTCGACGAGATCACGGTCGACGCCGCGCGTGCCGGTCAGCTCAGCCTGGACGACATTCGGATCAGCCGAGAGACACTTCTGGTCCAGGCCGATAACGCTGAGCGGTCCGGTTCGGCGCAACTGGGGATGAATCTGCGCCGGGCGGCCGAGATGACCGTGCTGCCGGCCGCGGACATGCTGGCGGCCTACGAGGCACTGCGCCCCAACCGTTCCACATTCGACGAACTGCAGGAGCTGGCACAGCGACTCGAGGCCCACCAAGCACACGCGTGCGCACAGCTGGTCCGCGAGGCGGCGACGGCATACCAGCGGCGCGGCCTGTTGCGATGACGGTGTGGGCCGGTGTCGACATCGGCAATGCCACCACCGAGGTGGTCCTGTGCCGCGGCAGTGGTGAGCTCGAGGTGATCGGCAGCGCGCGGGTGCCGACCCGGGGCGGGAAGGGATCGCTGCGCGCCATCGACGTTGCCGCCCAGCTGGTTCGCCAGGTGAGCGGCGCCCACGGACTCATGGTCGAACGGGCCGCGTTCGCTCCGACGCCCCCGGTGACGTCCACCACTGAACAGGTCAAACTCCGGACCCGCCGAACCGGCCGGCTGCTCATCATCACCCGGGCCGCACCAACGACAGCGGGCGATGCCGCCGGCATCGGCGTCCCGGTACCGGTCGAACGCCTCAGCGAAGTCGGCCCCGACCAGTCGGTCATCGCCTGCGCGACAGCCGACCAGGGCTACCGCGATGTCGCGGGATTCGTCAATGCGGCAATCGATTCCGGCCGCGCCGTGGTGGGCGTGGTGACCACCAACGACGAGGCCGTGCTGGTGTCCAACCGGCTGAGGATTCCGTTGCCCGTCATCGACGGCGTCGACGTGACGGCGCTGTTGTCGGCCACCCTGGTCGCCGTCGAAGTGCGCCAGGGCTTCACGTCACTGCAGCGACTCACCGACCCGCACTGGCTCGTCGACGCGTTCAGCCTGTCCGACGACGAACGCGCCGACGCCACCGTGGTCGCCGATCAACTCTTCGACAGCGCGTGCGCGGTGGTGTGCCTGCACGACGGCACCCCCGAGGACGACGACCAGCCCGCCGAACCGGTCCCCACCGCGGCCGAGACCGAAGCCTCGCATGTTGTCCACCTGGCTGACATTGCGGCACAGGCGAATTCCCGGCGCGGCGCGGTGGTAGTCGACAGTCTGGTGCGGGCGACGATGGGCGATGACGTGCACCGGCCGCCTGCCGGTGCCGACGCGCTGAGCGAGGCTCTCGGAGTGCCGGTGGTGCGGGTCGACTCCGAAGCCGTCGCAGCCAGGGTGGGTGCACTGACCACCCCCGGCGTCACCGAGGACATGGCGGTCGTCGACGTCGGCGGCGGCACCGTCGACGTGGTGTCGGCGACGCAGCGCATCGTGCTTCCCGGCGCCGGCCAACTGCTCACGACCGCGACGTCGGCGGCCCTGGGGATTTCCCGCAGCACCGCCGAATACGCCAAGCGTGCCGAGGCGCTCAGCGCGGTCACCCCCCAGCTCGTCGAGGACGAGCACGGGCGCAGGCACTTCCTCGACACCCCGATCGACGGTCGCTGCACCGGCTGGCTGTTGGCCTCGGCCCCTAATGGGTTGCTGCCCTTCACCTCACGGCTATCCGGCTCCGAATGGCGCAACTGGCGCCTGGCGGCCAAACGCCTGGTCATCGGCGCCAATGTGGTGCGCGGACTGGAGCGGGTGGCTCCCGACGCCCGAGGACTGGTCCTGGTCGGCGGCGGAGCCGGTGACGACGAACTCGTGCGCGCCGTCAGCGAACAGCTCGGCCTGCGGGTGACCGTCGGGCGGGGCAACGTCTGCCGCACACTGGGCCACCGCTATGCAGTGGCCTACGGACTCGTCGCCATCGCCGCCGGCGGGTGAGACGCGTGTGGGCCCTATGCACCGGTTTTCGCCGATCTGCGTACATAGGACCCACACTCGAGGAAGTGCTAGAGCCGTTCGATGATGGTGACGTTGGCGGTACCGCCACCCTCACACATCGTCTGCAGGCCGTAGCGGCCGCCGCGGCGCTCCAACTCGTTGAGCATCGTGGTGAACAGCTTGGCCCCGGTCGCACCCAGCGGGTGGCCGAGCGCGATCGCGCCGCCGTTCGGGTTCACCTTCTCCGGGTCGGCCTTGGTCTCCTTGAGCCAGGCCATCACCACGGGCGCGAAGGCCTCGTTGATCTCGACGACATCGATGTCGTCGATCGTCAGGCCCGCCTTGTCCAGCGCGTACTTGGTGGCCGGAATCGGGCCGGTCAGCATGAACACCGGATCGGCGCCACGGGCACTGATGTGGTGGATGCGGGCCCGCGGGGTCAGGTTGTGATCCTTGACCGCCTGCTCTGAGGCCAGCAGCACAGCGCTTGCGCCGTCGGAGATCTGGCTGGCCATCGCCGCGGTCAGCCGGCCGCCTTCCCGAAGGGTCTTGAGGCCGGCCATCTTCTCCAGGCTGGATTCGCGCGGCCCCTCATCGATGCGGAAGTCACCGACCGGGACGATCTCGTTCTCGAAGTGCCCGGCACGGATCGCCGCAAATGCCTTCTCGTGGCTGTTGAGCGAGAACTCTTCCATCTCCTCGCGGGACAGGCCCCACTTCTCGGCGATCATCTCAGCGCCGCGGAACTGCGAGATCTCCTGGTCGCCGTAGCGCTCCAGCCAGTGCTGCGACTCGTTGGTCGGCGAGGTGAAGCCGAACTGCTCGGCCACGGTCATCGCCGAGGAGATCGGGATACGGCTCATGTTCTGCATACCGCCGGCCAGGATCAGATCGGCCGTACCGGCCATGATCGCCTGCGCCCCAAAGGAAATGGCCTGCTGGCTGGAGCCGCACTGCCGGTCGACGGTCACCCCGGGCACCTCTTCGGGGAAGCCCGCGGCCAGCCAGGTGTTGCGGCCGATGTTGCCCGCCTGCGGGCCGATGGTGTCCAGGCAGCCGACGATCGCGTCCTCGACGGCGCCGGGGTCGACGTCGACCCGGTCGAAGACGCCGCGGAAGGCCGCCACCCCGAGGTCGATGGGATGCACGTGGGCCAGCGAGCCGTTGCGCTTACCGACCGCGGTACGCACAGCCTCGATGACGTATGCCTGTGAGGCGGGGGCCATGTCGATCTCCTTACTTTGGGGCGGCTATTCCGCCGAGGACGATGGAAAGGTATTGGCGGCCAACCTCTTCAGCCGTCAGCGGGCCACCGGGCTGATACCAGCGCACGGATACCCAGGTGGTGTCGCGGATGAAGCGGTACACCACGTCGACGTCGATGTCGGGCCGGAAGCAGCCCTGCTCAATGCCTTCGTTGAGCAGGTCCAGCCACATCTTGCGCTGCTCTTTGTTTCGGGTGTCGACGAAGTCGAACTGCGGCAGCGAGGACAGCCGTTTGGCCTCGTCCTGGTAGATGACCACCTGAGCGTGCCGGTCCTCGATGGCCTCGAACGACGTCATGAACAGCCCCTTGAGCCGTTCCAGCGGGTTGGGTTCGGACTCGACGATCTCCTGGTAGCGGCCGAACAGCCAGTCCAGGAAGTCGCGCAGGACCTCCTCGACCATCTGCTCTTTGCTCTTGAAGTGGTGATACAGGCTGCCGGACAGGATGCCCGCCGAATCGGCGATGTCGCGCACGGTGGTGGCGCGCAGACCGCGTTCGGCGAACATGGTCGCGGCGAGATCGAGAAGCTCGTCGCGACGGCTGACCGGCTGTTCTGTCATGGGTGCTGGCTCGATACCGAAATCACTTCGCCGGTGAGGTAACTCGAGTAGTCACTGGCCAGGAAGGCGATCGTGGAGGCGATCTCCCACGGCTCGGCGGCCCGGCCGAAAGCCTCGCCCTCCGACAGCCGATCCAGCAGGTCGGTCGAGCTGACCTTCTCGAGGAACTTGTGCCGGGCGATGCTCGGGGACACCGCGTTGATCCGCACCCCGAACTCGACGGCTTCGATTGCGCTGCAACGAGTCAGGGCCATAACGCCGGCCTTGGCCGCGGCGTAGTGCGACTGCGAGTGCTGTGCGCGCCAGCCGAGCACACTGGCGTTGTTGACGATCACGCCGCCTTGTCCGGCCTCTCGGAAATACCGCAGCGCTGCCCGCGTCGCCCGCATCACCGAGGTCAGCGTGACGTTGAGAACGCGGTCCCACTCCTCGTCGGTCATGTCGACCACGGGCGTCTCACCACCGAGGCCGGCGTTGTTGACCAGCACGTCCAGGCGCCCCATCCGGGCGGTGGTCGAGGCGATCAGCGCGTCGACCTGCGCGGTGGACGTGACGTCGCACACGACGCTCTCCACCCGGCCGAGGCCGAGTTCGGCGAGCTGGTCCCGGGTCTCACCGAGCCGGCGTTCGTGGTGATCGGAGATGACGACGTCGGCGCCTTCGGCCAGCGCACGACGCGCTGTCGCCGAACCGATGCCGGTGCCCGCCGCCGCCGTGACCACGACGACCTTGCCGGTCAGCAGACCGTGGCCGGCGACCTCCTGCGGCACATCCGCCAATGAGCTCACTAGCCCTTCGCCTCTCGCGGTAGGCCGAGCACCCGCTCGGCGATGATGTTGCGTTGGATCTCGTTGGAGCCGCCGTAAATGGTATCGGCGCGGGAGAACAGGAACAGCCGCTGCCACTCGTCGAACTCGCCGCCGGCCATCAGCAGGCCGGACTTGCCCTGGATGTCCATCGCCAGCTCGCCGAGGTCGCGATGCCAGTTCGCCCACAGCAGTTTCGAGACGTTGTCCTGACCGGGCTGTTCGACGTCCATGGTCGCCAACGCGAAGGAGCGCATCGTCTGCAGACCCGCCCAGGCCCGGGTGAGCCGCTCCCGGATCAGCGGATCGTCGATCGCTCCGTTGGCCTTGGCCAACTCGACGACACCGGAAAGCTCACGGGCATAACGGATCTGCTGGCCCAGCGTCGAGACACCGCGCTCGAACGTCAGCAACCCCATGGCCACCCGCCAGCCGTCGCCCGGCTCGCCCACCACCAGGCCGGCGTCGGCGCGGGCATCGGTGAAGAACACCTCGTTGAACTCCGAGTCACCGGTCAGCTGAATGATCGGGCGGATCTCCACGCCGGGCTGATCGAGCGGCACCAGCAGGAAGGACAGACCGGCGTGCCGCTTGGAGCCCTTCTCGGTGCGGGCCACCACGAAACACCATTGCGCCCAGTGCGCCAGCGACGTCCACACCTTCTGGCCGTTGATGACCCAGTGGTCCCCGTCGAGCACCGCCGAGGTCGCGACGTTGGCCAGGTCGCTACCCGCGCCGGGCTCGGAGTAGCCCTGTGACCACAGCTCGGTGACATCGAGGATGTGCGGCAGGAACCGCTTCTGCTGCTCGGGAGTTCCGAAGGCGATCAGGGTGGGCCCGAGCAGTTCCTCACCCAGGTGGTTCACCTTGTCCGGGGCATCGGCCTTGGCGTACTCCTCGTAGAAGGCGACGCGGTGCGCCACCGACAGACCGCGGCCGCCGTGCTCGACGGGCCAGCCCAGGCAGGTCAGTCCGGCCGCCGCCAGATGGCGGTTCCAGGCCAGCCGCTCTTCGAAGGCTTCGTGTTCGCGCCCGGGGCCGCCGAGACCCTTGAGTGCGGCGTATTCGCCGACCAGGTTGTCGGCCAGCCACTCGCGGACCTCAGCCCGGAACTCCTCGACCGTTATCACCCCTGTAGGCTAACCTACCAAGCACTTGCTTTGTTAGCCCGGTCGGTGATGACGGCGCGAGACCGTGATGAGCAAGACCAAAGGAGCATTGATGGAGCGCAGCGACCCGCGCACGACGCCCGCTGTGCTGGACCGGATGGCCCGCGAACTGGGCGACCGGGAGGCGTTGGTCACCGAGGAGCGCACCTTCACCTTCGCCGAACTGCGCGAGGAAGTGCGCCAGGCCGCCGCGGCCATGATCGCGCTCGGGGTCGCCGCCGGCGACCGGGTAGCGATCTGGTCGCCGAACACCTGGCACTGGGTGGTCGCCTGCTTGGCCACCCATTACGCCGGCGCCGTGGTGGTTCCCCTCAACACCCGCTACACCGCCGCGGAGGCATCCGACATCCTGGCCCGCACGCATGCGCCGCTGCTGATCGCGATGGGCCGCTTCCTCGACACCGACCGCGTCGCCGACCTCGACCTCGCCGCGCTGCCCGATCTGCGCCACATCGTGCGGGTGCCCCTCGATACCGACGACGGGACATGGGACGAGTTCATGGCGGGCCCGAAAGCACCCGCTTCGGAGGTCGACCGCCGTGCCGCTGCACTGTCCGGCGACGACGTCTCCGACATCCTGTTCACCTCGGGCACCACGGGTCGCAGCAAAGGCGTCCTCTGTGCACATCGGCAGTCCCTGGCGGCGCCGGCCGCGTGGGCGGCGTGCGGTCAGCTCACCAGTGCCGACCGCTACCTGTGCATCAACCCGTTCTTCCACAACTTCGGCTTCAAGGCCGCCATCCTGGCCTGCCTACAGACCGGGGCCGCTCTGATCCCGCAGCTGACCTTCGACCCCGAGCAGGCCTTCCGGATCGTCCAGGACCACCGGGTGACCGTGCTGCCCGGGCCGCCGACGATCTTCCAGACCCTGCTCGACCACCCGGCCCGCAAGGACTACGACCTGAGCTCGCTGCGGTTCGCGGTCACCGGCGCGGCGACCGTCCCGGTGGTGCTCATCGAGCGCATGCAGGCCGAACTCGACTTCGACATCGTGCTGACGGCCTACGGGCTCACGGAGGCAAGCGGATTCGGCACCATGTGCCGGGCCGACGACGACGCGGTCACCGTGGCGACGACGTGCGGGCGACCGATCGCCGACTTCGAGCTGCGGATCGACTCACCGGATTCAGGGGGGGCCGGCGAGGTGCTGCTGCGCGGACCCAACGTGATGCTCGGCTATCTCGACGATCCGGCCGCCACCGAGGCCGCCATCGACACCGAGGGCTGGCTGCACACCGGCGATATCGGAACAGTCGACGCCGCAGGCAATCTGCGCATCACCGACCGCCTCAAGGACATGTACATCTGCGGCGGCTTCAACGTCTACCCCGCCGAGATCGAGCAAGTACTGGCCCGCCTCGACGGTGTCGCCGACGCAGCGGTGATCGGCGTGCCCGACGAGCGGCTCGGCGAGGTCGGCAGGGCGTTCATCGTGCGACGGCCCGACAGCGAGCTCGACGAGCAGGCGGTCATCGACTACACCCGTAAGCACCTGGCGAACTTCAAAGCACCACGATCGGTGGTGTTCCTGGCAGCACTGCCCCGCAACCCCGGCGGAAAAGTGGTCAAACCCACACTGCGAGAGATGGTCTGATGGATCTCAGTTACGACGACGCCACCCGCGAGTTCCGCGACGAGGTGCGCGACTTCCTGGCCGCCAACAAGGCCTCGTTCCCGACCAAGTCCTACGACACCGCCGAGGGTTTCGAGCAGCACCGGCACTGGGACAAGGTGTTGTTCGACGCCGGGCTGTCGGTGATCACCTGGCCGAAGAAATACGGCGGCCGGGACGCGAGCCTGCTGCAGTGGGTCGTCTACGAGGAGGAGTACTTCCGCGCCGGAGCGCCAGGACGCGCCAGCGCCAACGGCACCTCCATGCTGGCGCCGACGCTGTTCGCGCACGGCTCCGAGGAGCAGCTGGACCGGGTGCTGCCGAAAATGGCCAGCGGCGAAGAGATCTGGGCCCAGGCCTGGTCGGAGCCGGAGTCCGGTAGCGACCTGGCCTCGCTGCGCTCGACCGCGACCCAGACCGAGGGCGGCTGGCTGCTCAACGGCCAGAAGATCTGGAGCAGCCGGGCACCGTTCGGCGACCGCGGGTTCGGGTTGTTCCGGTCGGACCCGAGCGCCGAGCGCCATCGCGGACTGACCTATTTCATGTTCGACCTCAAGGCCGACGGCGTGACCGTGCGCCCGATCGCCCAGCTCGGTGGCGACACCGGGTTCGGAGAGATCTTCCTGGACAACGTATTCGTGCCCGACCACGACGTGATCGGCTCGGTGCACGAAGGCTGGCGGGCCGCGATGAGCACCACCAGCAATGAGCGGGGCATGTCGTTGCGCAGCCCGGCGCGTTTCCTGGCTCCGGCCGAGCGGCTGGTTGACGCATGGACGTCACACGGCTCCGACCCCGCCTACGCCGACCGGGTGGCCGACGCCTGGATCAAGGCGCAGGCCTATCGACTGCACACGTTCGGCACCGTCACCCGGCTGTCCCAGGGCGGTGAGCTGGGCGCCGAGTCGTCAGTCACCAAGGTGTTCTGGTCAGATCTCGACGTAGCACTGCACCAGACCGCACTGGAGCTTCGCGGGGCGGATGCCGAACTCGCCGACTCATGGACCGACGGTCTGCTGTTTGCGTTGGGTGGCCCGATCTACGCCGGCACCAATGAGATTCAGCGCAACATCATCGCCGAGCGACTGCTCGGGCTGCCCAAGGAACCCTCCGCGAGCTCTGGGAAGACGAAATGAAATTCGCACTCGACGAACAGCAGCGGGACTTCGCGGCGAGCATCGACGCCGCCCTGGGAGCCGCCGACGTACCCAGCGCGGTGCGGGCCTGGGGACAGGGCGACACCGCCCCGGGACGCAAGGTCTGGGCGACGTTGACCGACCTCGGCGTCACCGCCCTGGCCGTTGCGGAGAAGTTCGACGGTATCGAGGCCCACCCGGTGGACCTGGTCGTCGCACTCGAGGCGCTGGGCCGCTGGTGCGTGCCCGGCCCGGTGGCCGAATCCATCGCGGTGGCACCGGTTCTGCTCGCCGACGACGAGCGCTCCGCCGCGCTGGCCGCCGGTGAGCTCATCGCCACGGTGGCGCTGCCGCCTGCGGTGCCCCGCGCCGCCGACGCCGACTTCGCCGGACTGGTACTGCTGGCTCACGACGGCACGGTCACCGACGCCGCCGCCGGCAGCGAGCACGAGTCCGTCGACCCGGCCCGAAAGTTGTTCGACGTCAACGGGGTAGGCGAAGGTTCTGCCGCCGACGTCGCGAAGGCATTCGACTTCGGCGCGCTGGCCACCGCCGCGCAGCTGGTCGGCGCGGGCCAGGCGATGCTGGACATGTCGGTGGAGTATGCCAAGCAGCGCAGCCAGTTCGGCCGCATCATCGGCAGCTACCAGGCGATCAAGCACAAGCTGGCCGACGTGCACATCGCCCTGGAACTCGCCCGCCCGCTGGTGTACGGCGCAGCCCTGTCGCTGGCCGACGGCTCACCGGACACCGCCCGCGACGTCAGTGCGGCCAAGGCGGCCGCCTCCGACGCCGCCCTGCTGGCCGCGCGTTCGTCGCTGCAGACCCACGGCGCCATCGGGTTCACCTCCGAGCACGACCTGTCGCTGTGGCTGCTGCGGGTGCAGGCCTTGCATTCGGCCTGGGGCGACCCCACCACCCACCGCCGTCGCGTGCTGGAGGCCCTGGCATGACATCGCTGGAAGAACGGCAGATGCTGCGCGACACCGTCGTCGCACTGATCGACAAGCACGCCTCCTCGGCCGCGGTGCGCGAGGCGATGCAGTCACCCCGCGGGTACGACGAGACGCTGTGGACGCTGCTGTGCGAGCAGGTCGGCGTCGCCGCGCTCGTGGTACCCGAGGAACTCGGCGGTGCCGGCGGTGAATTGGCCGATGCGGCAGCGGTTCTCGAGGAGCTGGGCCGCGGACTGGTCCCGACACCGCTGCTGGGCACCACCCTTGCCGAGCTCGCACTGCTGGCCGCCGACGAACCTGACGGCGAACTGCTGGAACAACTGGCCGCGGGCGCGGCGATCGGCGCCGTCGCGCTCGACCCCGACTATGTGGTCAACGGCGACATCGCCGACGTGGTGGTCGGCTTGGAAAAAGACTCAGCGGGTGCCCGGCTGCAACGCTGGAACGACGTCACCGCCGAGGTGACACCGACCGTCGACCCGACGCGCCGGCTCGCCCGGGTGGTCCCCGGATCGACCGAGCCGATCGGAAACGATCCCGGCCTGGCCGATCTCGCCGCGATCCTGCTGGCCGCCGAGCAGGTCGGCGCTGCCGCGCGCTGTCTGGAGCTGACGGTGGCCTACACCAAGGAGCGGGTGCAGTTCGGCAGGCCGATCGGCAGCTTCCAGGCGCTCAAGCACCGGATGGCCGACCTGTACGTGTTGGTGCAGTCGGCGCGGGCCCTGGTCGGCGACGCGGTTGCCGACCCCACACGGGCGTCGGCGGCGCTGGCCCGGCTGTCGGCGAGCGAGGCGTTCACCACGGTCGCAGGCGAGGCCATCCAGTTGCACGGCGGTATCGCCATCACCTGGGAGCACGACATCCAGCTGTACTTCAAACGGGCGCACGGCAGCGCCCAGCTGTTCGGGCCGCCGCGCGACCAACTGCGCCTCCTGGAATCCCAGGTGTTCTAACCTGACTTCGGTGAAGTCCACCGCGGTCAACCTGCCCCATCCGATCGGCTACGTCCTCGGCGGGGGCGGCAGCCTGGGTGCGGTCCAGGTCGGGATGTTGCAGGCCCTCAGCGAGCGAGATCTGGGTCCCGACCTCGTGGCCGGCACCTCCGTCGGATCGATCAACGGGGCGGTCCTGGCGTCCGACCCGGTCGGAGCCGCCAACCGGTTGTCCCACGCGTGGGCGCGGATGACCCGGGAGGAGGTGTTTCCCGGCGGTCTGATCGCCCAGGCGCTGCTGTTGCAGCGGGTCAAGACCCACCTGTTCCCCAACACCGGGCTGGCAGCCGTCATCGCCGACTTTCTCGGTCCCACCACGGATTTCGCCGATCTCGTCCTGCCGTTCGCGGCCGTCACCGTCGATGTCGCCACCGCGCAGCCCCACGTGCTTCGGGCGGGGCCCCTGCTGCCGGCGCTGTTGGCCAGCTCGGCCATTCCCGGCATCTACCCGCCCGTCGACCACGACGGGCGGCGGCTCTACGACGGCGGCGTGGTGGCCAACGTCCCGATGCGCCAGGCCGTCGCGATGGGCGCCCGCTCGCTGGTGGTGCTGGACTGCTTCTTCCCCGGTCAGCTACCGCGTTCGACCGACACCATCGCCGACATTCTTCTGTACACCGCACTGGTGACCATGCATTCGCAGTCGGTGTCCGAGGCGACACTGGTGGCCGAGAGCATCCCGGTGGTGTACCTGCCCGGACCGGCGCCGCGGCTCGTCTCGCCGCTGGACTTCACCCACACGGCCGAACTGATCGAGGACGCGTACCTCTCGGCGCGACGGTTTCTCGACGACCTTCACGTCGACGGACCCGGGCTGTACCGTCAGGGCCCGCCGGCGGCGGGTGCTCTAGCGTGAGCCCGGTGAATGATCGCGTGGCGTTGCGGGCCGGTATCCCACCGTTCTACGTGATGGACGTGTGGCTGGCCGCCGCCGAACGCCAGCGCACCCACGGCGATCTGGTGAACCTCTCGGCCGGCCAGCCCAGTGTCGGCGCCCCCGAGCCGGTGCGCGCGGCCGCCGCCGCGGCGTTGCAAGCCAACCAGCTGGGCTACACCGTCGCGCTGGGCATCCCGGAACTGCGCGAGGCGATCGCCAACTCCTACGCCGACCGCTACGGCCTCCACGTCGGCGCCGACGACGTAGTGCTGACCACGGGTTCGTCGGGCGGATTCCTGTTGGCGTTCCTGGCCTGTTTCGACGTCGGCGACCGGGTGGCCATCGCCAGCCCCGGCTACCCGTGCTACCGCAACATCCTCTCGGCGCTGGGCTGCGAGGTGGTCGAGATTGCGTGCGGTCCCGAGACCCGATTCCAGCCGACCGCGCAGATGCTGGCCGAACTCGACCCACCCGTAGCGGGTGTGATCGTGGCCAGCCCGGCCAACCCGACCGGCACGGTGATTCCGGCTGATGAGCTCGCGGCGATCGCCTCGTGGTGTGACGAGACCGGGGTGCGGCTGATCAGCGACGAGGTGTATCACGGCCTGGTCTACCCCGGCGCCCCGGAGACCTCGTGCGCCTGGCAGACCTCCCGCAATGCGGTTGTGGCAAACAGCTTTTCGAAGTACTTCGCAATGACGGGATGGCGGCTGGGCTGGCTGCTGGTGCCGCCCGCGTTGCGGCGGGCGGTGGACTGTCTGACGGGCAACTTCACCATCTGTCCCCCGGTGCTGCCGCAGTATGCGGCGGTGGCCGCGTTCACCCCGGAGGCCATCGCGGAGGCGCAGGGACACCTGCACCAGTACGCACTCAACCGTGAAACCCTGCTCAGTGGGCTGCGCCAGATCGGCATCACCCGGCTGGCCCCGACCGACGGCGCGTTCTACGTCTACGCCGACGTCTCGGACTTCACCTCGGACTCGTTGACGTTCTGCGAAAGGCTTTTGGCGGATACCGGTTTGGCGATCGCACCGGGCATCGACTTCGACACTGTGCACGGCGGATCATTCGTGCGGCTGTCCTTCGCCGGACCTGCACATGACATCGACGAGGCGCTGCGCCGGTTGGGGCCTTGGCTGGGCGCCTGAAGCCCTTGCCGATGGCAACGAGATCAGCCGTTTGATCGCACTCTCGCTGAGCGGGATCTTCTCGGCGACTTCCTGCTCGCCAATACCGTGGGCGCGGCCCTGGTCGGGGCGATCACGCTGCGTATGCACGAGATGGCCGCCGCTCTGGCAGGCACCGGCGCGTGCTGAGCATAAATCTTGCGGCGCACCGGCTCAGCTGGTGCAGTCATCCCATGCCCTTCATCGAGTACAACGACGAACGCATCTACTACCGGCACTGGGCCGCGGCCGAGCCCCGCGCCGCAGTCGTGTTCCTGCACGGCTTCGGCGAGCACACCGGGCTCTACCACCGGTACGGTTTCGCCCTCAACGCCGCCGGGATCGACCTGTGGGCTGTCGACCAGATCGGCCACGGGCTGTCCCCCGGTCCGCGGGGCAACTTCGGCACCATCGAGGACAGCTCGGCGCTCGCCGAGGCACTGACCGAATTGGCCGAGAAGTCCACTCCCGGCATACCGCTTGTTGCACAGGGACATTCGTTCGGATCGATCGTCACGTTGTTCCGGCTCCTGGAACAACCGGACCGCTACCGGGCCGGCGTGATCTCCGGTGCGCCGGTGGTCGCCGTCCCCGAACTTCTCGACACCGACTCGTCGTTCGAACTCGATCCGAGCTGGTTGTCCAGCGACCCGTTCTACGTCGACTCGCTGGAGAACGATCCGCTGGCATTCGTGGAGTCCGACGGTACGGCGCTGACCCGTGAACTCGACCGGGCCTGGGACCGCTTCGGCGCCGAACTGCCGGCGCTGAGCGTGCCGACCCTGGCAGTGCACGGCGAGAACGATCCGATCGCCCAGATCGGGGCGGTGCGCGCCTACTCCGAGCAGATACCGGCCCTGCGACTGGCCGCCTTCGCCGGCGCCCGCCACGACATCCTCAACGAGTCAGTGCACCGCGAAGTGGCGTCGACGATCGTCGAATTCATCGACGAGCAGACAGGGGCCTAAAGCCAGGTGTCGTTGGTGGTCGTGGTCAGGAAGGCCTCGAGGTCGTCACGCCACTGCGCGGGGGTGTTCTTGTCCGGCTCAATGCCGGTGTACTCGCCGCGATAGAACAGCAGCGGACGGGGTTTGACCTTCGGCACCTCAGACAGCGAGTGCACCAGACCGAACACCACGAAATGGTCGCCGCCGTCGTGCACCGAATGCACGGTGCAGTCGATGTGGGCCAGCGAGTTGTCCAGCACCGGGGACCCGAGCTTGGACAGATGCCAGTCCACGCCGGCGAACTTGTCGGGCTCGCGGGATCCGAACCGCGCGCAGGTATCTCGCTGCTTTTCGGTCAGCACGTTGACGCAGAATTTGCCGCTGGCCTCGATGGCCTGCCACGACCGCGACACCTTGGTCGGGCAGAACAACACCAGCGGCGGTTCCAGCGACAGAGCCGCAAACGATTGGCAGGCAAAGCCGTTGGGCACATCGTCATGCATCGTGGTGATGATGGTGATGCCGGTGCAGAACTGGCCGAGCACGTGGCGGAACGTGCGCGGGTCGATCTCAGGGGCGGACATCGCTACTTGAAGCCCACCGAGAAGTCGTGGCCCCACAGGCTGACCGCGGTGCTCTCCCGGGCGACCCAGCCCTGATCTTCGACTTGCAAACCCTCACAACCGAATTCGATGTCGAAGCCACCCGGGGTCTTGATGTAGAAGGACAGCATCTTGTCGTTGGTGTGCCTGCCGAGCGTCGCCGACATCTTGACCTTGCGGCGCAGCGCGCGGTCCAGGCACAAGCCGACGTCGTCGGAGTTCTCGACCTCGACCATCAGGTGCACGATACCGGTCGGGTTGGGCATCGGCATGAAAGCCAGCGCGTGGTGGCGCGGGTTGCAACCGTAGAACCGCAACCAGACCGGATCGCCGTCGGCCGGGCGTCCGGCGATCTGCGGCGGCAGGCTCATCGAATCCCGCAACCGGAAGCCGAGCACGTCCTGATAGAAGGCCTGCGCGGCAGCATCGTCGTCACAGGTGAGAACGACATGCCCGAGGCCCTGCTCGGCGGTGACGAACTTGTGCCCGTACGGGCTGACGAAGCGGCGGCCCAGATACTGCGCACCGTGGAACGCCTCGAGAACGTTGCCGGCCGGATCGGAGAAGCGGATCAGCCCCTCGACCCGCCGTTCCGACTTGTCCTCGCGGGTGCCTTCGGCGAAGTCGACGCCAGCCTTGGCCAACGTTTCCCGCAGACCCTGCAGCGCCGCTGCATCGGCGACCTCCCAGCCGGAGACCAACAGCCGGTCCCGCTCGCCTGGCACGATCACCAGGCGGGCGGCGAACTCGTCCATGCGCAGGTAGAGAGCATCGGGGATGGCCCCGTCACCTTCGACCATGCCGAGCACCTTCAGCGCGAACTCACGCCAAGCCGCCACATCAGTGGCCTCGATCCGCATATAACCGAGCGCCTTGATGCTCATGGGGTGCACCTCCGGGGAAGTCGATTGTCGAACGTGTCGAACTGCTCCAACCGGCTACACCATGGTGTCGCCGAGAGGCAGACCGAACTCCTGGTTGCCGAACATCACGTAGGCCCGCTCGGCATCGTTGGCGGCGTGCACCCGGCCGGCGTGCGCGTCACGCCAGAACCGCTGCAGCGCAGTCTCGGTCTGCAGGGCGGTGGCACCGGCAGCCTCGAAGAGCCGGTCGATCGCCGTGATCGCCCGCTGGCTGGCGCGCACCTGGTCGCGGCGAGCCTTGGCCCGCAGCTCTAGCGGAACTTCCTTGCCCGCCAACAGCAGTGCGTACTCGTCGGCGAGGTTGCCCGACAGCTGCAGCCACGCCGCGTCGATATCGCTGCCGGCCTCGGCGATCCGGACCTTGGCGAACGGATCGTCCTTGGCCTTCTCGCCTGCGTAGGCGGCACGCAACCGCTTGCCCTGGTGCTCGATGTGAGCGTCGTAGGCGCCGAACGCCATACCGACGATCGGAGTCGAGATGGTGGTGGGATGCATTGTTCCCCAAGGCATCTTGTACACCGGCGCGGTGTTGGTCTTCAGTCCGGGCGCGGTGCCGTCGCTCATGGCCTTGAACGACTGGAAGCGGTGCCGCGGCACGAAGACGTCCTTGATCTCCAACGTCTTGGAGCCGGTGCCCTTGAGCCCGACCACATACCAGTCGTCGATGATCTTGTAGTCGCTGATCGGGATCAGGAAGCTGCCGAAGTCGACGGGGCGGCCGTCCTTGATCACCGGGCCGCCGACGAACGTCCAGCTGGCGTGATCGCAACCCGACGACCAGCGCCATGCGCCGTTGACGATGTAGCCGTCGCCGGACTCCGTCACGACACCGGCGCCCATCGGTGCGTAGGACGACGAGATCCGCACCGTTGGGTCGTCACCCCAGACGTCCTGCTGGGCCTGCTGCTCGAACTGGGCCAGGTGCCAGTTGTGCACACCGAGAATGCCCATCGCCCAGCCGGTGGACCCGCAGGCGCTGGCCAGCCGGCGCACCGCCTCGAAGAACAGCGTCGGGTCGGACTGCAAGCCACCCCACTGCTCGGGCTGTACCAGCTTGAAGAACCCGACCTCGTCGAGCTCGGCGACCGTGGCTTCGGGTACCCGGCGCAGATCCTCGGTCTCCTGGGCCCGCTCCCGCAGCCGCGGGAGCAACTCGTCAATACCGGCTAGGACCGATTGCGCGTCACGCTGTTGAATGGACGTCACTGCATGCCTCCCAGAAATGCGTTACTGGACCCAGACTAGAACACGTTACGATTTGTGTCGAGCAGCGCGGTACTGGGGCTGGTGGCGGTATGGATGGTCATTTCTGTAACCTGTTCTAGTTCTGCGAAAGGGAAGGCTAAGCAACGTGACGCAGGTGCCGCCGGACGAGCCCTTGGGCAGCCACGTCCTTGAACTCGAAGTGACCGACGTCGTCGCCGAGACCAGCGATGCACGCTCGCTGGTGTTCGGCGTGCCGGCCGGCGCCGACGTTCCCGCCGAGCGGCTGCGCTACGCGCCCGGACAGTTCCTGACCTTGCGCATCCCCAGCGACCGCACCGGCTCGGTGGCCCGCTGCTACTCGCTGTCCAGCTCGCCGTTCACCGACGACGCCCTGACCGTCACGGTCAAGCGCACCGTCGACGGGTACGCCTCGAACTGGCTGTGCGACCACGCGCACAAGGGCATGCGGATTCATGTGCTCGCGCCGTCGGGAACCTTCGTCCCCAGGACACTCGACGACGACTTCCTGCTGATCGCCGCCGGCAGCGGCATCACCCCGATGCTGGCGATCTGCAAGTCGGCGCTCTCCCAGGGCGCCGGGCAGGTCACGCTGCTCTACGCCAACCGTGACGAAGCCAACGTCATCTTCGCCGGGGCGCTGCGCGAGCTGGCCGCCAAATACCCCGACCGGCTGACCGTCGTGCACTGGCTGGAATCCGTGCAGGGCCTGCCGAGCACGCCGGCGCTGAGCAAGCTGATGGCGCCCTACACCGACCGGCAGGCCTTCATCTGCGGCCCCGGCCCGTTCATGCAGGCCGCCCAGGACGCGTTGGAGTTGCTGAGGGTCCCCTCCAAACAGGTGCACGTCGAGGTGTTCCGGTCGCTGGACACCGACCCGTTCGCCGCCGTGAAGATCACCGACGAGGGCGACGAGCCGCCGGCCACCGCCGTCGTCGAGCTCGACGGGCAGACCCACACCGTCTCGTGGCCGCGCAGCGCCAAGCTGCTCGACATCCTCATCGACAAGGGCCTCGACGTACCGTTCTCCTGCCGCGAAGGACATTGCGGCGCCTGCGCGGTGGTCATGCGCTCCGGCGAGGTCGAGATGGACATCAACGACGTCCTCGAACCTGATGACATCGCCGACGGTCTGATCCTGGCGTGTCAGGCACTGCCGAAGACCGACTCGGTCGAGGTCACCTACGACGAGTAGGCCGCTTCGCGCCGCGAGTGTGAATCGTCATACGGTGGCCGCGGCGTGTTGCGGATGACACCGCACCGTCGAGACGAAACCGCGCTCAGCGGGGCAGGCCGAGCAGACGTTCGCCGGCCATGGTGAGCAGGATCTGCTCGGTGCCGCCGGCGATGGACAGGCAGCGGGTGTTGAGGAAGTCGTGCACGCGCTTGTCGACGACGGCGCCTGCGGACTCCGACAATTCCATCCGGAACTCCGCCAGCTCCTGGCGGTGGCGCACCCCGATCAGCTTGCGGGCACTGGCTTCTGCGCCGGTGTCCAAGCCTGCGACCGCCAGCTGGGCGATGCGCTGATCCAGCAGGGAGCCGGCCTGTGCGGACAGGATCAGCTCTCCCACCCGGTCGAGCAGTGCGGTGTCGAGCTCGTGCTTCGCCGCCGACTGCAACATCTCCTCCACCGGGTTGCCCAGTGCGGTGCCACCGGCCATGGCGACACGCTCGTTGGCCAGCGTGGTGCGGGCCAGCCGCCAGCCGTCGTTGACCGCACCGACCACCAGCTCGTCGGGTACGAAGACGTCGTCGAAGAAGACCTCGTTGAACAATTCGTCGCCGGTGATCTCACGTAGTGGGCGCACCACGATGCCCGGGGTTTTCATGTCGACGATGAAGTAGGTGATGCCCTTGTGCTTGGGCGCGTCCTGATCCGTCCTGGCCAGGCATACCCCGTAGTGCGCCTTCTGCGCAGCAGAGTTCCACACCTTCTGCCCGGTCAAGCGCCAACCACCTTCGGCCCGAACAGCTTTCATGCGCAACGCGGCGAGGTCCGAACCCGCACCCGGCTCGCTGAACAGCTGGCACCAGATGAGCTCGCCCCGCAGTGTCGGCGCCACGAACCGCTCGATCTGCTCGGGTGTGCCGGCGTCGAGGATGGTCGGAAGCGCCCACCAGCCGATCACCAGATCGGGCCGTTGGATGCCCGCGGCGGCCAGCTCCTGGTCGATCAGCAGCTGCTCGGCCGGAGAAGCGTTGCGGCCGTGGGGCTTCGGCCAGTGCGGCGCCAGCAGGCCGTTGCCTGCCAACGCGGGCTGGCGCTGCTCGAGCGGCAGGGCCGCCACCTCGGCGACCGCGGCGGCGATCTCGGGCTGCAGGTGCGCCACCGACTCCAAATCGACGTGCAGTTCGCGGCGCACGCCCTGCAGCGTCAGCGTCGCGACCCGGCGCAGCCATGCCGGACGGCCACCGAGGAAATGGCCGATCCCGTAGGCGCGCCGCAGATAGAGGTGAGCGTCGTGCTCCCAGGTGATCCCGATACCGCCGAGCACCTGGATGGCGTCCTTGGCGTTGGTCTGGGCCGAGCCGATCCCGATCGCGGCGGCGATCGCGGCGGCGATCGCCAGCTGGTCGTCGTCAGAACCCGACCCCGCGACCGCCGCGTCAGCCGCGGCCACGGCGGCCTGCTGCGAGCGCAGCAGCATCTCGGCGCACATGTGCTTGATCGCCTGGAAGCTGCCGATCGGCTTGCCGAACTGCTCGCGCACCTTGGCGTACTCGGTGGCGGTCTCCAGCGCCCACAGCGCCACCCCGGCGGCCTCGGCCGCCAGCAGCGTCGCGGCCAGATCCTCGAAGCGTCGCCGCGACACCGACAACGTGGTGGCCGCCGCGGAGGCCAACGTCACGCGGGCCAGCGGGCGGGAGAAGTCGGTGGCCTCCAGTAACTCGACGGTCACACCGTCGCCGGCGGCATCGACCAGCACGACAGCGTCACCGACCGGCAGCAGCAGCACGCCACCCGCGTCGGCGCCCAGCACCGTCTCGACGGTGCCGGAGACCCGGCCGCCCTCGTCGCGCAGATCGGCGCGCAATGCCACACCCGCGGTGCGCTGCCCCGAGGCCAGCGCGTCGAGGAGGTCCTGGTCAGTCACCACCAGGGTGGCCAGCGCGGTGGTCACGACCGGTCCGGGGATCAATGCGCGGGCCGCCTCCTCGACCATGGCGGTCAAATCCTGAAGCGAACCGCCGGCGCCGCCGGCCTCCTCGGGTACCGCCACTCCGAACAGTCCGAGCTCGGCCAGCCCGGAGTAGACCGGCCGCCAGGCGTCGGGGGTGCCCTGCTCGACTTCCCGCACCGCGGCGTGCGCCGTCGCTGACGAGGCCCAGCTGCGAACCAACTCGCGGGCGGCAAACTGTTCGTCGGTGATGGTCGCTGACACCGTCGGCTCCTAGGTTTGACAAAGAAGGGCCGCTGAAAAACGTCTCGACCCACTAGAACGTGTTCTAATAGTGCCAGCGATCAACCGTCAAGTCGACCGCCATACCAGCAGGACACGCGGCCGACGTGGGGGATGAACAGAAGCGCCGCGCACCGTAGCAATGCGTATCGTTTCTCCACGACCGCGCACGGAAGGAGCCGTCCAGCCATGTCATCGCCCGCGCAGAAATCGTCGGCCGGATCCGGGTCGCAGCCGCGCGAGGTGATGCCGGTGTCGGTGCTTGCCGAGTCCGAGCTGGGCTCCGAGGCGCAGCGTGAACGTCGCAAGCGCATCCTCGACGCCACCATGGCGATCGCCTCCAAGGGCGGTTACGAGGCTGTACAGATGCGCGCGGTCGCCGACCGGGCCGACGTGGCCGTCGGTACGCTCTACCGCTACTTCCCGTCGAAGGTGCACCTGCTCGTTTCGGCCCTGGCCCGCGAGTTCGAGCGCATCGACGCCAAGACCGACCGGTCCGCCGTCTCTGGTGGCACACCCTTCCATCGGCTGAACTTCATGGTGGGCAAGCTCAATCGGGCCATGCAGCGCAACCCACTGCTGACCGAGGCGATGACGCGGGCCTACGTGTTCGCCGACGCCTCGGCGGCCGGTGAGGTTGATCACGTCGAGAAGATCATCGACAGCATGTTCGCCAGGGCGATGAGCGACGGCGAACCGACCGAAGACCAGTACCACATCGCCCGCGTCATCTCCGATGTGTGGCTGTCGAATTTGCTCGCCTGGCTGACGCGGCGCGCTTCAGCCACCGACGTCAGCAAACGTCTGGACCTTGCGGTGCGGCTGTTGATCGGCGACGAGGGCGCACCCTAGAGCCGGTGGCTGTTCCCGACGATCTGCATCGCGCGCTGACCGACATCGCGCGGGTTCCGCGCCTTTTGGTGGCTTCCGATTTCGACGGCACCATCGCACCGATCGTGTCCAACCCCGCCGACGCGCGCCCCATCCCGGCCGCAGCCGAGGCCCTGGCGGCGCTGGCAGCCCTGCGGGGGACCTCGGCCGCACTGATCTCCGGGCGGGCGCGCCGCGACCTGGCCGTGCTCTCCGGCGCCCCATCCGACGTGCACCTGGTGGGCAGCCACGGTTCGGAGTTCGACGCCGACTTCCTCGACGCCGTCGACGCCTCCGCCAGGGCGTTGCTGGCCGACATTGAGCAGGCGATGGCCGATATCGCCGCCCGGTACCCGGGCGCGACCATCGAGACCAAACCGGTCAGCGTCGCCTTCCATGTCCGAAACACCGCTCCCGAACACGCCCAGCAGGCGCTCGATGCCGCGCTGGCAGCTGTCGACGGCTGGGACGTCCACATCACCGAAGGCAAGGCCGTCCGGGAGTTCGCGGTGATCAACACCGACAAGGGCGAGGCGCTGGACCTGTTGCGGCAGCGCGACGAGGCCGACGCCATCGTGTTCTTCGGCGACGACGTGACCGACGAGAAGGCCTTCAGCAGGCTGGCCGGAACCGACGTCGGGGTGAAGGTGGGCCCGGGCGACACCCGCGCCGGCTACCGGGTCGAGGCGCCCGACGACGTGGCGGCGGCCCTGCAGGTACTGCACGAGATCCGCCGCGACTGGCTGGTCGGCTAGGCCGGCGGTCCGGCGGTGCGGCCGCGGACCAGTTCGGTCGACAACACATCGATGACCGGCAGTCCGTCGCGCGGCGGGCTGTGCAGCAGCCGCCCGGCCCGCTTGCCCTTCTCCAGGCTGGGCTGCGACACCGTGGTCAACCCCCGGTTCAGGGCTTCGGGAATTCCGTCGAAGCCCGTCACGGTCATCTGGCCGGGTACGTAAATGCCATGGGCGCGTAGGTAATCCATCGCCGAGATGGCCAGCACGTCGGTGGTGCACAGCAGTGCGGACAGGTGCGGGTTGGCCTGCAGCGCGTGTTCGGCGGCCGCGGCGCCGGAGGCCGGCAGGTGTTCGTAGCTCTCGACGATGGTCAGGGTGGCGGGATCCAGGCCCGCCGAGGCCATGGCGTCGAGCACCCCGGCGATCCGCTCGCTTTGGACGTGAAAGTGCGAATGCCGCAACCGATCCGGGGTCACCAGGCCGGTGCCGTGGCCGCCCGGGCCGGGCTCCCTGCCCAGTCGCATTGTCAGCAGGCCGATCTCGTGGTGGCCGAGGCCGATCACGTACTCGGCTATCCCGCGCATGGCCGCGCGGTCATCGATGCAGACCCGCGACGCCCCGGGGACATCCTTGGGCTGGTCGACGACGACGACCGGCAGGTGGCGCTGCAACACGGTCTGCAGATAGGGGTCGTCGTCGGAGGCGGCGTAGATGACGAAGCCGTCCACACCCGCCGACAACACCGCATTGGTGCCGTCAGTGACGCTGCGGCCCGGGCCGGCCGCCACCAGCAGCAGGCCTTGTCCGACTTCTTCGCACGATTCGGCCAGTCCGGCAACGAAATTGAGTGCTGCCGGATCGTTGAACGAGTACGTCAGCGGTTCGGTGATGAGCAACCCGACCGCACCGGCCTTGCGGGTTCGCAGTGAGCGAGCCACTGGGTCCGGACCCGGATAGCCGAGGCGCTTGGCCGTGGCCAGCACGCGCTCGCGCAGATCGGCCGACAACTGGTCGGGCCGGTTGTAGGCATTGGAGATCGTGGTGCGTGAAACCTTGAGTTCGGCCGCCAATGAGGCCAGCGTCGCCCGGCGCCGCGGCGCGGGACTTCTGGACATGCTCTGTGAGGCTAGCGGATCGGCTTGCGTAAACCCCGCATCAGTACTCTAGACTTTATTGGAAACGGTTTTCATTTGTATTAGAAGGAGCGGTCGTGCGCGCAGGTGCGGTTGTCGCAGTGTCGGCGTTGGTGTTGTCAGTCGGGCTGAGTGCGTGCGGCGGTGACAAGAACACCGGTGGGGCCGACACCAAATCCGGGCCCCCGTCCGTCGTCGCCTCCACCAACGTGTGGGGCAGCGTCGCCCAGGCCGTCGCCGGCGACCACGCCAAGGTGAAGGCGATCATCACCAACGCCTCAGCTGATCCGCATTCCTTCGAAGCCAGCCCGTCGGACGCGGCCGCGATCACCGACGCCGCCCTGGTGGTCTACAACGGCGGCGGCTACGACCACTGGGTCGACGACGTGCTCGCCGGCCACCCCGGTGTCACCTCGATCGACGCCTACAAGCTGCTCAGCGCCACCGGCGAACCCAGCCCCGCCAACGAGCACGTCTTCTACGACCTCGGGACCGCCAAAGCCGTCGCCACCTCGATCGGCGACAAACTGTCGCAGGACGATCCGGCGCACGCCGCCGACTACAAGACCAACGTCGCGACCTTCAACCGCGACGCCGACGCCATCGAGCAGATCGAGAAGTCGATCCGCACCACCCACCCCGGCGCGGCCGTGGTGGCCACCGAACCCGTCGCGCACTACCTGCTGGAAGCCGCCGGGCTGACCGACAAGACCCCGGAGGGCTTCGCCAGCGCTGTCGAGCAGGACACCGACCCGGCGCCCGTCGACGTCGCCGCCATGCTCGACCTGATCAAGAACCGGCAAGTCGCGGCCGTGGTGTTCAACGAACAGACCATCACCCCGGTCACCAAGCAGGTCCAGGCGGCCGCCCAGAGCGCCGGAGTGCCCATCGTCGGGGTCACCGAGACCCTGCCCGAGGGCAGCACTTATCTGTCCTGGCAGCGCGATACCGCCAACCGGTTGGCGAGCGCACTGCAGCAGAACCGATAATCACTGCTTGTGGCTGCCGAGGTCGTGTCGTTGACCGGTGCCCGGTTGGCCTTCGGCGACCGGGTGCTGTGGGATCACCTCGACCTGACGGTGTCGGCCGGTGAGTTCATCGCCATCCTGGGACCGAACGGGACCGGCAAGACGTCGCTGCTCAAGGTGCTGCTCGGCCAGCTGTCGCTGTCCGCAGGCACCGCGACGATCCAGGGCCGGCCGGTCGAGGCCGGAAGCGAGAAGATCGGCTACGTCCCCCAGCACCGTGCCGTCGACCGCGGACTGAGCCTGCGCGGCCGCGACCTCGTCGGCCTCGGTATCGACGGACACCGCTGGGGCGTCGCATCGCTGAACCCCACCGCGCGCCACCACCGCCGCGAGGCCGTCGACCGGGCGCTGGCCCAGGTGCACGCGCTGAAGCTGGCGAAGGTGGCGGTCGGGGTGATGTCCGGCGGCGAGCTGCAACGGCTCCGGGTCGCCCAGGCGCTGGCCAGTGACCCGGTGCTGCTGCTGTGCGACGAGCCGCTGCTCAACCTCGACCCCGCCAATGCCCGGCTGGTCGCCCAGCTCATCGACCGGCGCCGCCAGTCCGGCACCGCGGTGCTCTTCGTGACCCACGAGGTCAACCCCGTGCTGCCCTACGTCGACCGGGTCATCTATCTGGTCGACGGTCGGTTCCGGATCGGCACCGTGGCCGAGGTGATGACCTCCGAGACTCTCTCGGAGCTCTACCGCGCCGACATCCAGGTGGTCCAGGTCGGCAATCGGTACGTGGTCGTCGGCGAACACTTCGACCACTCCGGACACACCCAGGGCCACACCCATGAGTGACGAACTCTCCCACCTGCTGGGGCACCTGTTCTCGTTCGGCGTCACCGCCGATCTGCTCGGGCGTGACTTCGT
Organism: Mycobacterium sp. DL592; assembly: GCF_011694515.1. Lineage (NCBI taxonomy): Bacteria > Bacillati > Actinomycetota > Actinomycetes > Mycobacteriales > Mycobacteriaceae > Mycobacterium > Mycobacterium sp. DL592. Next base: position 406,939 of record NZ_CP050192.1, on the reverse strand, counting down.
CCAGCAAGCCCTCATCGCGGCCGCCCTGCTGGCACTGGTGGCCGGGCTGATCGGGCCGTTCATCGTGATGCGCCAGATGTCGTTTGCGGTGCACGGCTCCAGCGAGCTGTCCCTGACCGGCGCGGCCTTCGCACTGCTGGCCGGCTTCAACGTCGGCATCGGCGCGCTGCTGGGCTGCGGGCTGGCGGCGATCCTCTTCGGGGTGCTGGGCCAGCGGGCCCGCGAGCGGGATTCCGCGATCGGTGTGGTGCTGGCGTTCGGCCTCGGCCTGGCGGTGCTGTTCATCCACCTCTACCCCGGCCGGGCCGGAACCAGCTTCGCCTTGCTGACCGGCCAGATCGTCGGGGTCGGCTACTCGGGGCTGGCGCTGCTGGTGGCCGTGACGGTGGTGGTGATCGTGGTCCTGGCGGTCAGCTACCGCCCGCTGCTGTTCGCGACGGCCGACCCTGAGGTGGCCGCGGCGCGCGGCGTACCGGTGCGGGCGCTGGGCATAGTGTTCGCAGCGCTGGTCGGCGTGGTCGCCGCCCAGGGCGTACAGATCGTCGGCGCACTGCTGGTGATGTCGCTGCTGATCACGCCGGCGGCCGCAGCGGCGCGGGTGTTCAGCTCACCGGTGGCGGTGATCGCGGCGTCGGTGCTCTTCGCCGAGGTCTCGGCAGTCGCGGGCATCGTGCTGTCGCTGGCGCCCGGCGTTCCGGTGTCAGTGTTCGTCACGACGATCTCGTTCGTGATCTACCTGGTGTGCTGGGCGATCAGCAGGCGCCAGCATGACCCGGCGGCGGCGTAGCGGCTTTCCGGTGCCGCCCGGCGACCCATAGGCTGGGCCGGTGCCGTCAGTGGATCTCAATGCAGACCTGGGCGAGGGTTTCGGCGTCTGGGAACTCGGTGACGACGACGCCATGCTCGGCATCGTCACCAGCGCGAACCTCGCATGCGGCTTCCACGCGGGCAACCCGGTGCGGCTGGCCCGCACCTGTGAGTCCGCAGCGCGGTCCGGTGTGCGGATCGGCGCCCAGGTCGGCTACTTCGACCTCGCCGGCTTCGGCCGCCGCTACATCGACGTCGAGCCCGCCGAGCTGACCGCCGACATCATCTACCAGATCGGCGCCCTGCGCGGGCTGGCCCAGGCCGCCGGGACAGCCGTCGGCTACGTCAAACCCCATGGCGCCCTGTACAACACGATCGTCAACGACCGAGGGCAGGCCCGCGCCGTAGCGCAGGCGATCCACGCCGTCGACCCGGGCCTGCCGGTGCTCGGGCTGGCCGGGTCGGTGTTCTTCGACGAGGCCCGCGCATTGGGCCTGCGCACCGTCGCTGAGGCCTTCGCCGATCGCGCCTACCAGCCCGACGGTCAGCTGGTCTCCCGGCGTGAGAAGGGCGCCGTGCTGCGCGACCCGGCTCAGATCGCCGACCGCGTGTCGACGATGGTGACCTCCGGACAGGTCAAAGCGATCGACGGGACCACGATCACCATCGAGGTGGAATCGGTTTGTGTACATGGTGATTCACCGGGTGCGGTGGAAATCGCCACAGCGGTTCGTGAACGCCTGCTCGCCGCCGGCGTCGAGCTGACGGCCTTCACCTGATGCGCCTGAAGCTCGGCCGCCCCGACATCGGCGACTACCGCGACCGGTTCGACCTGACCGCCGCCAAACCCGATGCGGCGCTGGCCATCACCTGGCTGGGTGTGTCGACGCTGTTGGTCGACGACGGCACCACCGCGGTGCTCACCGACGGGTTCTTCTCCCGCCCTAGCCTGCTCGACGTGGGATTGCGGCGGCTCACCCCGTCGGAGTCGCGGATCGACTACTGCCTGAACCGGGCCGGGATCAACCGGCTTGCCGCGGTGCTGCCCGTGCACACCCACTTCGACCACGTCATGGACTCCGCGGTAGTCGCCCAGCGAACCGGGGCACAGGTGATCGGCGGCCAGTCGGCCGCCAATGTGGCTCGCGGAGCCGGCCTTGGCTCCGGCAGCATCGTCGTCGCCCATCCCGGCGAGCCGCTGAGTCTCGGGCCCTTCGACGTGACGCTGATCGAATCGCACCACTGCCCACCGGATCGCTTCCCCGGGGAGATCACCCGACCAGTCGTCCCCCCGGTCAAAGCGGCGGCCTACCGCTGCGGTGAGGCGTGGTCCACGCTCATCCACCACACACCCAGCGACCGCAGAGTGCTGATCCAGGGCAGCGCCGGATTCGTCCCCGGCGCACTCGAGGGCCGGCGCGGCGAGGTGGTCTACCTCGGCGTCGGTCAACTCGGCCCCCAGCCGGAGGACTACATCACCGACTACTGGCGGCACACCGTCGAAGCCGTTGGGGCACAACGGGTGATCCTCATCCACTGGGATGACTTCTTCCGCCCGCTGACCGAACCACTTCGAGCGCTGCCCTACGCCGCAGACGATCTCGACGTCACGATGCGCGTGCTGTCACGTCTGGCCGACCGTGACGGCGTGCGGTTGCACCTGCCGACGGTGTGGCAGCCCACCGACCCCTGGACCTGAGTCTTGACCGACCTGATCATCTCGCTGGTGCTGTTGGCGGCCGTCCTGCTGTTCGCGATCGCACGGCCGGCCGGCTGGTCCGAGGCGGTGGCGGCGGTTCCGGCCGCGGCCGTCGTCATCGCCGTCGGCGCGGTGACACCACACGACGCGGTCACCGAGATGAGCCGGATGCTGCCGGTCGTGGCGTTCCTGGCTGCCGTGCTTGCACTGGCCAGCCTCTGCGACGACGAGGGCCTGTTCGAGGCGGCCGGGTCGTGGATGGCACGCACCAGCACGGGCCGACCGCGCCGCCTGCTGGGCCAGGTGTTCGTCGTCGCCGCGGCAACGACGGCGATCCTGAGCCTCGACGCCACGGTGGTGCTGCTGACACCGGTCGTGCTGGCGACCGCGCGGATGCTGCGGGTGCCGGCACGCCCCCACCTGTATGCCACCGCGCACCTGTCCAACACCGCGTCCCTGTTGCTACCGGTCTCCAACCTGACCAATCTGCTGGCATTCAGCGCTGCCGGGTTGTCGTTCACCCGGTTCAGCGTGCTGATGGCCGCACCGTGGCTGGTGGCTGTGGCCGCCGAGTACGCGGTGCTGCGCCTGGTGTTCCGCCGCGACCTCGCCGCCCTGCCCGCCGTCGATGCCCCCGAGCCCGTGCCGCGACCGGTGTTCGTGTTGGTGGTGCTGGGCTTGACCCTGGTGGGCTTCGCCGTGACGTCGTTCGCCGGGCTGTCGCCGGCCTGGGCTGCGCTTGCCGGTGTGCTGGTGCTCGGCGTGCGGCCGCTTGCCCAGCGGCGCAGCACAATTGGCGGCATCGCCCGCTCGCTGAACCTGCCGTTCTGTGTGTTCGTCCTGGCGCTGGCCGTGGTGGTCAAGGCCGTCATGGTCAACGGGCTCGATACCGCCGCCGGCGATCTGCTGCCCGCAGGGGACAGCCTGGCGGCGCTGCTCGGTATCGCGGCCCTGGCCGCGGTGCTGTCCAATGTCGTGAACAACCTGCCTGCGGTGCTGGTGCTGCTGCCCCTCGTCAGTGGCCCGGCCGCGGTGCTGGCGGTGCTGATCGGGGTCAACATCGGACCGAACCTGACCTATGTCGGCTCGCTGGCCAACCTGCTGTGGCGGCGGATTCTGCACCAGCACGGCGAGCCGACCGGCGTGCGGGAGTTCACCTGGCTGGGACTGCTGACGGTGCCGCTGTGCCTCGTCGTCGCCGTGGTGGCACTGTGGGCGGGAATCCGGCTGATCGGCGCCTGATCCCGTCAGCCGCGCCCGGGCGCTGCGCACAGCGCCGCGGTGGCCGCCAGGATCGAGGCCTGCACGTCGGCCTCGGGAACGTCCTTGAGACCGGTCGCCGCTCGCAGGAAGTCCCCGAACAGACACCAGCTCACATAGACCGCGAGGCTATGTGCCGCAGCAAGTCTGGTCTCGCGGTCGTCACCGTGCTGGCGCAACAACGGATCCAGTATTAAGGCCACGTTGGGGAAGGTGGACTGCAACTCTCCCACCGGAAAGCCATCGAGTGAGACCCGGGCGATCACCCGCAGGTGACGGTCGATCGCGGCCTGGGCCACCGCCGGCTCGGGTGAGCTGGCGATCAGCGCAGTGAAATACGAGCCGAGCCAAGTGAGTACGGCGCCGACGAGTTGATCCTTGGTTCCGAAATGGCGGTAGACGAGGCCGTGGTTGACGCCCGCCCGCGCCGCGACATCCCTGATGGAGGTGGCCGTCGGACCCCGCTCGGCGAACAGATCGGCAGCCGCCACCAGGATCGCGTCCACCACCTCTTCCCTGCCCCGCGGACAGGCAACCTCCGATGCTGTTGCCGACGGTGTAGTCATGTGACTACGATAGCTCACCATCAGCTGTAGTCACCCGACTACGACCGCACCGCGACGAGAGGTTCACGATGGCCAGCACCGTGACTGTGACGAAATTGACCAGCCGGATCGGCGCCCAGATCGACGGCGTCCGACTGGACGGGAACCTCGATCCCGACGCGGTACACCTCATCGAGAAAGCACTGCTGGACAACAAGGTGATCTTCTTCCGGGGCCAGCACCACCTCGACGACACCCAGCAGCAGGAGTTCGGGCGGCTACTCGGAACTCCCGTCGCGCACCCGTCCATCAAGCACGCCGACCCGGAGAAGGCACTGATCCAACCGCTGGACTCCGAATGGGGCAAGGCCACCCAGTGGCACACCGACGTGACATTCCTGGCCAATTACCCCAAGGCCTCCATCCTGCGGGCGGTCATCCTGCCCAGCTACGGCGGATCGACCCTGTGGGCCTCGACGGTGGCCGCCTACGAAGCGCTGCCCTCGAGCCTCAAGCGATTCACCGAAGACCTGTGGGCGTTGCATTCCAACCAGTTCGACTATGTGATCAACAGCAAGATCGACGGGATCAACGAACTGGTCGACTTCACCGCATCCGACTTCCGCACCGAACATCCGATCGTGCGCGTGCATCCCGAAACCGGTGAGCGCTCGCTGCTCGTGGGGTCCTTCGTCAAGTACATCCTCGGGCTCGACCCCCACGAGTCCGCCACCGTGATCGATCTACTCCAACGTCGAATCACTCAGCCCGAGAACGTCATTCGCTGGGAATGGCAGCCCGGCGACGTCGCGATCTGGGACAACCGCGCCACCCAGCACCGGGCCATCGACAACTACGACAACCAACGGCGCCTGGTCCACCGGGTCACCCTGGCCGGCGACGTGCCGCAGTCGGTCGACGGCCGGCACAGCCGCGGGGTCGGAAACAGCAACCGCGACACCGTCGCGGCCTGAGGCCCGGGTCCTAGCGGCGGCGGCGCTGGCGGGCCACTTCGGCGAGCACCACACCGGCGGCCACCGACGCGTTCAACGACTCCATCGGCCCTGCCATCGGAATCGACACCACCACGTCACAGGTCTGGCGCACCAGCCGCGACAGCCCCTTGCCTTCGGACCCGACCACCACGACCAACGGACCGGAGGCGTCGAACTCGTCCAGTTCGGTGTCGCCCTCGGCGTCCAGGCCGACCACCTGCAGGCCCGCATCCGACCACTCCTTGAGCGTGCGGTTGAGGTTGGTGGCGCGGGCGACCGGAACACGCGCTGCCGCACCGGCACTGGTGCGCCAGGCCACCGCGGTCACCGACGCCGAACGCCGTTGCGGGATGAGCACACCGTGCCCGGCGAACGCTGCCACCGAGCGCACGATAGCCCCCAGGTTGCGCGGGTCGGAGATGTTGTCGAGCGCGACCAGCAGGGCCGGGTCGACGTCGCGCGTCGCCGAGGCCAGCAGGTCGTCGGGATGGGTGTAGCGGTAGGGCGGCACCTGAAGAGCGATGCCCTGATGCAGGCCGTTGGAGCTCATCCGGTCCAGGTCGGTGCGCGGCACCTCGAGTATCGGGATGCCGCGATCGGCAGCCAGTGTCACCGACTCCGTCAGCCGCTCGTCGGCTTCGGCACCCAGCGCCACGTACAGCGCGTTGGCCGGGGCGTCTGCCCGCAGGCATTCCACGACCGGGTTGCGGCCGAGGACCATTTCGGTTTCGTCGGTGGGCTTGGTGGCCGGCTTGCGCGCCGGTTTGGCGGCCCGCTTGTTGGCCGGATGTCCGGGACGCATGTGCGCCGGCGGTGTGGCGCCGCGCCCCTCGAGCCCGCGCCTGCGCTGCCCGCCTGAGCCGACGGTCGGCCCCTTCTTGGTGCCTGCCTTGCGAATTGCGCCGCGGCGCTGGGAGTTACCCGCCATCTGCTTTGCTGCCTTCTTCGCGCAGCGCCCATTGCGGGCCGTCTGCAGTGTCGGTGACTTCGATTCCGGCTTCCTTGAGTCGGTCCCGGATCTCGTCGGCTTGCGCCCAGTCGCGGGTCTGGCGGGCGTCGTCGCGGCGCTGAAGTTCTGCACGCACCAGGACGTCGACCGCACCGAGCGCGGCCGAGGTCTCGTCGCGGTTCTCCCACCGTTCATTGAGCGGGTCGCAGCCGAGAATGTCCATCATGGCCCGGATTTCACCGGCCTTGGCCAGCGCCGTCTCGTGGTCGCCGGACTCCAGTGCCCGGTTTCCGTCGGCGCGCGCGCTGTGTACCTCCGACAGTGCGACCGGGACGGCGAGGTCGTCGTCGAGTGCGGCACCGAACTTCTCGGTCCAGGTGCCGGGCACCACGGTCCCGACCCGGGTACGCACCCGGTGCAGGAACTCCTCGATGCCGGTGTATGCCTTGACGGCGTCCTGAAGAGCGTTCTCGGAGAACTCCAGCATGGACCGGTAGTGCGCGCTGCCCAGGTAGTAGCGCAGCTCGGCCGGCCGAACCCGTTGCAGCACAGCGGGAATCGATAGCACGTTCCCCAGCGACTTGCTCATCTTTTCGCCGCCCATGGTGACCCAGCCGTTGTGCAGCCAGTACCTGGCGAAGCCGTCGCCGGCGGCGCGGGCCTGGGCGATCTCGTTCTCGTGGTGCGGGAACACCAAATCCATTCCACCGCAATGGATGTCGAATTCAGCGCCCAGGTATTCATGGGCCATCGCGACGCACTCGGAATGCCAGCCCGGCCGACCCCGGCCCCACGGCGTGGGCCACGACGGCTCGCCGGGCTTGGCGCCCTTCCACAACGTGAAGTCGCGTTGGTCGCGTTTACCTTCGCCGGCGCCCTCGCCCTGGTGCACGTCGTCGATCCGGTGCCCGGACAACTTGCCGTACTCCGGGAAGCTGAGCACGTCGAAGTAGACGTCGCCGGAGCCGGTGTAGGCATGGCCGGTGTCGATAAGGCGATCGATGAGCTCGACGATCTGGGTGATGTGTCCGGTCGCCCGCGGCTCCGCCGAGGGCGGCAGCACACCGAGGGCGTCGTAGGCGGCGGAGAACTCACGCTCGTGGGTGGCCGCCCACTCCCACCACGGCCGACCCGCGTCGGCGGCCTTGGTGAGGATCTTGTCGTCGATGTCGGTGACATTGCGAATGAAGGCGACGTCGAAACCCTTGGCCATCAGCCAGCGCCGAAGAACGTCGAAAGCCACGCCGCTGCGGACGTGTCCGATATGGGGCAGGCCCTGCACGGTCGCACCGCACAGATAGATGGAGGCATGGCCGGGCCGGATGGGCACGAATTCGCGCACGCCACCGGTGTAGGTGTCGTGTAATCGCAAACTGGTGCCGGTCACGACGCGCCAGCTTACCGGCCTAATCGGCGTTATCCGGCACCGAGTCGCCGCGGGACACCACCAGAGCGGTCGCCACTGCCGCCAGTCCCTCGCCGCGGCCCGTCAGCCCCAACCCGTCTGTCGTCGTCGCCGACACCGATACCGGCGCGCCGAGCAGCTCGGTGAGCAGCCGCTGCGCCTCCTCGCGGCGCGGACCGATCTTGGGCCGGTTACCGATCACCTGCACCGCGGCGTTGCCGACCACGAAACCGGACTCGGCCAGCAGGTCACGCACGTGTGCCAGCATCTGCGCGCCGGTGACGCCACGCCACTGCCGCTGGTCGACACCGAAGACCGCCCCGAGGTCGCCGAGCCCGGCCGCCGAGAGCAGGGCGTCGCACAACGCGTGCACGGCGACGTCGCCGTCGGAGTGCCCTGAGCAGCCGTCGGCGCCGTCGAACAACAGGCCCAACAGCCAGCAGGGCCGGCCGGCTTCGATCGGGTGGACGTCGGTGCCCAGCCCGACACGGGGAATCGTCATGCGCCGAGCACCGCTTGGGCGAGCCGCAGATCCAGCGGCGTGGTGATCTTGAAGGCCAGCGTGTCACCGGCGACGGTGTGGACCGGGGTTCCCAGGAACTCGACCAGCGAGGCGTCATCGGTGACGACTGCGCGGGCGGCGCCCTCGTAGGCGCGGCGTAGCAGTGCGGTTTCGAAGCCCTGCGGGGTCTGGACCGCGCGGAGTCCGGCACGTTCGGGCGTTCCCAGGACCACGCCGTTGGCGTCGACGGCCTTGATGGTGTCGATGACGGGGAGCACCGGGATGACAGCGCGAAGTCCGTCGCGCAGTGCGGCAACCACCCGCTGGATCTGTGCGACCGGGGTCAGCGGACGGGCCGCGTCGTGGACCAGGACGAAGTCCGGATCCCCTACCGCGGCCAGCGCCCGCCGCACGGTATCGGGACGTTCCGGACCACCGGCCACCACGGTGGCCCGGTCACCAAGGATGAGTTTGGTCGCGTCGACCCGCTCTTCGGGCGCGGCCACGACGACCCGATCGACGACGCCGGAATCGAGAAGTGCGTCCACGGCACGTTCGAGCATGGTGCGTCCGCCGAGATCGACGAATGCTTTGGGAATTCCGGCACCGAGCCGCTCACCGGAACCAGCGGCCGTCACGACCGCGACAGTCTCCGACACCGATACCCCTCAGGGCAGTCAGGAGGCGGCGGCCAGGACCTCGTCGAGAATGATCGACGCCTTGGCGTCATCGGTGTTCTCAGCCAGCGCGAGCTCACCGACGAGGATCTGACGAGCCTTGGCCAGCATCCGCTTCTCGCCGGCGGACAGGCCGCGCTCCTGATCACGGCGCCACAGGTCGCGAACCACTTCGGCCACCTTGTTGACGTCGCCGGAAGCGAGCTTCTCCAGGTTGGCCTTGTAGCGACGCGACCAGTTGGTGGGCTCTTCGGTGTGCGGCGCGCGCAACACCTGGAAGACCTTGTCCAGGCCTTCCTGACCAACAACGTCACGAACGCCGACGTACTCGGCATTATCGGCTGGAACTCGAACGGTCAGGTCTCCCTGGGCGACCTTCAAGACGAGATATTCCTTCTGTTCGCCTTTGATGGTCCGGGTTTCGATCGCTTCGATCAATGCAGCACCGTGGTGTGGATAGACAACGGTGTCTCCGACCTTGAAAATCATCAGATTCGAGCCCCTTTCACTCCTCAATGCTAGCACGGCGTCGAATAGCGTGCGGATCAACGGTGCAGGTCAGGGGCACTGCAGGTGAAGGCGGGGGGTTGACACGGTGACGAAAGCGTGCAACGAGCAGGCCTGTTCCAGTGCTCTGCGGCAACGGTTTGCGATGTTGCCGTCGAGGTAGGGCGACCCTTGGCTACCGCGCGGCCGTGGTACCTACTACGCTACATAGTCGAACCGCGGCGGCGAGATTCTGCCGACCGCACCGGCCCAAGCAGGAGGCTGCTGTGAACCGCTTGTCTAACCGCCTCGTGGTGGCAACCGCGACGCTGGCCGCCGGTGGCCTGCTCCTCACCGGCTGCGGATCTGGCCAGATCTCGCAGACCGCCAGCCAGGAGTCCGCGGTCAACGGCAGCACCGCCAACATCAAGAACATCGCACTGCGCAATGTCCACCTGCAGGCTGTGCAGACCGGCGACTCCCTCAAGCCCGGCCGCACGGTTCAGCTGATCTTCCTGGCAGCCAACAACTCCCCCGACGTCAACGACAAGCTGGTCGGCATCACCAGCGACGTGGGCTCGGTAGAGGTGAGCGGTCCGACCGCGATCCCGGCGTCCTCGCGGCTGCTGGTCGGCACGGCCGACGGCCAGGATGAGGTCACCGCGCTGAGCAGCGCGCAGCCCACCACCGCCGAGGTGACGCTGAGCGAGCCGATCACCAACGGACTGACCTACAAATTCACCTTCGAGTTCGAGAAGGCCGGCCAGGCCACGATCGCCGTGCCGATCTCGGCGGGTGAGGCTCCCCGCCGCGACGAAGTGGGCACCGGCGGCGGACACGGCTGAGCCCGGCCGATCAGCCCGGCGGGTTGATCAGGTTTCTGTCGTACCCACCCGATAGCGTCACAGAGTGGCCAAGGCGCGAGTGCAATACCGATGCTCCGAATGCCGCCATGTCACCGGCAAATGGGTCGGCCGCTGCACCGAATGCGGAACCTGGGGAACCGTCGAGGAACTCACCGCGCCGCCACTGGCGGGCGGAAGCGCGCAACGCGCCGTGGTGCCGTCGTCGCCCGCGGTGCCGATCAGTTCGATCGACCCTGACCGCACCCGCCATTTCCCCACCGGGGTGAGCGAACTCGACCGGGTCCTCGGCGGTGGTGTGGTTCCGGGCTCGGTGAGCCTGCTGGCCGGTGATCCGGGAGTCGGCAAGTCGACGCTGCTGCTCGACGTGGTCAACCGGTGGGCCCAGGCCGGCCGCCGGGCCCTCTACGTATCCGCCGAAGAGTCCGCCGGGCAGATCAGGATGCGCGCCGAGCGCACCGGATGCACGCACGACGAGGTCTTCCTGGCCGCCGAATCAGACGTCAACACCGTGCTCGGGCACATCGATGCGGTGCAACCGAGCCTGGTGATCGTCGACTCGGTACAGACGATGAGCGCAGGCGACACCGACGGCGTGGTCGGCGGGGTCACCCAGGTCCGCGCGGTGACCACCGCGCTGACCGCGACCGCCAAGTCCACCGGTGTCGCGATGATGCTCGTCGGGCACGTCACCAAGGACGGGGCGATCGCCGGGCCGCGTTCCCTGGAACATCTGGTGGACGTGGTCCTGCACTTCGAAGGTGACCGCAACTCCGCTCTGCGCATGGTGCGCGGTGTCAAGAACCGGTTCGGCGCCGCTGACGAAGTCGGCTGTTTCCTGTTGCACGACAACGGAATCGAAGGCGTGGCCGACCCGTCGGGGTTGTTCCTCGACGAGCGGCCCACCCCGGTGTCGGGTACCGCGGTGACGGTGACACTCGACGGTAAGCGTCCGCTGATCGGAGAGATCCAGGCGCTGCTGGCAGCGCGCGGCGACCACGCACAGCCGCGCCGCGCGGTCAGCGGCATCGACAACTCGCGGGCGGCGATGATCGCCGCCGTGCTCGAGCGACGGGCCGGGCTCAAGGTCAGCGCGACCGACATCTACCTGTCGACGGTCGGCGGTATGCGGCTGATGGACCCGTCCTCGGATCTCGCCGTGGCGATGGCGATGGCCTCGGCCTATGCCGACACACCACTACCGAGCACCACCGTGGTGATTGGTGAAGTGGGCCTGGCCGGGGACCTGCGCAAGGTCACCGGTATGGACCGCAGGCTGGCCGAGGCGGCCCGCCTCGGCTTCACCACCGCGCTGGTCCCGGTCGGGTGCGGCACGGTGCCGAAGGGTTTCCGGGCAATCGAATCGGCCACCATCGGCGATGCGCTGCGCTCGATGCTGACCATGGCGAAATCGCAGTACGACAACGTCGTCACACAGATTCGGCGGGACAGGTCGAGTAACGACGGCGACGCAGTGGACAATAAGTGGCTGTGAGCACCGTCAACCGGTCGAATGGGTCGGCACAGCCGCCGGTCGCCACGCTGCGTGACACGATCGGGCGGCTGGCGCCGGGTACCGCCCTACGCGACGGGCTGGAACGCATTCTGCGGGGCCGCACCGGCGCGCTGATCGTGCTGGGCTACGACGAACGGGTCGAGGCCATCTGCGACGGCGGTTTCTCGCTGGACGTCCGGTTTGCTCCGACCCGGCTCCGCGAGCTGTCGAAGATGGACGGCGCGGTGGTGCTCTCGACCGACGGCAGCCGCATCGTGCGGGCGAACGTACAGGTGGTGCCGGACCCGACGATCCCGACCGACGAGTCGGGCACCCGACATCGCTCCGCGGAACGCACCGCCATCCAGACCGGATATCCGGTGATCTCGGTGAGCCACTCGATGAACATCGTCACCGTCTACGTCGCCGGCGAGCGCCACGTGGTCGCGGACTCGGCCACCATCCTGTCCCGCGCAAACCAGGCGATCGCCACGCTGGAGCGTTACAAAGCCCGCCTCGACGAGGTGTCCCGGCAACTCTCGACCGCCGAGATCGAGGACTTCGTCACGCTGCGCGACGTGATGACCGTGGTGCAGCGACTGGAGATGGTCCGCCGGATCGGGCTCGAGATCGACGCGGACGCGGTGGAACTCGGCACCGATGGCCGCCAGCTGCGGTTGCAGCTGGAGGAACTGCTGGGCGGCAACGACACGGCACGTGAGCTGGTCGTGCTGGACTACCACGCCAACCCGGACCCGCCGACGAAGGCCCAGGTCAGCGCAACCCTGGCCGAACTCGACGGGCTGTCGGACACCGAGCTATTGGATTTCACCGCGCTGTCGCGGGTGTTCGGGTATCCCTCCACCGCGGAGGCGCAGGATTCGGCGCTCAGCGCGCGGGGCTACCGCGCGATGGCCGGAATTCCGCGCCTGCAGTTCGCCCACGTGGATCTGCTGGTCCGCAACTTCGGCTCCCTGCAGGGATTGCTGGCGGCCAGCGCGACCGATCTTCAGTCAGTCGACGGCATCGGTGCCATGTGGGCGCGCCACGTCCGTGAGGGACTCTCGCAACTGGCGGAGTCGACGATCGCCGACCGGCTGGTCTAGCCGCCGGGAGCCGGCGGTGCCTCGACCGTGGCCGGGGCATTTCCCGGCGCCGGCGCGGCACCTGGCGGCGGGGCTTCGGCGAGGATGAACGGCACCGATGCCGAGCGCAGGTTGCCCAGCTGGACCACCAGGTTGTAGGTGCCGGGTCCGATGGGCTGACGGGGCAGCGGGCACTGCGGCGCGGAACCCATGCCGGTCCAGGTCACTTCGGTGGTCACCTGCTCACCCGGGTTGAACGTCTTGACCAGGGTCTCGTTGGACGGCGCGCAGTCGAGGTTGGACCACAGCCGCTTGTTGTCCAGCGAGTACACGTAGGCGGCCAGCACAGCGGCGCCCACGTCGCGCTTGCAGGCGACCAGGCCGATGTTGGTGACGACCATGGTGAACTTCGGCTGATCACCGATGACGTACTGCGGCGCGTTGGTGATGCCCTTGACCGCCAACGTCGAGTCCGGGCAGTCGTCGCCCTCCTTCAGCACCGGCGGCGGGGCGACGGCCTCGGTGGGTGTCGGGGTGGGCGGCGGTGCCGACTCGGACGGCGGCGGGGCCACAACAGGAGTCTTGTTCTCCGGCTGGGGGTTCTGCGACTGCGAGGCCGCGGTCTTCACCGAGCTCTTGGAGTCCGAGCCGCCGCCGAACACAGCGAAGGCCACGCCGATGACGATGGCAAGAACCAGCGCCGCGATGCCGATCGCCAGTCCACGGCGTCGCCAGTAGATTTGCGAGGGCAGAGGTCCACGCGGTTCGAGATCCAGCACGATCTCACGGTAAGCCCAGGTCACCGCCAGCTGTCCGACCTCACTCGGCGTGTCGCCTTGTTCGCCAGCCGGATCGGTGATTACTCGCCGATATCGCCGATGTGTTTGCGGAGCGCGACCTTGCCGTCGGCGAGCTGATAAGTGAGGCCGGCGATGGCCAGCGTGCCGGCGTTGATCTTGTCGGCGATGGCCGTCGAGCGGGACATCAGCTGCGCAGCGGTCTCGGTGACATGGCGGGCCTCGAACTCATCGACGCGGGTCAGGCCGTCGCGGCGGCCCAGCAGGATCGACGGGGTGACCCGTTCGACGACGTCTCGGACGAACCCGGGCGGAACCTGCCCGTCGTCGAGCGCCGACAGCGTGGCCTTGACCGCACCGCAGCTGTCGTGGCCGAGTACGACGATCAGCGGCACGTTCAGCACGGTGACGGCGTATTCGATGGAGCCGAGCACCGCGGAGTCGATGACGTGGCCGGCGGTGCGGACCACGAACATGTCCCCGAGGCCCTGGTCGAAGATGATCTCGGCGGCCACCCGGCTGTCGGCGCATCCGAACACGACGGCGGTCGGGCGCTGCTCCGCGGCCAGGCTCGCGCGGTACTCGATGCTCTGGCTCGGATGCTCGGGCTTACCAGCGACGAAGCGCTCGTTACCCTCCTTGAGTGCCTTCCACGCTGTCACCGGGTTGCTGTTTGGCATGGCGCCTATTCTGCACTGCGGATGAATCGGGCACGTCGTGAGCATCTCCCCGAAGGAACTCGTCGACTGGTTCGCCGTGGCCCGCCGCGATCTTCCGTGGCGTGACCCCGATGTCAGTGCCTGGCAGATTCTGGTCAGCGAGTTCATGCTGCAGCAGACCCCGGTGGCGCGGGTGGCGCCGATCTGGCTGGACTGGGTGGCGCGCTGGCCGACCCCGTCGGCGACCGCGGCCGCCGGCGCCGCCGACGTGTTGCGGGCGTGGGGAAAGCTGGGCTACCCGCGCCGCGCCAAGCGTCTGCACGAGTGCGCCACGGTGATCGCGACCGAACATGGCGATGTGGTGCCCGACGATGTCGAGGTGCTGCTGACCCTGCCGGGCGTGGGTGCCTACACCGCACGTGCGGTGGCGTGCTTCGCCTACCGCAAGCCGGTGCCGGTCGTGGACACCAACGTGCGCCGGGTGGTCGCCCGCGCGGTGCACGGCCTGGCCGATGCAGGCAGCCCCTCAGCGACCCGCGATATGGCCGACGTCGAGGCGCTGCTGCCCGATGATGCCAGTGCCCCAACGTTTTCCGCTGCGCTCATGGAGCTCGGCGCCACGGTGTGCACCGCACGATCACCGAAGTGCGGCATCTGCCCGCTGAGCGTGTGCGCCTGGCGGGCCGCGGGTTTCCCGGCTGGCACCGGCCCGGCTCGGCCGACGCAGCGCTACGCCGGTACCGACCGTCAGGTCCGCGGGAAGCTGATGGATGTGTTGCGCGCGAGCACGGCGCCGGTGGAACGGGCCCGGCTCGACGTGGTGTGGCTGACCGACCCAGCACAGCGCGACCGCGCGCTGGACTCGCTGCTGGTGGACGGTTTGGTGGAGCAGACGGCCGACGGCCGGTTCGCGTTGGCCGGCGAAGGCGACGACGCGGGAGCGTAGCGACTGAGGAGGAGCCGAGCAGACACCACCGAAGGCGAGTAAGCCGCGACCGAGCGTGCGTGTCGGTACGGCGACACGCCGCAGCGGCGCGCAGTACGCGCACTGTCGCGACGCGACTAGGAGGCCTGGGCGAAGCGGCGCCGGTAGTCCGAGGGCGTAACACCGACGATCCGGCGGAAGTGGTGGCGCAGCAGGGTGGCGTTGCCGAAGCCGGCCCGCTCAGCGATGCGGTCTACGTCGAGGTCGGTCTCCTCGAGCATCCGGCGCGCATAGAGCACCCGCTGGTCGGTGACCCACTGCATGGGCGTGGTGCCGGTCTCCTCGACGAAGCGGCGCGCAAACGTGCGGGCCGACATGCTCGCACGGCGTGCCAGGCTGGCGACCGTATGAGGCGCTCCTAGGTTGCCGAGGATCCAATCCAGTTGCGGGGCAAAACCTTCCGAACATCGCGCCGGTATCGGCTGATCGATGTACTGACGTTGGCCGCCGTCGCGTTGCGGGGGCACCACCATCCGGCGGGCAATGACGTTGGTGATCGCGCTGCCGAGCTCACGACGCACCAGATGCAGGCTGGCGTCGATACCCGCAGCGGTGCCCGCGCTGGTGACCAGATCGCCGTCGTCGACGAACAGGACATTGCGGTCGACGATGGCCGACGGGTAGCGCCGGGCCAGTTCTTCGGCGTGCATCCAGTGCGTGGTGACCCGGCGTCCGTCGAGCAGGCCCGCGGCGCCTGCGACGAACACGCCCGAGCAGACCGTCAGTACGGTCGAGCCGGCCGCGTGGGCGGCCCGCAGCGCTTCCAGGGCCTCGGGCGGGTAGTTCTCCGGCGGGCCGCTGACCGCGGGAACCGCCACGACGTCGGCACCCATCAGGTCGTCGAGCCCGTGATCGGGGATCAGCTGTGCACCCACGCTGGTGCGCAGGGCCTTGCCGGGTTCCGGTCCGCACACTTTGAAGTCGAAGTTCGGCACGCCGTCGGCGGAGCGGTCGATGCCGAAGACCTCGCAGATCACCCCGAACTCGAACACCGTGACGCCGTCGAGGACGAGGGCCGAGACGCTGCGCAGTGCCATGGCAGCATTTTATCTCATGTGGTCAGTGCTGCCACTGTTGGCTGGATATAACTGCCCGAAGAGTTACTGCCATGACCGCTCTCATCATTTTCCTGGGCCTGACCGTGCTCCTGCTCGCACCGTTCGGCATCGTCGCCGCGGTATCGCACCGCGACGGCACCGCGGGGCTGCACCGCACAAACTTCATGGTCGCCGCCCCCTTGGTCGGCCGACTCTACCGCGACGATGACGACGCCGACGCCCGCCGCATCGCACACGACCTCAGTGCCATCCGCACCCGCTTCGAGGAGCACCCGGTATGGCCGTCACCCGGTGTGCTCGGCGAGCGCCGCTAGAAAGCCCTCGACGGCGACGCGGTACTGATCGGGGGCGTCGTCGTGCACGAGATGCCCGGCGCCGGGCACGTGAACATACGTCGAGCGGTCCCCCGCCAGTTCGTGCATCCGGCGCATCTGGCCGGGCGGCGCCACCGAATCGCCGGCCTCGATCAGCAACACCGGCGCGCGGACCGATCGCCACTGCTGCCAGTAGTCACGGGTGCCCCACTCCGCGGCGATCTCGATCCAGCGGGCCGGCTGCCCGTGCAGTCGCCAGCCGGTGGCGATGCGGTCGAACGCCTCCAGGAAGTACCGCCCGGCCACCGGACCGAACTCCTCGAAAACCTTTTCCGCCGAACCATATTCGACGGGTAGCGCGTGCACCCAGGGCTCCCACGGTCCTGTGGTGCGCCCGACGAAGTCCGGCGCCATATCCTCGACCACCAACGCGCTGACCAGATCGGGCCGCTGCCCGGCCAGGCACCAGGAATGCAGACCGCCCATCGAGTGCCCGATCAGGGTCGCCGGGGCACCCAGCCCGCTGACCGCCTCACCCAGATCCTCGACGAACCGCTCGGTGCTGACGGGGGCGCCGTCCTCGACATCGCGGCCACGGTGCCAGGGCGCGTCGTAGGTGTAGACCGCGCCGAACCGGGACAGCCACGGCACCTGCCGCGACCACGTACTGCCGCGACCCATCAGGCCGTGCACCAACACCAGCGGGCGCCCCATGCCACCGCGGTGGGTCAGCAGCTCGGACTTCACCGCTTCATCTTGCGCGGTGGGACACCGCCTCAGGCGAGCGCGGTAGCCTTGCGCCATGTCCGTGGTGAAGATCAACGCAATCGAGATACCCCCGGGTGCCGGCCCCGAACTGGAGAAGCGGTTCGCCAACCGCGCGCACGCGGTCGACAACCAGCCGGGCTTTCTCGGGTTCCAATTGCTGCGACCGGTCAAAGGTGAGGACCGCTACTTCGTGGTGACCACATGGGAGAGCGAAGAGGCCTTCCAGGCCTGGGCCACCGGCCCCGCGATCGAAGCGCATGCCGGGGAGCGGGCCAACCCGGTGGCCAAGGGTGCTCACCTGCTGGAGTTCGAGGTTGTGCTGGACGTTGCCGGGACCGGCACCCAGGCGTAGCGCCCGCCGGGTGCGCCGGACCACGGTGGCATTGACCACCGTGATCGTGTCGGCTGCTGCCCTGGCGACGAGTTGCGCACCGGCACCTGCGCCGCCGGCCAACGCCGGCGCAGCTGTGCGCATCGAGATCAACACCCCGCAGGGGGTGCGGGCCCAGCAGGTCATGGACATGCTGAACTCCGACTGGCCCATCGGAGCAGCCAGCGTCAAGACCCTCGCCGCGCCCGACATGGTCAACGCGGTAGCCGCCACCATGGACTCGCTGTGGTGGGACCGGCCCTACACCCTGGCCGGAGTGGACATCGGCGCCGGTGTGGCCACGCTGCATCTGCTCACCTCCTACGGTGCCCGCCAGGACATCGAATTGCGCACCGGCGACGACACTTTCGTCCGCCGCTTCGAGGTGACCACCGAGAAGCCCGTCATAAACTCGTGGCAGGACGTCGACACCGCCCTGAACCGCACGGGCGCGCGCTACTCGTGGCAGGTGTCGAAGGTCGACGACGGGCGCTGCGAGAAGGTCGCAGGCACCAACACCGCCCAATCCTTGCCGCTGGCATCGATTTTCAAGACCTACGTGCTGTTCGCCGTGGAAACCGCGGTGCGGGCCGGCACCTTGACGTGGGACGACAAGCTGACCATTACCGCCGAGGGCAAGAAGCTGGGCTCCTCCGGGTTCGACAAGCTGCCAGCGGGATCGCAGATCACCGTACGGCAGGCGGCCGGCAAGATGATCTCGACCAGCGACAACATGGCCACCGACATGCTGATCAACCGGCTGGGCACCCACGCCATCGAGCAGGCCCTGGTCGACGCCGGTCACCACGACCCCGCCAGCATGGTGCCGTTCCCGACCATGCGGGAGATCTTCGCCGTCGGCTGGGGCAACCCCGACGTCCGCGACCAGTGGAAGACAGCCACCCCGCAGCGCCGGGCAATCCTGTTGCAGGAAGCCAACTCCCGCCCCTACGAACCGGATCCACAGCGCACCCACGCACCGGGTTCGGCGTACGGCGCAGAGTGGTACGGCAGCGCGGAGGACATCTGCCGCGTGCACGCCGCCCTGCAGCACAACGCCGTCGGCCCCGCGGCCCCGGTGAAGGACATCATGTCGGAGATCGCCGGTATCGACCTCGACCGCACCGAGTGGCCCTACATCGGGGCGAAGGCCGGTAACCTGCCCGGCGACTACACGTTCAGCTGGTACGCAGTGGATCGCACCGGGCAGGCGTGGGTGGTCAGCTTCCAGCTGAACTGGCCGCGATACCACAGCCCGAATGCCGGCGGCTGGGTGATGACAATCATCAAGCAGGTGTTCGGGCTGCTGCCCCGCTACCGCTGACCCCAGCGCAATGTCCACCCCCCGCGGTGCTGCGCGATGCCAGAGCGGCGAATACGGTGGCCATCACTAGTGTTTCGACCAGACGACGTCCACGGCGAGGGAGCACATGAAGTTCGGTATCTCGACATTCGTGACCGACGACGGCATCGACCCGGTTTCCTTGGGGCGAGCCATCGAGGAACGCGGTTTTCACTCGTTGGTGATCGCCGAGCATTCCAACATCCCGGCCAGCCGCGCATCGGCATTCCCTGACGGCGGCGAACTGCCGTCGATGTACTACAAAACGCTCGACCCGTTTGTGACATTGGCTGCGGCCGCGGCGGTAACGAAGACGATCGAGTTGTTCACCGGCGTCGCTCTGCTGGTGCAACGTGATCCGGTGCATACCGCGAAAGAGGCGGCGAGCATCGATCTGATTTCGGGCGGCAGGTTCGTCTTCGGGGTCGGCGCGGGGTAGAACCTCGAAGAGATGCGCAACCACGGCACCGACCCGAAGACCCGCGGCGCACTTCTCGACGAGCGAATCGAGGCGATCAAAGCGCTGTGGACCGAGGAGCCGGCGGAGTATCACGGCAAGTACGTCGACATCGAGTCTGCCTTCAGCCGGCCCAAGCCGGTACGCAAGCCCCACCCGCCGATCTATATCGGCGGCGACTCCGACGCCACCGTCAAGCGCGTCATCCGCCATGGGGCGGGCTGGATCTGCGAAGCGGGTCCGGCGGACCATTTGTCCAAGCGGATCAACCAGATCCGCGACGGTGCAGGGCACGATGTTCCGCTAGCGCAGTTCGGGACCCCCACGGATCTGGAGTACTGGCGCACGTCTGAGGCTCTCGGCTTCGATCAGGTCGCGTTGTTCCTGCCGCCGGCCCCGAGGGACGAGTCGCTGAGAACTCTCGACGACTTCGCTGCGCTGGTAGCCGAATATCGCGGCTGAGCCCACCGGGACCGGGCTGCCCCGCTACCGCGCACCCCAACGCAATGTCCACCGCCCGCGGTGGTGCAACACGGTGCGGCTGACCGGCGCAATATCGATGCGCCAGAACGACTCCGGTGGGGCGTCGAGCGCGACGACGATGGCTGCGCGCACCACTGCCGGGTGAGTGACGGCGGCCAGTCGCACCGGTGTGCCGCTGACGTCGTCCATCCACGCGCCCACCCGGGCGATCAGCGCCTCGACGGACTCACCGCCGTGCGGGGCACTGTCCGGCCGGCTCAGCCAGGCGGCCAGTTCAGCCGGCGGCGGATCTGAGAGCAGGCAGCCATGCCAGCGCCCAACGTCCAGGTCGGCCAGGCGGTCCTCCACCGCCGCCCGCAGGCCCAGAAGCTCGGCGGTCTGCCGGGCCCGGACCTCGGGCGCGGTGAATGCCGAGTCGAACTGGCCGATATCGGCGACGGCGTCAATCTGGTTGTAGCCCAGTGCGTTCAGCGGCTCGTCGTCGGCGAATCGTCCGGCTGCCATGGCATCGGTCATGGCGTGGGAAACCAGGGTCAGCCGGACGACCTCACTCACACCGGGACGCTGGTCCGCTCACGGGTGTCGAGCAGCCGGTGCATCAGCGCCGCGCACACGACCCCGATGGTCGCCCACATCACCACCTGGGTGCCCAGCGAGTAGAGCCTGAACTCGTAGAGGACGTCGGCCGGAAAGTGCTCGGGCGTCTCGTCGATCGTCGGCAGCACAGCCATCACGACAGTCAGCGCCACCACATAGGCACCCGCCGCGGCTAGCGTCGCGTTCCAACCACCGAGCCGGGCGATCAGCTTGCCGCGCACGACGACCGCGGCCACCAGTAGGACCGCGGAGATCACCACCATCAGCAGATACAGCAGGGTCCGCTGGCGGATGGTCTCCTCCAGACTGGCCGCCGGCGGGGTCGGTGGGTATTTCAGAGCGGGAACGACGTTGAGGCACAACAGCATCGCCCCGGCGAGCAGAGCAGCCGCGGGCCGCGGTGCGAGGTCACCGAAGCGGCCGTAGACCACGCAGAACACCACCGCGAGCAGCGCCCCCATCGCCACTGCGAAGGCAAGGACACCGAACCCCATGCCGATGTTGGCCTGGATACCGCGGCTGAACAGCTCCACGCCGTGTTCCTGCCCGCCGTGCATGTGGGACATCTCGTCCTCGAACGCGATCGCACGGTCGATCACCGGCTCTTGGAAGATCCGGGCGAACAGGAATGCGAGTACGCCGCCTAGCGCGCCGGCCAGCAGGCCGCGCGCGATGATTCGCGCTTGCATGGCGCGATCAGTGGCAGGGGAAGCCGAGGAGGTGCCGCGCGTCGTGCAGGAATTCGTGCACGTGCATGTCGTCACCGAAAACAGACGTCGCGCCCTGATCCATGCCGACGAAGTACAGCACCAGCAGCGCGAAGAACGCGGTTGCGGTCAACCACACCACCGCTTTGGCCGCCGAGAGATCGACGGCACGGGTGGACTTGCGGGCCTCGGAAGATGTCATGAGAGTCCTTTCCCGGAATCTTCGCGTCCCGGATAGGTAGATGACGAGTGTCGGGTCTGACTGTGGACAGTGGCGCGACCGTTCTGGACTCTCACCAGATTCCTCGACTCGTCTATTACACCGAGAATCGTAAACCTTTGAGCGGGTTTAGCCCGACCCGTATCCCAATTGCTGGGCGGTGTACTTGGCGGCATCGGTGACGGGCACCGCCTGAACCGCGGTGCCGTAGGCACAGATCTCGGTCCAGACGTCGCCGATCTCGGTGGTGTCGAAGCGCATGGCGACGATCGCGTTACCGCCCCGGCCGCGGGCTTCGGCGATCAGCCTGGCCATGGCCTCGTTGCGGCTCTCGGCCAGATTCTTCGTCATGCCCTGCAGTTCCCCGCCGAACATGCTCTTGAAGCCGGCGCCCATCTGTGAGAAGGCGTTGCGCGAGCGGACGGTCAGACCGAACACCTCGCCACACACCCGCTGAATCTCCCAGCCCGGAAGGTCATTTGTCGTGACAACAAGCATGAGCAGAAGATTAGCGCCCGCGAGTGCGCGCGTGGATACGCAATTCGCCGCGAGTCCCGTACGAAACGGCACGCCCGCCGCAATCGTCGGCGGACATGCGAAAGGCCCCCCGCGTCGCGGGGGGCCTTCGCTGTGAAACTGCTACTCGCTGGCCGTGCCTGCGCTGGCCAGGTCGGGCTCAGCAGACTCGGGCCGCTTGGGCCCACCGGTGAAGGTGAACACCGCGTCCTCGCCGGCGCCCTCGCCGTCCCAGTTGTCCACGTCGACGGTGACCAGCTGGCCGGGCCCGACCTCCTCGAAGAGGATCTTCTCGCTCAAGGCGTCCTCGATCTCGCGCTGGATGGTCCGGCGCAGCGGCCGGGCCCCGAGCACCGGGTCGAAGCCGCGCTTGGCCAGCAGAGACTTGGCCTTGTCGGTCAGCTCCATCGTCATGTCCTTGGCCTTGAGCTGCTTGGACACCCGGCCCACCATCAGGTCGACCATCGTGATGATCTCTTCCTTGGTGAGCTGGTGGAAGACGATGATGTCGTCGATGCGGTTGAGGAACTCCGGGCGGAAGTGCTTCTTGAGCTCGTCGTTGACCTTCTGCTTCATCCGCTCGTAGTTGTTCTCGCCGCCACCCTGGGTGAAGCCCAGGCCGACCGCCTTGGAGATGTCGGAGGTGCCCAGGTTCGAGGTGAAGATCAGCACGGTGTTCTTGAAGTCGACCGTGCGACCCTGGCCGTCGGTGAGACGGCCGTCCTCGAGGACCTGCAACAGGGTGTTGTAGATCTCCTGGTGCGCCTTCTCGATCTCGTCGAACAAGACGACGGAGAACGGCTTGCGGCGCACCTTCTCGGTGAGCTGGCCGCCCTCCTCGTAGCCGACGTACCCGGGGGGTGCGCCGAACAGCCGCGAGGCGGTGAAGCGGTCGTGGAACTCGCCCATGTCGATCTGGATGAGCGCGTCGTCGTCGCCGAAGAGGAACTCCGCCAGCGCCTTGGACAGCTCGGTCTTACCCACGCCGGACGGGCCGGCGAAGATGAACGAACCGGACGGGCGCTTGGGATCCTTGAGGCCGGCACGGGTGCGGCGGATGGCCTTCGAGACAGCCCGCACCGCGTCCTCTTGCCCGATGATCCGCTTGTGCAGCTCGTCCTCCATGCGCAGCAGCCGAGTGGTCTCCTCCTCGGTCAGCTTGAACACGGGGATACCGGTCCAGTTGCCCAGAACCTCGGCGATCTGCTCGTCGTCGACCTCGGCCACAACATCGAGATCACCTGACCGCCACTGCTTTTCACGCTCGGCGCGCTGAGCGACCAGTTGCTTCTCGCGATCCCGCAGCGACGCCGCCTTCTCGAAGTCCTGCGCATCGATCGCGCTTTCCTTCTCCCGGCGGGCGTCGGCGATCTTCTCGTCGAACTCGCGCAGGTCTGGCGGAGCGGTCATCCGGCGGATACGCATCCGGGCGCCGGCCTCGTCGATCAGGTCGATCGCCTTGTCCGGCAAGAACCGGTCGTTGATGTAGCGGTCGGCCAGGGTGGCCGCGGCCACCACGGCGGCGTCGGTGATCGACACCCGGTGGTGTGCCTCGTAGCGGTCGCGCAGACCCTTGAGGATCTCGATGGTGTGCGCCACGGTCGGCTCACCGACCTGGACCGGCTGGAACCGGCGCTCCAGGGCGGCATCCTTCTCGATGTACTTGCGGTACTCGTCGAGCGTGGTCGCGCCGATCGTCTGCAGCTCACCTCGGGCCAGCTTGGGCTTGAGGATCGAGGCGGCGTCGATCGCACCTTCGGCGGCTCCCGCGCCGACGAGCGTGTGCAGCTCGTCGATGAACAGGATGATGTCGCCGCGGGTGTTGATCTCCTTGAGCACCTTCTTGAGGCGCTCCTCGAAGTCACCGCGGTAGCGGCTACCGGCGACCAGTGAACCCAGATCCAGGGTGTAGAGCTGCTTGTCCTTGAGCGTCTCGGGGACCTCGCCGTGCACGATGGCCTGCGCCAGGCCTTCGACGACGGCGGTCTTGCCGACGCCGGGCTCGCCGATCAGCACCGGGTTGTTCTTGGTGCGCCGGCTCAGCACCTGCATGACCCGCTCGATTTCCTTCTCCCGGCCGATGACCGGGTCGAGCTTGCCTTCCATGGCTGCGGCGGTCAGGTTGCGGCCGAACTGGTCGAGGACCAGCGAGGTCGACGGGTTACCGGACTCGCCGCCGCGGCCGCCGGTACCGGCCTCCGCGGTTTCCTTGCCCTGGTAGCCGCTCAGCAGCTGGATGACCTGCTGGCGCACACGCGTCAGCTCCGCCCCCAGCTTGACGAGCACCTGGGCCGCGACGCCTTCGCCCTCACGGATCAGGCCGAGCAGGATGTGCTCGGTGCCGATGTAGTTGTGGCCGAGCTGCAGCGCTTCGCGCAACGACAGCTCGAGAACCTTCTTGGCACGAGGGGTGAAGGGGATGTGTCCCGACGGCGCCTGCTGGCCCTGGCCGATGATCTCCTCGACCTGGCTGCGGACACCCTCGAGGGAAATGCCCAGCGACTCCAGGGACTTGGCGGCTACGCCTTCACCCTCGTGAATAAGACCCAACAGGATGTGCTCGGTCCCGATGTAGTTGTGGTTGAGCATCCGGGCTTCTTCTTGCGCCAGGACGACGACCCTGCGGGCACGGTCGGTAAATCTCTCGAACATCGGTGGTTACCTGCTCTCCATCACGATTAGGTACGACGGTAGGCACCGCACACCTGTCGACCACTCTAATGGGCGGTTCCAGGAGGTGCCCTCCCTTGCCCACCCATTCCGCATCACAGCGGTGGACATAGCTGACCAACGCGGGAGAACGCCGATTCGTTTCCGGTAATCAGCGGCCTTGCCTTCGCCCCGAGCGAAAGTGACTGACGGGACGGTGACGAGCCGGCCGGCGGCGCCGAATCAGGTCGCGGCGTGGAAAGCGTCGATGATGTCGGCCGGAATCCGGCCGCGCGTCGACACCTTGTGGCCGTTGCGGCGGGCCCAGTCGCGAATGGCAGCGCTCTGCTCGCGATCGATGGACGCGCGGCCGCGCCCGGGCGGGCCGGAGCGGCCACGACGGCGGCCACCGACACGGCGGCCGGCCTCGACCCACGGCTTCAGCTCGTTGCGCAGTTTCTGCGCATTCTTCGCGGAAAGATCGATCTCATAGCTCACGCCGTCGAGCGAAAATTCAACTGTTTCGTCGGCCGCACCTTCACCGTCGAAATCATCGACGAGGGTGACGGTAACTTTCTTGGCCATCAGCTCACGTGGTCCTTCTGCTTGTTCACTACAAGCGATTGATGAAACGCCTCCCCTTGCCAACTAATGTGCCACATTGGCGCAGGGCATTCAACCGGCTGCAGGTCAGGCCACTTCAGTTGCCGTGCCGACGAACAATCGGGAACAAAACAGTCTCTCGAATTGACAATCCTGTGAGAACCATTAGCAATCGGTCGATACCCATTCCGGTTCCGGTGGTCGGCGGCATCGCGTACTCCATCGCAGCCAGGAAATCCTCGTCGAGTGCCATCGCCTCGTCGTCGCCTGCGGCGGCCGCCCTGGCCTGGGCCTCGAAGCGTTCCCGCTGGACGACCGGGTCGACCAGCTCGGAGTATCCGGTGGCCAACTCCACTCCGCGCACGTAGAGATCCCATTTCTCGGTGACGCCGGGGATGCTGCGGTGCTGGCGGGTCAGCGGTGTGGTCTCCACCGGAAAATCCCGGACGAATGTCGGGGCCCACAAAGTGTCGCCGACTGTGTGTTCCCACAGTTCTTCGACGAGCTTGCCGTGCCCGTAGCCGCGATCGCGCGGGATCTCGACATCGAGCCGGTCAGCAATAGCGAGTAGGTAATCCAGCGAGGTGTCGGGAGTGATCTCTTCGCCGAGAGCTTCGGACAGAGATGGATACATTTGAATCGACGGCCATTCGCCGTCGAGATCAAAGATTGTGCCATCCGGCAATGGCACTTGACGTGTGCCGACGGCCTCGTCTGCGACTTCTTGAATAAGTTCCCTGGTGACGACGGCGGAATCGTCGTAGGTTGCCCACGCCTGATATGTCTCCAGCATGGCGAATTCCGGCGAATGAGTGGAATCCGCGCCTTCGTTGCGGAAGTTCCGATTGAGTTCGAAAACTTTCTCCAGACCGCCCACGACACAGCGCTTCAGGAACAATTCCGGCGCGATTCGCAGGTAGAGGTCGGTATCGAGGGCATTGGAATGGGTGACGAACGGCCGGGCCGCCGCGCCACCGGCCAGCGTCTGCAGCATCGGCGTCTCCACCTCGAGGAAGCCGCGCCGATCCAGTGCGTTGCGCACCGCACGCACCACCGCGATGCGCTGGCGGGCCACCGTGCGGGCCTGCGGGCGCACGATGAGGTCGACATACCGCTGGCGGACCCGCGACTCCTCGCTCATCTCCTTGTGCGCAACGGGCAGCGGGCGCAGCGCCTTGGCCGCCATCAGCCAGGAATCGGCGAGCACCGACAACTCGCCGCGGCGCGAGCTGATCACCTCACCATGAACGAACACGATGTCACCGAGGTCGACGTCGGACTTCCACGCTTCGAGCGCGTCCTCGCCCACCCCGGCAAGGCTGATCATCGCCTGCAGCTGGGTGCCGTCCCCCTCCTGCAGGGTGGCGAAGCACAACTTGCCCGAGTTGCGGGCGAACACCACCCGACCGGTGACACCGACGATGTCGCCGGTTGTGGCATCGGCGGGCAGGTCCGGATAGGCGGCTCGGATCTCGGCCAGCGAATGGGTCCGCGGCACCGACACCGGGTACGGGTCCTTACCCTCGGCCAGCAGGCGTTCTCGCTTGCCCTGTCGGATGCGGAACTGCTCGGGGACCTCAGATCCCTCAGTCCCGAGGTGGAGGTCGTCGTCCGGTGCATCAGCAGAGCTCACGACGTGCCAGCTTAAATGAGTCCATGACGCCACTCATCAACGCCGCAGCTGTAGCGGCCCTGGCCGACGAGGCGGTGGACTGGCGCTTCAAGGGGCTGCCGGCATCGTGGTCGGGTCGTACCCCCGCTCAGATCAGCGCCCAGCGGCCCGACCTGTTCGACGCGGGACCGCTGGGGCCGGTGTGCGTACTGCGCGCCGAGGCGCTCGAGCACAATCTGGCGACGATGGCCGCGTGGTGTGCGAAGCACGGGGTGGAACTGGCCCCGCACGGCAAAACCCACATGGCACCGCAGCTGGTGGCACGGCAGTTCGGCGCCGGTGCGTGCGCGGTGACCGCCGCGACGATCAGCCAGGTGCGGACCTTCCGCGCATTCGGTGTCCGTGAGGTGGTGCTGGCCAACGAGCTGGTCGACGCGGCCGGGCTGGCATGGCTGGCCGGCGATCTCGACGCCGACCCGGACTTCCGGCTGATCTGCTGGGCCGACTCGGTGCGTGGCGTTCAGCTGATGACCGAGGCACTCAAGGCGGCCGGGGCCGGGCGGCCGGTCGACGTGTGTGTGGAACTCGGTGCGCCCGGGACGAGAACGGGGTGCCGCGACGACACCGCCGCCGACGCGGTGGCGGCCGCCGTGGTGGCCAGCCCTCGACTGCGGCTGGCTGGGGTGGCCGGTTACGAGGCCGCGCTCGGCCACGACGTCTCGGCCGGCGGGGTGGCGCCGGTGCGGGCCTACCTGAGGAGACTCGCGGACACCGCACGGCGGCTGGCACCCCTGTGCGAAACAGGGGAAGTGATTGTGACCGCCGGTGGCAGTACACATTTCGATCTGGTGGCCGAGGAGCTCGCCGGAGACTGGCGCACGATCGTGCGCAGCGGGGCTTACCTGACCAACGACGACGGGCTCTACCTGCGCACCTCGCCGCTGACCAGGCCGGGGGCGCCGGCAGACGGCTTCGTCGCGGCCCTGCATGTGTGGGCCCAGGTGTGTTCGCGGGCCGAGCCGGGCCTTGCACTGTTGACGATGGGCCGCCGCGACGTGTCGTTCGACCAGGATATGCCTGTGCCGCAACGACTTCGGCAGGACTCCGGCTGGCGCGCTGATGTGCTGGCGGGCTGCGAGGTCACCAAACTCAACGACCAGCACGCGTTCGTGCGCCTGACTCCGGCGGCCGAGGAGACCGTCGGCGTCGGCGACTGGATCGAACTCGGGGTGTCACATCCATGCACCGTGTTCGACAAGTGGCAGCTGATCCCGGTGCTCGACGAGCACGAGCGGGTGGTCGATCTGGTGCGTACGTTCTTCTAGACAGGCTCAGCGCGGTGGTTTGAGCTTGCCGCGCTGGCTGTCACGGTTGCGTTCGTAGACCATCCGCAGCCCGTCGAGGGTCAGATGTTTGTCGTAGTGGGCGACCGTACGCAGATCGGGCAGCAGCAACGGGGCGGTGTGACCGGTGGCCACCACCGAGACGTCGTCGCCACCGAATCCGTCCACATCTTCCCGGATTCGGGCCACCAGGCCGTCGACCAGACCGGCGAAGCCGAACACCGCGCCTGCCTGCATGCACTCGACGGTGTTCTTGCCGATCACCGAACGGGGCCTCGTCAGTTCCACCCGCCGCAACGCGGCTGAGCGGGCCGCGGCCGCGTCGGAGGACACCTGGACGCCGGGAGCTATTGCACCGCCGAGGAATTCGCCCTTGCCCGACACGACGTCGACACAGATCGATGAGCCGAAGTCCACCACGATGGCCGGCGATGAGAACTTGGCGTAGGCCGCCAGGCAGTTCACGATGCGGTCGGCGCCGACCTCTTTGGGATTGTCCACGAGCAACGGGATGCCGGTGCGAACCCCCGGTTCGATGAGCACATGCGGCACCGTCGGCCAGTACTGCTCGAGCATCAGGCGCACCTCGTGCAGCACCGAAGGTACCGTGGACAGGCCGGTGGCTCCGGTCAGCAGCTCGGAGTCGTCACCGATGAGCCCCTCGATGGTCAGCGCCAGCTCGTCGGCGGTGACCTCGGACTCGGTCCGGATTCGCCACTGCTGGGACACTTTTGCGTGATCGCCCGAGCCGGAGATCAACCCGACGACGGTATGGGTGTTGCGGACGTCGATGGCGAGCAGCACGGCTACCGCACAGCCCGCGGCGACAGCAGACCGGTGACGTCGTCGGGGACGTGCGCCGGGTCGTCACCGAGGTCGATCTGACGGTTCTCGGCGTCGACGAACACGATGCGCGGCCGGTACTCGCGGGCCTGCGCGTCGTCCATGGTGCCGTAGGCGATCAGAATGACAAGATCGCCGGGATGCACGAGATGAGCTGCGGCACCATTGATTCCGATGACTCCCGACCCGCGCTGCCCGGTGATGGCGTAGGTGACCAGACGGTTGCCGTTGTCGATGTCGACGATGGTGACCTGCTCACCTTCCAGCAAGTCGGCCGCCTCCATCAGATCGGCGTCGATGGTGACCGAACCCACATAGTGCAGATCCGCATGCGTCACCGTCGCCCGGTGAATCTTGGACTTCAACATCGTCCGGAACATCAATTTCTCCAACTGATTTCGTTGTTCTCGTCGTGCCCGACACCGGGCGGGGCCGCATTGGTCGACAGGTCGATGGCGATGTTGTCCAGCAGCCGGGTGCCACCGATGCGGGCAGCGATCAGCATCCGGGCGGGGCCGTACTCCGGCGGTGGCTCCAGTTGCGGACCGCGCACCTCGAGGTAGTCGACCTCGATCGCGGGCACTTCGTCGAGCACCGCGCGGGCGGCGTCCAGGGCCGGCTCGACCCCACCCGACGCTGCGTACATGCCCGCCAACAGTGCCGACGACAACGCGCAAGCCTGTTCGCGCTCTTCGGGATTCAGATAGCGGTTGCGCGACGACATCGCCAGCCCGTCGGATTCCCGCACGGTCGGCACCCCGACGATGCGCACATCGACGTTGAGGTCGGCGACCATCTGCCGGATGAGAACCAGTTGCTGGTAGTCCTTCTCGCCGAAGAACGCCCGGTCCGGACGCACGATCTGCAGCAGTTTGAGTACCACGGTGAGCATTCCTGCGAAATGCGTCGGGCGCACCGCACCTTCGAGTTCCGCCCCCAGCGGACCGGGATGGACCGTGGTGCGCGGCCCGTCGGGATACATCATCGAGGCGGTCGGGGTGAACACCACCTCGACGTCTTCGCCGCGCAGCAGTTCCAGATCGGAGTCCAGGGTGCGCGGGTAGGCGTCGAGGTCCTCGTTGGCGCCGAACTGCAAGGGGTTGACGAAGATCGACACCACCACGACGGCGCCGGGCACCCGCTTGGCGGCCCGAACCAGGGCCAGGTGGCCGTCGTGCAGCGCACCCATGGTCGGCACGAACATCACCCGCCGTCCGGTGTGCCGCAGCGCCCGGGTCACGTCGGCAAGCGACTGCGGCGTCGGATAGACGTTGAGTTGCCCGGCGCTGAACTGCGGCCCCGCCTTGCTCACTGCGGCCGTCCTTGACCGGCCGACCAGTCCGCCAACACCTCGAAGACCTCCTTGGGAGCCCGCGCCCGCTGGGCGGTACGCAGTGAGTTCGCGCAATAACTCTGCGCCAGTTGGGAATCCACCTCGTTGAGCGCGACGAGATGACCGGCCACCGCGGCGGCGTCACCGCGGGCCACCGGTCCGGTCAGCGCCGACTGGCCACGGCGCAGAGTGTTCTCCAGCGCAGCCCGGGCCAGCGGGCCCACGATGCGCTCGGCCAGCCCGCCCGGTGCGGTGCCGATGAGTTCCTGCCCGAGCAGCTCCTGACCGGAGAGCGCGGCGCGCAGCGCGTCGAGCGCGTCGGCCACCACGGTGACGATGTGGTTGCTCGCATGCGCCAGCGCCGCGTGATACAGCGTGCGCGCATCCTCGCTGACCCGGAACGGCTCGCCGCCGATCTCGAGCACCAGCGACTGGCCGATGGCATAGCCGATCTCGTCGGCGGCGGTGATTCCGAAGCACGTCTCACCGAGACGCACCACGTCTTCGTCGGAGCCGGTGAACGTCATCGCCGGATGGATGGCCAGCGGAACGCAACCCTGCGCGGTCAGCGGGGCGAGCACGCCGATGCCGTTGGCACCCGAGGTGTGCACGACGATCGTTCCGCGCCGCACCGCCCCGGTGGCGGCAAGGCCATTGACCAGTCCGGCCAGCTCCGAGTCGGGCACGGTGAGCAGCAACAGCTCCGCGTTGTCGGCCACATCGGGAACCGGCAGCACCGCTGTGTCGGGCAGCCGCCGCTCCGCCAGCCGCAGGGAAGCGTTCGAGATCGCGCTGCAGGCGACGACGACGTGTTCGGCGCGTTCGAGTGCCAGTCCCAGTGCGGTGCCGACCCGCCCCGCCGAGACGATGCCCACTTTCAGGCGTGCCGGGCGCAAGCCGTTGGGGGTCCCCACCTGGACGACCTCGCTGACGTCGTTGGATTTCGTTCCGGTCCTGCGCTGCGGGTACCGGACGGTCTGGTCAACTTTACCCGGCTGGCTGGGGGCCCTAGTCCTCGCGCCTGCGGCGCCGGCCGCCGCCCCTGTTGCCGTTGGCCTCCAGACGGGCCAGCAACTCGGCGACGGACTGGCCGCCGGCGTGCTGGCCCCGCGGTCCCTCGGGCTGATCGTCTTCGGCGTCGTCATCGCCGCGATGCCGCGACGCGGGCTCGGGCGGCGGCGGGGTGGACATGGCAGGCGGGACCTGGCCGTAGGTCGGTGCCTCTACTGAATGCCGGGCCCGCGGCGCGGCCGGTTCGGGGGCCGGCTGCATCGCCGGTTCGGGGCGCGGCGGTGCGGCTGGCACAGGCTCCTCGGCCTGCGGCCCGGTCCAGTGCCTGCCCCGTGCGGGCTCGTCGGCCGGCGCGGCAGGGGCGGTGACGTCGCTGTCGGGGGCGGACGGCGCGGCCCAGCTGCTGCCCGGCGCGCCCGGCGGCAGCCAGCGGCCTTCGGCCTCCACCGGCTTCCACTCGGAGTGGCTTGCCGCGACGTCGGACGGCGTGTACTCGGCAGCGGGTGCCGACTGCGGCTCGGGCTGCGGCGCACTCACCGGAGCGGGCTCCGGCGGCGGCGTGAACGACCGTTGTGGGGCCGGTGCCGGGCGGGCACCGTTGTCGCCGGACCGGCGGTGCGATCCCCGGTAGTCGTCGGGTAGCGGCGGTTCCTCGTAGCGGCGCCGCGGCGGCGGCGCGTACGGCGGCTGCGGCGGTGGCGCCGGGGCAACCAGGGGTTCCTCGGGAACGTCGATGATCGGGTTCTCGGCAGTGCGGCCGGCGGACTCCTCCGCATTGACCGGCGTGATGCGGCTGCTCTGCACCCGGCCCGGGGTGGGCGGCAACGTGGTGGTGTCGCGGGTCCAATCGCCGTAGCCGGCGCGATCGCCCTCGAGGGCGGGCCGGTCGCCGAGGTCGGCGTCGAATAGGACCTCCAGGTTGGCCCGCAGTGCGGCCAGCTCGGCCCGCAACGCCGCGACCTCGTCGGCGGCCTGGGCGCGCAGCTCGGTGGCCAGCTCGCGGCGCAGATGCGACTCGACACTCAGTTCGTACTCGCGGCGGGCGGAGATCTCCCGGTCCAGTTGCAGGTCGTAGACGAGCTTCAGGTCGCGGGCCCGGGCCGCATCGACATCGCTTTGGCGGCGGTAGATGACCGAGACGAAGGCAGCGACGACGGCCGCCCACAGCGACAGCACCACCGCCAGCTTGAGCAGCTCGACGCGGTTGGTGAAGACCAGAGCAGAACTGGCGACGATGGCCAGGACTAGCAACGTCGTCAAGAGCAGCCAACCCGGCCTGCGGCCGCCGCGCCGATTACGGCTGCCGCGGGACAGAACGGTCATGGGCTGACTGTACCCGGGCGATGTCCGGGAACGTGTCCGCAAGCTGCGGCGATTCGCCCTGGCGGCTACTCGGCGGCGCGGTCGGGGTCCTCGGTCGGCTCGCCGGGCGACTTGCAGCAATTCTGCAGCCACAACGACGCGATCACGAGAGCCACCGCGCTGATCGCCGCTACCACCACACCCGGGATGTCGGCCCGCGCGTGGTCGGTGCGGATGACCAACAGGTAGACCAGCACGCCGATCCACCATCCGGCGACCGGCGCACCGACCCAGGCGGAGGCCTTCGCGATCACCAGACTGCGGGCCACCGCCAGCGGGTGCAGCCGGCCGGCGCCGACACCGATCTGGCCGTCCCGGATCCTGCTGCGCACCGACCAGCCCCAGACCGCCTCGGCCGCGGCCACCGCCAACAACGACAGCCCGGTCCACACCGTGATCGGCGGGAAGTACCGGTAGAGCAGACGCAGCAGCAGACACGACAGGATCGCGACGCCGATGACCGCGGCCAGCAGGTCGCGTTTACGTGTGGGACCCATCAGGTGCCGGAGGCTTCGTCGGGGGGCAAATTGAGGATGAGGTCGGTCAGCCGCACCCCGGCGCGCTCGGCGGGGTCCAACTCCTCGAGCAGCCGCTGAACCGGCCGCACCACGCCGGCCACGGTCAGCGTCGCATCGGGGTCCACCGCCAGCCACGGGATCATGACGAACGCCCGCAGGTGTGCCATCGGATGCGGCAGGGTCAGCCCCTCGTCGAGGGAGAACACCTCGTCGGCACCGTCATGACCCGAGACCAGGTCGACGTCGAGGGTGCGCGGACCCCACCTCTGCTCGCGGACCCGCTCGTTGGCCTGTTCGAGCGCCTGTGCACGGGCCAGCCAGCCGTGGCCGTCGAGCCGGTCGTCCTCGGCGACGACGATCGCGTTGAGGAACGGGCCCTGCTCGACACCGCCCCATGCATCGGTTTCGTAGACGGGCGACAGTGCGCGCACCGAGGTGCCGAGCCCGTCGACGGCCGCCTGCAGCCGGGCCATCCGGTCGCCGAGGTTCGAGCCGATCGACAGCACCACCCGCGTCATGTCACGTCCCCGGCGGGAACGATCTGGCCCCGGCCGCCGCGCCGGGATCGGCGGGCGACGACGGCAACGTCGGTGAACGACAACGGGATCGGTGCGTGCGGCTTGTGGAGGACGACCTCGACGGCGTGCACCCGCGGGTCGGTCATGACGTCCTCAGCGATCTCGGCGGAGACGGTCTCGATGAGGTTGCGGGCCGGGCCACCGATCACGGCGGCCGCACGTTGGGCCAGTACGCCGTAGTCGAACGTGTCGGCCAGGTCGTCGCTGGCGGCGGCATCGGCCAGGTCGATCCACACCGTGATGTCGACCACGAAGTCCTGCCCGTCGCGCCGCTCATGGTCGAAGACACCATGGTTACCGCGAACGGTCAACCCGCGCAATTCGATTCGGTCAGCCACCGCCACCCTCCCAGGCCTCAAGGACGGCGAGCGCGTCCACGCTCGCACGTACGTCGTGCACCCGGACCCCCCACGCACCGTGCACGGCGGCCAGCGCCGAGATCACAGCGGTGGCGGTTTCACGGCCGTCCGGGGGGCGGGGGTTACCGTCCCGGTCGGCCAGCAGGGCGCCCAGGAAACGCTTCCGGGAGGCTCCGACGAGCACCGGGATGCCGGTCGCGACGAACTCGGGCAGCGCGTTGAGCAGAGCCCAATTATGTTGTGCTGTCTTGGCGAAACCCAGGCCGGGATCGATGATCAGGTTGGCGGTCTCGACACCGGCGGCGATGGCGGCGTCGACACTGGCCAGCAGTTCGTCACGCACCTCGGCCACCACGTCGCGGTAGTCGGGTGCCTCGTGTGGGCGCTGCGCCCCCACCGAACGCCAATGCATCAGTACCCAGGGCACTTTCGCATCAGCCAGCAGTGGCGCCATCGCCGGATCGGCACGTCCGCCCGAAACATCGTTGACGATACTGGCACCGCACTCCAGCGCGGCCGCGGCGACCGCGGCGTGCATGGTGTCGATGCTCACGGTGATCCCCTGGGCGGCGAGTCCTTTGACCACCGGGAGCACTCTGGCCGTCTCGACTGCCGCATCGATTCGCACCGCGCCGGGACGGGTCGACTCACCGCCGACGTCCACGATCGCCGCACCCTGGGCGACCAGCTCGACCCCATGCTCGACGGCCCGACCGGGATCCAGGTAGCGGCCGCCGTCGGAGAAGGAGTCATCGGTGACGTTGACAACTCCCATCACCTGCACGGGGCCGGCGGGTCGGAGCGCCCCGACCCGGGGCGGGAGTGTGTTCACTTCCGCAGGATGAGTTCCAGCGCCTCTGCTCGGGATGCATTGTCGGTCTTGAACTGTCCGCGCACCGCCGACGTCGTGGTGGTGGCGCCGGGCTTGCGGACTCCGCGCATCGCCATGCAGAGATGCTCGGCCTCGAGCACCACGATGACCCCGCGCGGCTTGAGCTTGCGCATCACCGCGTCGGCAATCTGCCCGGTCAGCCGCTCCTGCACCTGCGGACGCTTGGCATACAGGTCGACCACCCGAGCCAGCTTCGACAGCCCGGTCACCCGGCCGTCGTCGCCGGGGATGTAGCCGACGTGCGCGACACCGTGGAACGCCACCAGGTGGTGCTCGCAGGTCGAGTACATCGGGATGTTCTTGACCAGGACGAGTTCGTCATGCTGCTCGTCGAAGGTGGTCTCCAGCACCGCGTCCGGGTCGGTGTACAGGCCCGCGAACATCTCCCGGAAGGCCCGCGCAACACGGGCCGGGGTGTCGACCAGACCTTGTCGCTCGGGATCCTCGCCCACCGCGATCAGCAGTTCACGCACTGCCGCCTCGGCACGCTCTTGGTCAAAAACCGGCGTCTCGAGAGTTATCGAGGTCGGTTGCACCATTGGGGCTCCGTTTCGTCAATCAACCATTGGCCGGCGGGTTGGGCCGGTTGCCGTCGTCACCGGCGTCGTCCTGCGGAGCCGACCCGGGCCCGGCATGGCTGGGAGCAGGGTAGGGCTGATACGGCGGGTAAGGCTGCCCGTGCTGCTGCGGCGGCTGTCCCCATCCGGGCGGAGGCGGATACCAGTAGCCGCCGCCACCCTGCTGACCCGGCGGCGGCCAGCCGGGAGCGTGCCAGCCGGCCGGTGCGCCGTAGTCCGGCTGGCTGGTGCCGGGCTGCTGCGCCGGTGCGCCGTGGTGCGCGCCATTGCCGTTACCGCCATTGGGCTGCTGGGCTTGGGCGGCCGCGCTCGCCTGTGCGATCGCCTTCTTGAAGGCCGGCTCGGGCATCGGCTTGGGCCACGGCTCACCGCGCTCGATGGCCAGCTCGCCCGGGGTCTTGATGGGCGGCTTGTCGGACGGGATCCGCCCACCGAAGTCGTCGAACACCGTCAGCCGGGGGCGCTTCTTCACGTCGCCGAAGATCGCCTCCAGCTCGGAGCGGTGCAGGGTTTCCTTCTCCAGCAGCTCCCCGGCGAGGATGTCGAGGACGTCGCGGTACTCGGTGAGGATCGTCCACGCCTCGGTGTGGGCGGCCTCGATGAGTTTGCGGACCTCGTCGTCGATGTCGCGGGCCACCTCGTGGCTGTAGTCCGACTGGGTGCCCATGGTGCGGCCCAGGAACGGGTCGCCGTGCTCGGTGCCGTACTTGACCGCGCCCAGCTTGGAGCTCATGCCGTACTCGGTGACCATTGCCCGGGCGATCTTGGTGGCCTGGTCGATATCGGAGACCGCCCCGGTGGTCGGCTCGCGGAACACCAGCTCCTCGGCGGCACGACCGCCCATGGCGAACACCAGCCGGGAGATCATCTCCGAGCGGGTCATCAGGCCCTTGTCGTCCTCGGGCACCGAGACGGCGTGGCCGCCGGTGCGGCCGCGGGCCAGGATGGTGACCTTGTAGATCGGTTCGATG
Organism: Mycobacterium sp. DL592; assembly: GCF_011694515.1. Classification (NCBI taxonomy): domain Bacteria; kingdom Bacillati; phylum Actinomycetota; class Actinomycetes; order Mycobacteriales; family Mycobacteriaceae; genus Mycobacterium; species Mycobacterium sp. DL592. The sequence goes on along the minus strand of NZ_CP050192.1, from coordinate 370,246 downwards.
TCGGGCATCGCCCACGCCGCCAGGGTGTGGCCACCCTCGTGGTAGGCGGTGATCTTCTTCTCCAGCTCGCTGATCACCCGGCCCTTGCGGCGCGGTCCGCCGATCACCCGGTCGACGGCCTCTTCCATGGCCGCAGCGGTGATGACGGTGCCGTTCTCGCGGGCGGTGAGCAGCGCGGCCTCGTTGATGACGTTGGCCAGGTCGGCGCCGGACATGCCGACGGTCCGCTTGGCCAGCCCGTCGAGGTCGGCATCGGGGGCCATCGGCTTGCCGGCCGAATGCACGCGCAGCACCGCCTTGCGGCCGGCCAGGTCCGGGCTGGTGACCGGGATCTGGCGGTCGAAGCGGCCGGGACGCAGCAGGGCGGGGTCGAGGATGTCGGGCCGGTTGGTGGCCGCGATCAGGATGACGCCCTGGCGTTCGCCGAAACCGTCCATCTCCACGAGCAGCTGGTTGAGGGTCTGCTCGCGCTCGTCATGCCCACCACCGAGGCCGGCGCCGCGCTGGCGGCCGACGGCGTCGATCTCGTCGACGAAGATGATGCACGGGCTGTTCTGCTTGGCCTGCTCGAACAGGTCACGCACCCGGGAGGCGCCGACACCGACGAACATCTCGACGAAGTCCGAGCCTGAAATCGTGAAGAACGGAACTCCGGCCTCGCCGGCGACAGCGCGCGCCAGCAGCGTCTTTCCGGTGCCGGGTGGCCCGTAGAGCAGCACGCCCTTGGGGATCTTCGCCCCGAGCGCCTGATAGCGCGACGGGTTCTGCAGGAAGTCCTTGATCTCATAGAGCTCTTCGACGGCCTCGTCGACGCCGGCCACGTCGGCGAACGTGGTCTTCGGCATGTCCTTGGAGAGCTGCTTGGCCCGCGACTTGCCGAAGCCGAAGCCCATCCGGCCACCGGTCTGCATCCGGGAGAACAGCACGAACAAGCCGACGAGAAGCAGCAGCGGGAGCATGTAGACCAGCAGCGAGCCCAGGACGCTGCCCTGGTTGACCACGGTGTTGGTCTTGATGTTCTTGGCGCTCAGCGCGTTGAACAGATCGACGCCGTACCCGGTCGGGTACTTGGCGATGACCTTGTTGGAGTTCTCGGTGTCGCCATTGCCGTTCTTGAGCTCCAGGCGCAGCTGCTGTTCGCGGTCGTCGATCTGGGCGCTCTTGACGTTGTCGCCGTTGATCTGGGCCATCGCCACCGAGGTGTCGACAGGCTTGAAGCCACGGGTGTCGTCACTGAAATAGAAGAACGACCAGCCGAGCAGCAACACCACGGCCACCACCGTCAGTGTGCGGATCACGTTTTTCCGGTTCATCTACATCGGCCGTGTCCGGCCAGGTCCTTCCGATATGCGCAGCTGGAATAGTTCAGGCTACCGCTAGACCAACGTGGGGAAGTGCCCCGCCGGTTTCCGTCAGGGATTGGTTCGTGTTCACCCGTGGGCGAACACGCCCTTCCGGCAGGCCGACTGCTGTGCTTGGCTACCACCGTGGTCGCCTCTACCGAACGGTTAGTTGACGTCAACGGTGTTCGGTTGCGGGTGGCCGAGGCAGGTGAGCAGGGTGCCCCGGTGGTCGTCCTGACCCACGGTTTTCCGGAGCTGGCCTACTCCTGGCGCCACCAGATCCCGGTGCTGGCCGAGGCGGGGTATCACGTGCTGGCACCCGACCAGCGCGGCTATGGCGGATCCTCGCGGCCGGCACAGATCGAGGCCTACGACATCACCGAACTGACCGGCGATGTGGCCGCACTGCTCGACGTCGTGGGCGCGCGGCGCGCCGCGATCGTCGGGCACGACTTCGGTGCCGTGGTGGCCTGGAACATGCCGCTGCTGCACCCCGACCGGGTCGCCGGGGTCGCCGGGCTGGCGGTGCCGCCGATACCGCGGCCGCTGACACCGCCGACCGAGGCGTTCCGGCGGATCTTCGGCGACAACTTCTTCTACATCCTCTACTTCCAGCAGCCCGGCCCCGCCGACGCCGAGCTGGCCGAAGATCCGTTGCGAACCATGCGCGTGCTGCTGGGCGGCATGCGCACACCCAAGACCGAGGAAGCCGCGCAGCAGATGCTGTCCCCCGGACCCGACGGCTTCCTCGACCGGCTGGCCCAGCCCGAGCAACTCCCGGACTGGCTCAGCACCGAGGAGCTGGCGCACTACGCCGCCGAGTTCGGCCGCACCGGGTTCACCGGGGCGCTCAACTGGTATCGCTGTTTCGACCGGAACTGGCACATCCTGGGCCAGGCATCGACCGAAACCATCACTGTCCCAGCACTATTCGTCGGCGGCACCGAAGATCCCACGCTCGGCTTCACCCGAGTCGACCGGGCCACCGAGGTGGTCAAGGGCCCGTACCGGCAGGTGCTGCTCGACGGCGCCGGACATTGGATTCAGCAGGAACGACCCGACGAGATCAACCGTGAACTGGTGGGTTTCCTATCCGGATTGGAGTGGTGACCATGCGACCCCTCAACTTCGGCGTGTTCGTCACGCCGTTTCACCCTGTCGGCCAATCCCCCACTGTCGCACTGGAGTATGACCTGGAGCGGACCGTCGCACTGGATAGGCTGGGCTACGACGAGGTGTGGTTCGGCGAGCACCACTCGGGTGGATACGAGCTGATCGCCTGCCCCGAGGTGTTCATCGCCGCGGCCGCCGAACGCACCAAGCACATCCGGCTGGGCACCGGCGTGGTCTCACTGCCCTATCACCACCCGTTGATGGTCGCCGACCGGTGGGTGCTGCTCGACCACCTGACGCGCGGGCGGGTGATGTTCGGAACCGGTCCCGGCGCACTTCCCTCGGACGCCTACATGATGGGCATCGACCCGGTGGAGCAGCGGCAGATGATGCAGGAGTCGCTGGAGGCCATCCTCGCGCTGTTCCGGGCCGGGCCCGACGAACGCATCAGCAGGCACTGCGACTGGTTCACCCTGCGCGACGCGCAGTTGCACATCCGCCCCTACACCTGGCCGTACCCCGAAATATCCACGGCAGCAATGGTTTCACCGTCTGGTCCGCGGCTGGCCGGGACACTGGGCACGTCGCTGCTGTCGTTGTCGATGTCGGTTCCCGGCGGGTACGCGGCCCTGGACAGCGCCTGGCAGATCGTGGTGGACAAGGCCGCCGAAGCGGGCCGTCCGGAGCCCGACCGGACCAACTGGCGGGTGCTGGGCATCGTGCACCTGGCCGATACCCGCGAGCAGGCCATCGACGACTGCACCTACGGGCTGCAGGACTTCGCCAACTACTTCGGTGCGGCCGGGTTCGTGCCGCTGTCCAATGATGTCGAGGCCCCCGCGCAGACACCGCACGAGTTCGTCGCCGCCTATGCGGCGCAAGGTAACTGCTGCATCGGAACCCCAGACGACGCGATCGCCTACATCACCGATCTGCTCGAGCAGTCCGGCGGGTTCGGCACCTTCCTGATGCTCGGCCACGACTGGGCCGACCCGAAAGCGACCTACCACTCCTACGACTTGTTCGCCCGCAAGGTCATCCCGCACTTCAAAGGCCAGCTGCGCGCTGCCGAGGCATCCCACGAGTGGGCCAGGGACATGCGCGGTGACCTGTTCGGCCGGGTGGGCGAAGCGATCGTGAAGGCGATCGGCGAGCACACCGGCAGCCAGGCTTAGACCTCGTTAGGTACGCCCGGGGTGAGCCAGCGGATGCGGTCACTCACATCTGAGTCCGACAGTGTTTGACGCATCACGCTTTCCGGCTCGCGGAAGTGGGTCCACCCGCCGTAGTGCACAGGCACCACGACATTGGGCCGCATCAGCCGGATCAGGTCGACGGCGTCTGCGGCCGTCATCGTGAAGCGCACCGGGCCGGTGAACCAGAACCGCACGCCACCCAGATGCAACAGCGCCACGTCGACCGGAAACCGTTGAGCCACCTCGCGCACACCCTCATAGAGCACGGTGTCACCGGACATCCACAGCGCGGCAGCCTCCTCACCGTCGCGGTGCAGGGCGAAACCGACCACCTTCCCGGCGATCGGCCTGCTGAACTTCGGGCCGTGCCGGCACGGCGTCGCAGTGACCCGCAACGGCGCCCGGCCGGGGGCGGTCAACGTCGTCGACTCCCAGTTGGCCAGACCACGCACGTCGGGCGCTGCACCGGAAATCCGCTGCGCGCCGGGCACGGTGGTGATCACCGTTGCCGCCTGGCGCAGCAGTCCGCGACCGGAGTCGTCGAGGTTGTCGGCATGGTGATCGTGGCTGAGCAGCACGGCATCGACCGGAAACACCTCGGCCGGCGGTTGCGCCGGACCGGCGATCTTGCGTGACGACGTGCCCCAGCCGAAGGTGTACCGCCGCCCGGGCGGGTCGAACGTCGGGTCGGTGAGGATGCGCCACCCGTCGAGCTCGATCAGGGTCGTGGGACCACCGAGGTGGGTGAGCCGGGGCCGAGACATCCAATGACTGTAGTGCCGCCGGTACGGTGGCAGGCATGCCGATCGCCGGACGCCGACTCATTGGTCTCGTTGCCGCTGCGGGTGTCACCGCCGTGGTTCTCAGCGGCTGCGACGCCGCCAGCACCGCGCCGTCCGGCAGCAACCCGCGCCAGGTGACGGTCGTCGGCTCCGGGGAAGTCAAGGGCGTTCCCGACACGCTGACCGCCGACGTGAGCATCGAGGCGAGCGCGCCGGACGTGACCACGGCGATGAACCAGACCAACGACCGGCAGAAGGCCGTGCTCAATGCGCTCAACGCCAGCGGCGTCGACGCCAAGGACATCAGCACCACGCAGGTCAGCCTTGCGCCGCAGTACAGCGACGGTTCGGTGATCTCCGGCTACCGGGCCAGCAATTCGATCCAGATCAAGATCCGCAAGCTCGACACCGCCTCGCAGGTGCTGGCCAACGTCGTCAGCGCAGGCGGCGACGCGACCCGGATCAACTCGGTGAGCTACTCCATCGAGGACGACTCGAAGCTGGTCAGCGATGCGCGCGCGCGAGCGTTCAACAACGCCAAGGAACGTGCCCAGCAGTACGCCGATCTGTCCGGGCTGTCGTTGGGCCCGATCATCTCGATCAGCGAGGCGCCGGGCAGCACGGCCCCGCCGCAGCCGATGCCGGCACCGATGCCGCGCGGGGCGATGGCCAGCGAGGTGCCGTTGCAGCCGGGCGAGCAGACCGTCGGCTTCTCGGTGACGGCGGTCTGGCAACTCGGCTGACGGTGCCGATCAGTCGTCGCCGAAGCCCTCGTGGCAGTCGACGTCGGCCGTGCCGTCGTTGTCGGAATCCCGGTCGATCACCTGCCCGTTGACCGTGATGGTGCAGGACACCTGGGACCCGGTGGACCGGGCGGTCACACCGTAGGTCGGGTTGACCTGCTGGCCCACGAATGTCGTGGTCCACGGCGCTGACACGTTGTTGAGCTGCTGGCGGTTGCCGTCCCCGTCGAGATAGGTGACGTTCGACAGGGTTCCGTCGCTGGTGACCGTGTAGACGACGACGTTCCCGTCGGCCCCCGCGTTGGGCGCCGCGACGAGCGCAGCACCGCAGATGACGGTGGCCGCCATCGCCACCCGAGTCCGGTTGTTCGGCAGCCGACGCGTAGTCGAAGTCATGAGTCCCCATCTCTGTTGACGTACGTGGGCGAGGACGTTACCCGTGATCAGCGAGTTGCGAGGCTCAGTGCTGATAGACCTTCGGGTCCAGAGTGCCGATGTAGGGCAGGTCGCGGTACCGCTCGGCGTAGTCCAGGCCGTAGCCGACAACGAATTCGTTGGGGATGTCGAAGCCGACGTAGGAGATTTCGACGTCGGCGCGCACGGCATCGGGTTTGCGCAGCAGAGTGCACACCCGCAGCGACTTGGGGTGCCGGGAGGCGAGGTTGCGCAGCAGCCAGGACAGCGTCAGGCCGGAGTCGACAATGTCCTCGACGATGAGCACGTCACGGTCGTGGATGTCGCGGTCGAGATCCTTGAGGATTCGGACCACACCCGACGATGACGTGGACGACCCGTACGAACTGACGGCCATGAACTCCAGCTGGGTGGGCAGTGGGATGGCCCGCGCCAGGTCGGTCACGAACATGACCGCGCCCTTGAGGACGGTGACCAGAAGCAGATCCTGGCCGTCGAGGGAGTTGCCGTAGTCCTTGGCGACCAAGGCCGCCAGTTCCCCGGTCCGGGCCTGAATCTGATCTTGGGACAACAGGACCGACTTGATATCCCCGGAATAGAGGTCGTCCACCGACACGAGCCACACTGTGCCATGCCCAGGCCCGCACGACCAATTACACCGGCCGGACGTACAACACCAGCGTGCGGTCGCGGCGCCCGGCGAACAGTCGCTGGTGGCGCAGATCCGAGCCGACCGCCACCCCGCCCTGCCCGCGCCACGCGGTGACCAGCGCGTCTACCGCACGAATCTGCTTGTCGGTGAGTCCGCTGGCTCCGCCGCGCAGCAGCCATCCCCGGATCACCCGTCGCCGCACCGCCGCAGGCAGGTCGGTCAGCGCCGACACCGGCAGGGCGGCACCGCCGTCGGCAGCGGCCAGCGCCTCCTCGGCGAGCGCGTCGAGCGCGTCGGTGTCCTCGCGCAGCGCCGCGGCGGTGCGGGCCAGCGCCTCGGCCACACCTCCGCCGAGGACGTCTTCGAGCAGCGGCAGGACCTCGTCGCGCAGCCGTACCCGGGTGAACCGCGGGTCGTGGTTGTGCGGGTCGTCCCACGCGTGGAGACCGAGCTCAGCGCAGGCGGCGTGGGTGAGACTGCGGCGTTCGCCGAGCAGCGGCCGGTACCAGGGTGGGTCGCACACCCGCATTCCGGCGATGGACCGCGCACCGGAGCCACGGCCCAGACCCAGCAGGACGGTCTCAGCCTGATCGTCGAGGGTGTGGGCGAGCAGCACCGGCTGTTCGGCGCGGGCGGCGTCCAGGGCGGCGTAGCGGGCCGTGCGGGCGGCGGCCTCCGGCCCGCCCTCGGTGCCGACCCGGACCGCGAGCACGGTGGCGTGCACGCAGCCCAGCCGCAGTGCCTGGCCCCGGGCCGCTTCGGCCACGTCCGCCGAGCCGGGCTGCAGCCGGTGGTCGACGATCAACGCAGTGGTCGGCAGCGTCGCGGCGGCCGCGGCGGTCAGGGCCAGGGAGTCGGGTCCGCCGGACAGCGCCACGCACCAGCTGGTCGCGGCGGGCAGATGATCCGTCGCGAACCCGGCCAGGGTGGCCCGCAGCCGGGCTAGAGCACCCGGTCGATCCACCGCTGCGGATCTTCGATCTCGTCGGGCAGCGGCAGGGTGTCCGGTCCCGACCACACGATGTTGAACCGGTCCATCCCGACCTTGGTCACCACGTGGTCGACGAACGCCTTGCCGCGGGTGTACTGGCTCATCTTGGCGTCCAGTCCCAGCAGCGCACGCAGCAGGCGTTGCAGCGGCGGCTGGTGCCGTTGCCGGCGTTGGTCGAAGCGGCTGCGGATGGTGTGCACGGACGGCACGACGGCCGGGCCGACGGCGTCCATGACATGGTCGGCGTGGCCCTCCAGCAGAGTGCCCAGCACAAGCAGTTGATCCATCGCCTCACGCTGCGGCTCGGATTGCACCGCGCGCATGAAGCCGAGGATGCCCTCGCTGTTGGGGTCGGGCCGCTTGGCGCCCGCGCGCCGGTCCTTGACGAACTCGGCCAGCCGGGCCACCACGGCGGTGACGTCGTCGCCGCCGGCGTCGGAGGTCAGCACGCCAAGGGCGCGTGACATGTGTTGTGCCAGCCAGGGATTGGCGTTGAACTGCACGCGGTGTGTCACTTCGTGTAGGCATACCCAGAGCCGGAAGTCCGAGGGCGACACCCGCAGTTGACGCTCGACGGCGATGACGTTGGGGTACACCAGCAGCAGCTGCCCGCCGGCCTGCGCCCCGACGGCGAACGGGTCGAACTGGCCGAGGATGCCCGAGGAGACGAACGCCAGGACCGCACCGGTCTGCGCTCCGGTGATACGACCCGTGATCGGGTTGGCGGCCTTGTCGGTGCCGCCGGTCATCACCCGCATCGAGTCGGCGGCGGCGCGGATCCATTGCTCGCGGTCGACGATCCGGGCCTCGGGTACGGCCGCATCATTGCCCAGGTGGGTGACGTCGCGCACCGGGCCTTCGGCCGCGCGCGACGCGCAGGCCAATTCGTCGATGGCCTGACGGCGGGTGTAGTCGGTGGCCGGTGGTCCCGGCCGGGTCAGCCAGGCGCCGACGGTACCGGCGAACTGCCAGTCCACCGCCCGGCCGACGGTCGACTCGTCGGGTGCCGCACTCATGCGCCGCACCCGCAGGTGCGCAGTGTCGCCGCGAGCGCGTCGATGGCAACCCGGCCCATCGGGCCGGCGTCGTTGGAGATGAACGCGAAGGTCAACACCCTGCCGTTGGCGTCGGTGACGATCCCGGCCAGCGAGTTGGTTCCGGTCAGCGATCCGGTCTTGGCGCGCAACCAGCCCGCCGACGAGGTCTTCGGATCCCCGCCCAGGAAGCGATCCGACAAGGTGCCGCTGCCGCCGGCGATGGGCAGCAGGTCCACCAGGGGCCGCATCGCGGGGTGGTCGGGGCCGGCGGCCGCGCCGACCACCTCGTCGAGGGTCGTCGCGGTCAGCCGGTCGAACACCGAAAGTCCGCTGGAGTCGACCAGGGTGGCGCCGGTCATGTCGACACCTGCCGAGGCCAGGGTGCTGGTGACGGCGTCGACGCCGCCGGCGAAGCTGAGCGGACGGCCGGTCGCTTTGGCCACTTCGCGGGCGATGGTTTCGGCCATCACGTTGTCCGAGGCGTTCATCATCTGCCGCAGCCGTTCGATCAGCGGCGCCGACTGCACCGAGGCCAGCTGACGTCCGGTCGGTGCGGTGGCGGCGAAGGTGACGGTCGCCGGGTCGACGCCCAGCGCCGCGGCCAGTGCCCGCCCGGCGTCGAGCGCCGGTGTGGTGGAGCGCCGCGACTCGACGGTGGTCGGCTGGGTGCGGCCGGCGTCGATCATCACCGCCTGCAGGGGGGCGATGTCGCCGCCGGCGATGTCCGCGGGATCCCAGCCCGGCGCGAAGTCGGGTCCGCTGAACAGGGATCCGTCCACCTGGACGGCGGTGACGGTGATGCCGCTCTTGCGGACCTGGTCGGCCAGGTCGCTGATGCGGGCGGCGCCGCGGTACCAGGTGTCCTCGTCGGGCGGTGCCGCCGACAACGTGGGGTCACCGCCGCCGACGAGCACCACGACGCCCGGCTGGCGGGTCTGGTCGGCCGCGACGACGGTGGTGGTGACCCGCTCGTCGCGGGCCAGGGTGAGCAGTGCGGCACCGGCGGTGAGCACCTTGTTGGTCGAGGCCGGTTGCATCGGAACCGCGGATCGCTGTTCCCAGAGCTGCTTGCCGGTGTCGGCGTCGGTGATCCGGCCGGTGATGTTGCCGAGGTTGGGGTCGGCTACCGGCGCGGCGAGCGCAGCGGATAGCCCCGCCGGGCTGGGGACGCCCGCCGAGTCGGGCAGGGGAACCACCGCGGGGCGGGCGGTGGCCGGCGGTGGCGCAGCGGGCAGTTGCGCGGTGTTGCTGTGCGCTCCTGTAGTCAGTGCAGCCACGACCGCGACGACGACGGCGACCAGGGCGATGATCGCCGCGGCGAGCATCGCGTGGGTGGAACGCCGCCACCGCGAGGGATTCATGACTTTCCTGACTGCATCGGCTTCATTGTGCCCAACCACCCTGCAGACCACGGTATCGGTGGCGTTAGGGTTAGGCGCCGTCGGCGGCGCCGGCGGGCAGGAGCGAAGCGACCCGGGATCTCCCTCGGGCGAGCAGAACCAGCGGAAAAAAGGAGTCGCGCGGTGGAGTTCGACGTCACCATCGAGATCCCCAAGGGCCAGCGCAACAAGTACGAGGTCGACCACGAAACCGGCCGGGTCCGGCTCGACCGCTACCTCTACACACCGATGGCCTACCCCGCGGACTACGGCTTCATCGAGGACACCCTCGGCGAGGACGGCGATCCGCTGGATGCCCTGGTGCTGCTGCCGCAGTCGGTCTTCCCCGGCGTGATCGTCGAAGCCCGCCCGGTCGGCATGTTCAAGATGGTCGACGAGGCCGGCGGCGACGACAAGGTCCTGTGCGTGCCCGCCGGTGACCCGCGCTGGGACCACATCCAGGACATCGGCGACGTGTCGAGCTTCGAGCTCGAGTCGATCAAGCACTTCTTCGTGCACTACAAGGACCTCGAGCCCGGCAAATACGTCAAGGCCGCCGACTTCGTCGGCCGCGCCGAGGCCGAGGCCGAGGTGGAACGTTCGCGGGAGCGGTTCGCCGCCGAAGGTCACTGATTCACCGCACGGTGCAGAATTTAGCCTGCCCGTAACATCCGGTAACCCGGTTGTGCTTTGGGTTTCCCATGATGAACACGTGTTGTTGCATCAGGGCATCGGTCTGCAGGCTTTCAACGAGCTGCCGGATCGCAAGGCCGTGCACGCACTCTACGAGTGCTGCAACAGCGTGACGCTGGCCAGGGACCTTGCCAGGGGGCGCCCGTATGCCGACCACAACGCCCTGTTCCGGCGTGCCGACGCATTGTTGTTCTCGCTGTCGGAGACGTCGATCGACGACATCCTGCAGGCCTACCCGCATGTCGGGAGCCGGCCGCGCAGCACCAAGTCGCAGGCCGAGCACTGTTCGGTGTGGGACGACCGCCCCGAGGTGATGGCGGAACTCAACGCCGTCGTGCAGGACTACTCCGAACGCTTCGGCTACGACTTCGTCATGCATGTCGGCGGGTTTGCACCTGACTGCTGCGCGGAATCGGTCATCGGCATGGTCCGCGACCGGATGCACCACGATCCAGAGACCGAGCGCAAAGTGGTGCGCAACGAGTTGGCCCGGATCAACCGCAGCCGCCTCGAGCGCATGCTGGGCCCCGAGGGCGGCTACGACAACTGGGGCTGACACCCCGTCCGTCCGGCCGAGATGCGGCCCGGCACTTAGGCTTCAACGGTGACCGGTGCCGCGAATCCAGCCTTTCTGTCGTTTCCCGATCTGGCGGCGCGCCCGGTCGGCGGGTCGGTGGTGTGGGCCAACGACGACCTGTTTGCCGAGCGGGAGAACCTGATCAAGTCGCAGCCGGCGGAGTTCCGCCCGGCGACCTTCGGCCACAAGGGCCAGATCTACGACGGCTGGGAGACCCGCAGGCGCCGGGGAGCCACGTCCGAGGACTGTGACCAGGCGATCGTGCGCCTCGGGGTGCCGGCCGTCGTGCACGGCGTCGTGGTCGACACGGCCTGGTTCACCGGAAACTATCCGCCGCAGATCTCCGTCGAAGCCGCCTTTGTCGAGGGCTACCCGGGCGTCGGGGAGTTACTCGACAACACGTCGTGGACCACCATCGTCGAGCGCGCAGACGTCAACGGTGACACCCGAAACCCGTTCACGGTCAACTCATCTCGCCGGTGGACGCATGTCCGGCTGTCGATCTACCCGGATGGCGGGGTGGCCAGGCTGCGGGTGCACGGCGAGGCGCTGCTGGATCCCCGCTTCGCCCAGGGCACCCCGCTGGATCTGGCCGCGCTGGAGAACGGGGGCCGAGTCACCGCCTGCTCCAACATGTTCTACGGCTCGCCGAACAATCTGCTGCTGCCCGGCACGGCGCGCACGATGGGCGAGGGCTGGGAGACCTCCCGCCGACGTGACGCCGGCAACGACTGGGTGCAGATGCGGTTGGCCGGGCAGGGGGTGCTCACCGCCGCCGAACTGGACACCTCGTACTTTCTGGGCAACAGCCCCGGACAGGGGCGGCTGATGGGCCGCGACGGCTCCGGTGACTGGTTCGAGGTTCTGCCCGTGACGGACCTGCGGCCCGATACCCGGCACCGTTTCCTGCTCGACGACGCACCCCCGGCCACCGACGCCCGCCTGGACATCTATCCCGATGGTGGGATGGCCCGGCTGCGACTCTTCGGCCGGTTGACCGATGACGGACTGCGCACAGTCGGTGAAAGATGGGACGCCAGCGCCTAGATTGGCAGTCGTGGCCCTGTCGATGGATCCCCAAGTCCTCGGTTTCCTGCAGCCCCTGATGGAAGCCGCCGCCCAACTCGAGCCCCCTGCCGTGGGGGACGTCACCACCCGCCGGGAACGCGCGGTGCCGTTCTTCGAGGTGCTCGCCGCGGGACGCCCACCGGTCGGCGGTGTCGAAGCACACCGCTACACCGTCACCTCCTCCGACGGCGCCGAGCTGCCGCTGACGTGGTACGTCCCGGACTCGGAGCTGCCGGGCAGCGCGGTTCTCTACCTGCACGGCGGCGGCATGATCTACAGCCTGGCCGAAACCTCACCGGCCTACCACGCAGGCGTGCGCGCCTACGTCGCCGCCTCCGGCGTGCCTATGCTGATGGTGGATTACCGTGTGGCGCCGGAACATCCGGGCCTGACACCGGTCGAGGACTGCTACGCCGCCCTGGTATGGCTGGCCGAGAACGCCGGTGAGCTCGGCGTCGACCCGGCCCGGCTGGGGGTGGCCGGCGACAGTGCGGGTGGCGGGCTGGCTGCCGGGGTGAGCCTGCTGGCCCGCGACCGCAGCGGCCCGGCGCTGGCGCTACAGCTGTTGATCTACCCGATGCTCGACGACCGCACCACCACGCCGGATCCAGCGCTGCCGCCGGAGTTTCTGACCTGGACCTACGAAGACAACGTCACCGGCTGGGGCGCGCTGCTCGGAACCGCGGCCGGCGGCGCCGACGTGTCGGCCTACTGTGCGCCCGCACGGGCTGGAGACCTGGCCGGGCTGCCGCCGACCTACCTTGACACCGGCGATCTGGACATCTTCCGTGATGAGGACATCGCTTATGCGACAAGGCTTTCAGCTGCCGGGGTGCCGGCCGAACTGCACGTGCATCCGGGCTGCCCGCACGCCTTCGAGGCCCTGGCCCCCGCCGCGGACGTGTCCCAACGGGTGATCGCCGACCGGGTGCGCCGGCTGCGATCCATCTAGCAGCGGACGGGCTCAAGATTCACCCCGCCGAAGGCACTCCCGGCAAATAACGCTTCGCCGGCGGTGTTGCGTACTCCCCTCGTTTCGACGTACGCAGACCCATCGTCACCAGTGACTGCACCGTCAGCGTCGCGGCACTCACCCCGTCTACCACCGGCACCCCCAACTCGGCCGAGATCTCCCCGCACATATCGGCCATCCCCGCGCAGCCCAGTACCACAGCGTCAGAGTGATCCACCTCGATCGCCTCGCGGCACGCCTCGGTGATGACCTTGCGCGCGTTGGGATCGCTGTCGAGGTCCAGTACCGGTATCTCGCACGCATGGATGCCACGGCAGAACCGCTGCATGCCATAGCGTTCCGCGAGGTGTGCCGACTGCCCGATGGTCCGTGCCAGCGTCGTGACAATGCTGAAGCCGCTGCCAAGGTGACTGGCGGCCTGCATAGCCGCCTCGGCAATGCCGACGACCGGTCCGGCCGCGATCTCGCGAGCGGCGTCGAGGCCCGGATCACCGAAACAGGCGATCACATAGCCGTCGACGCCTTCACGCTCGCCTCGCTGAACGGCCCGCAATACGCCGGGCACCGACAGCGCCTCGTCGTAATGGCTTTCGATCGACTCCGGCCCGATCTCCGAGGTGACGCCGGTGACGATCACGTCTGGCCCGGCCACTGCCGCAGCACATTTCGCGATCGTGTCGGTCATGGCCTGGGTGGTGTTGGGATTGATCACCCAGATCCGGATCACGGAATTGGAGCGACAGCCAGCTTGGTGCGCGTCGCAAGCACGTAGTAGGTCGCCAATCCCAGCCCGCATCCGATGAACCAGCTGTACTGCGCAGCGGTGTGCATACCGGGGACACTACCGGCCAGCACGGGGATCACGGCGGCGACCGCTGAGACGGCGGTGGCGATGACCGCCGCCGGGTTATAACCCTTTTTGTACCAGTAGGTTCCGTCCTCGGCCAGGGTGAACAGGTCGTCGACGATCACCTTCTGCTTGTGGATCAGGTAGTAGTGGCCGATGAGTACACCGAACAGCGGGCCGATGAACGCACCGAGGATCTCCAGCGTGTAGTGGATGACCTCCGGATTGTTGTACAGGTTCCACGGGGTGATCAGCACCGAACCGACCGCGGCGATCATGCCGCCCGCGCGCCAGCTGATCCGCTGCGGGCTGACGTTGGAGAAGTCGAATGCGGGCGAGATGAAGTTCGCGACGATGTTGATGCCGATTGTGGCGATCGTGAATGTCAACGCGCCCAACACGATAGCGAACGTCGAATCGATCCTTGCCACCGTCGCCACCGGGTCGGTGATCAATTCGCCGAATACCGGCACCGTCAACGACGCGGTGACGACCACCAGAATCGAGAACACCAGGAAGTTGACCGGCAGGCCGAGGAAGTTGCCCCGCTTCACCGCGTCGAATGACTTGCCGTAGCGGGCGAAGTCGCCGAAGTTCAGCATCGGGCCGGAGAAGTAGGAGACCACCAAAGCGATCGCGCCGAGCATGACCGGTACCGAGTCAAAGCCGGTGTACTTCACGTCCCCCAGGTTGAGGTCGATCGCGCCCCAGCCGGCCTTGTAGATGAGGTAGCCGCACAGCAGGAACATGACCACATAGACCGCGGGCCCGCAGAAATCGATGAATCTGCGGATCGACTCCATGCCGCGCCAGAAGACGCATGCCTGCAGTACCCACAACAGCAGGAAGCTGCCCCAGCCGAGGAACGGCAACCCGAGGAATCCGTGCTGGTTGACGTCAGCGTACGGCGCCAACCCCGGAAATAGTTTGAGCAGAACGACATCCAGCGCTGCTGACGCTAGGTAGGTCTGAATCCCGTACCACGCCACCGCGATCAGACCGCGGATGATGGCGGGGATATTCGCACCGAGCACACCGAAGACGCTGCGGCAGATCACCGGGTAGGGCACCCCGGTAGCCTGGCTGGGCTTGGCGACGAGATTACAGAAGAAGTTGACGATCACGATGCCGATCAACAGCGCGACGAGCACCTGCCAGCTAGCGAGGCCAAGCGCGAACAGGCTGCCCGCCGTGACGTAGCCGCCGACGCTGTGCACGTCGGACATCCAGAACGCGAAGATGTTGTAGGAACTCCAAGTCTGCTTGCGCAGTGGAGCCAGGTCTTCATTGGTCAACCGCGGGTCGTAACCCGGCTTGATCAGTCCGCTGCCGACCGGGTGACCGGCGGCTTCGACGAGATCACCCGCGCCGACAACGGCGCCGGGCGGCAGTTCTTTCGCACTCTGGGAGGTGTCGATGTCGGTCATGGCCGGACGCTATCGACGGCGCGTTTCCGCCGTATTTCCGTCGAACTACCCGGCTATTGCGTCGAAGATATATCCGCCGACAGCAGCAGCCCGGTATCGGTGGGCACGGTGGCGATGACGGAGTTGAGCCGCTGCGCGTGCAGTTCGGCGACGGTGAGGAGTTGCTCGACATCGCCGGCGAGGAATGCGTCGACCATCTCCCGATGATCCACATGCAGCGCGGCACGATCCGACGGCGCGACGTGCACCATCGACTGCACGGGTTCGGTTATGTTCCAAGCCGTTTCGAGCATGTGCAGCAGGCGGAACATCCGCGACGGACGGGTGAGCGCGAGGTGGAAGTGTCTGCTCTGGCGGTGATACGCGAGCGGATCGTCATTGTCGATCGCCTGCTGCAGAAGGTCGTTCGACGCCACGATCGCTGCCCGATCGGCGTCGGTGGCGTTGGCCACTGCAGAGGCCAGCGATGCTGCCTCCAAAGTCTCACGCACGATGTACATTTCGCGCAGTTCTTGAACCGTGAGCTGGGCGACCGTGTATCCGGAGTTGGACCGGTGCGCGACAAGCCCCTCCCCGATGAGGGTTTTCAGCGACTCACGCACCGGGATCTGGCTGACGCCGAACAGATCCGCCACCTCCGCTAGCGGAATCGGGGTGCCCGGCAGGGTGGCTCCGTCGAGGATCACCCGGCGCAGTTCGTCGAGGATCGCCTGCTGCGGGCTGCCGGGCTGGTCGACCACCAGCCTGGCGACCAGCGCCGAACGTCGTCTCAGCATCCGAATCACGTTATGTGCCGTTTGTTTCGGGGGTGCTACGACCAGCGTGCCGAGATCGACGTCTTGCACGAGATGTCTAGCCGGCAGCCCAGCTCTTGGCGCGCTCGAGGTCGTCCAGCCCGAACACGGCGGCCTCGCCCGGCACCAGCCACGACAGTGCGTGCAGCGCGTGGGCGATCCACTCCTTGTCGGTGACGATCGCGATCCGCTTGAACGCCGCGTGATGCGGATAGACGGTGCCGAACCCCATCTTGAGGTCCTCGACCAGACCGCCCGGTCCGAAGCCTTCGTAGTCGTCGTCGATCACCTCGACGATCCTGATGTCCTGGCCGGAGCCGAGCAGCTCCTGGAAGGTCGGTTTGAGCCGGTGCAGCTCGTCGCCGCCAAGCCGTCCCGACACCCGGAAGCCCGTCACTCCCGCCGGCATGTCCTCGAGTAGTTCGATCATCGCGCCTCCTCGTCCTGGCTCCACAGTAGGAGCCAGGCGGCGCTACGCGGCGGAGATTCGCAGCCGGGTGTGGATACCGCGCAACGCCGCCTGGGCCTGCGGGCGCAGATCCTGTTCCGGTGTCACCGGAATCAGCGTCACCCCGTCGGCCACGCCGGCGACGAACAGGTCCGTGACCATGCCGGCCAGGCCGTCGACCGTGCCCGCGTAGTGCACCGTCGACTCACCGGCGTGTCCGGAGATCGCCGTCAGCGCCGTGCGGGAGTCCTCGGCGACCGCGACGGCGACGTCGAGCACCACCGGAACGTCGGCGGGCAGTCGGCGGCGGCGGCGCTGAGCCTCCTGGAGATTGGCCGCTCGCAAGCGCACCACTGGGTGGCCACCCGCGGTGAGCTCCGTCCACTCCCCGACCGCATCGGTGATGAACACCCGTGGACTGCGCCTTCGTGACTCCGGCATAGCCGCCACGCTACGGACCCCGCTGGGCGCCGCCAACGGTTGCACTCAGCCGGACGCGAAAGAGCCTCAGATCGTCTTGGTTGTCCGGGTCTTGAGCAGGCTGGCCACCATCGTCAGGAACAACGTCAAGATGATGACCGCCAGGCTCAGCAGGGTCGGAATCTCCGGGACGTCGACATGCCGGCCGCCGTTGATGAACGGCACGGTGTTCTCGTGCAGGGCGTGCAGCACCAGCTTCACGCCGATGAAGAACAGGATGAACGCCAGCCCCTGCGACAGGTACACCAGGCGGTTCAGCAGGTCACCGAGCAGGAAGTACAGCTGGCGCAACCCCATCAGCGCGAACAGGTTGGCGGTGAACACCAGATACGGCTCGCTGGTCAGCCCGTAGATCGCCGGGATCGAGTCGAGCGCGAAGAGTAGATCGGTGGTGCCCAGGGCGACGATGACCAGGAACATCGGGGTCATCAGGCGCTTGCCGCCGTCCTTGATGTACAGCTTGAGCCCGTCCCACTTGTCGGTGGTGTTCAGATAGGTCCGGGCGAAACGCACCACGGCGTTCTCGGCGTCGTCGTCGTGGTCGGAGTTGCGGACCAGTTTGACCGCGGTGAACACCAGGAACGCACCGAAGATGTAGAAGATCCACGAAAACCTGGTGATCGCAACAGCTCCCAGCGCGATGAAGATGCCGCGGAACAACAGCGCGAGCACGATGCCGACCAGCAGCGCCTGCTGTTGGTACACCTTGGGGACGTTGAAGCTGGCCATGATGATGATGAAGAGGAACAGGTTGTCCACCGACAGGCTGTACTCGGTGAGCCAGCCCGCGAAGAACTCCAGCCCGAACTGGCTGCCGTGGAAGTTCCACACCCAGATGCCGAACGCGATGGCCAGACCCACGTAGAACGACAGATAGATGGCGCATTCGCGCATCGTCGGTTCGTGCGGTCGACGGGCGATGACGATCACGTCGAACAGCAGGATGGCCACCGTCACACCGAGGGTGATCAACCATTCGAGCTGGGAAACATTCACTGCCAGAGACCTCCGGGCGTCACAAAACGTCCGAGGTCTCTTCCGCCGCATACGACGCGCGGCCCGCGGCACCGGACGGCCGATGACGGCCGACGTGGTGACGACACCGCGACGAAGGAATACTCCCCTCTGCGAGCAGTCTGTCAGTAGTCCCAGGACAGCACAAACCGGACCGCGTCGGACGCTCTCCCGTAATCAGGGACGCCTAGTATCCACAGTCGTGGCGACGCCGGAAATTCCCGCTCAGTACCTGTTGTCCGACCATGCCCCGGCACCGCGCACCCTGATCGACATCCTCTACGACACCGCCGCCCGCTACCCCGACGCCGCGGCCCTCGACGACGGCGACGTGGTGCTCACCTACTCGGAGCTGATCGCCGACATCGAGGACAGCGTGGAGTGGCTGGGCGCGCGCGGTATCGGCCGCGGCGACCGGATCGGCATCCGGATGCCGTCGGGCAGCTACGCGCTCTATGTGGCGATCCTGTCGACGCTGGCCGCAGGTGCGGCCTACGTGCCGGTGGACGCCGACGATCCCGAGGAACGGGCGCATCTGGTGTTCGGCGAGGCCGAGGTCGTCGGCGTCATCACCGAGGCGGGGCTCACGCGCGGCCACGGTTCGTCTCGCGGCTGGCGCGCGACCGCCCCGCTGGGCCGCGACGATGCCTGGATCATCTTCACCTCCGGCTCCACCGGCACCCCCAAGGGCGTGGCCGTCACGCACCGCAACGCCGCCGCGTTCGTCGACGCCGAAGCGCAGATGTTCTTGCAGGACAATCCGATTGGGCCCGGCGACCGGGTGCTGGCCGGACTGTCGGTGGCCTTCGACGCCTCGTGCGAGGAGATGTGGCTGGCCTGGCGTCACGGCGCCTGCCTGGTGCCCGCACCGCGCGCCCTGGTCCGCAGCGGCATGGACCTGGGCCCGTGGCTGGTGGCCCGCGACATCACCGTGGTCTCGACGGTCCCTACCCTGGCCTCGCTGTGGCCCGCCGAGGCCCTGGAAGCGGTACGGCTGCTGATCTTCGGCGGTGAAGCCTGCCCGCCGGAGCTCGCCGAGCGCCTGGCGGTGGAAGGCCGCGAGGTGTGGAACACCTACGGGCCCACCGAAGCGACGGTGGTGGCCAGCGCGGCGCGCCTCGGCGGCACCGGCGGGCAGGAGCGGAGCGACCAGGGGTCAGGACCGAGCCCGGTCAGTATCGGACGGCCGCTGCCGGGCTGGGATCTGGCGGTGGTCGACGCCGCGGGCAACCCGGTTCCCCTCGGCGGTGTGGGTGAGCTGGTCATCGGCGGGGTGGGGCTGGCCCGCTACCTCGATCCGGAGAAGGACGCCGAAAAGTACGCGCCGATGGAATCGCTGGGCTGGGCCCGCGCCTACCGCAGCGGCGACCTGGTGCGGCTGGAAGCCGACGGGCTGTACTTCCAGGGGCGCGCCGACGACCAGGTGAAGGTCGGCGGGCGTCGCATCGAACTCGGCGAGGTCGACGCCGCGCTGGTGCACCTACCCGGGGTCAGCGGCGGTGCGGCGGCCGTGCGGCGGACGGCCAGCGGCACCCCGATGCTGGTCGGCTACATCGCCAGCGCCAACCCGGACTTCGACCTGACCGCGGCCCGCGCCCACCTCACCCAGGCGCTACCCGCTGCGCTGGTACCCCGGCTGGTGCTGCTCGACGAACTGCCCACCCGCACCTCGGGCAAGGTGGACCGCAACGCACTGCCGTGGCCGCCGCCCGGATACCAGGAGTCCGAACCCGACCTCGGCGGCACGATGGGCTGGCTGGCCGGGCTGTGGCGCGACGTCCTCGGCGCGGTCGTCGACGGGCCGGAGGCGGACTTCTTCGCCCTGGGCGGCGGATCGCTGTCGGCGGCGCAGCTGGTGGCCGCCCTGCGCGAGCGTTTCCCGCAGCTGACAGTGGCCCAGCTCTACGACCATCCCCGACTAGGCTCGCTGGCCGAATACCTCGATGAGCAGGCGCCGGCAGTCGCGGTGACACCTCGTGTCGTCACACCCACCCCGATCAGCACCCAGGTCGCCCAGGTCCTGCTGTCGGTGCCGCTGGCCACCCTGACCGGGCTGCAGTGGGTCACCTGGCTGGCGTTGATCAACAACGTCACCGCCGCCGTGCACCCGCTGCCGTGGCTGGTGCCGGTGAACTGGTGGGTGGTGGCGGTGGCCTTCATCCTGTTCATCACCCCGGTCGGCCGGATGGGCATCGCGGTGTTGGGAGCGCGCATGCTGCTGTCGGGGCTGCAGCCCGGCACCTACCGCCGCGGCGGGTCGGAGCACCTGCGGGTCTGGCTGGCCGAGCGACTGGCCGACGCCAGCGGTGCAGAGAACCTGGCCGGGGCGCCGTGGCTGGTGTACTACGCCCGCGCGCTGGGTAACACCGTCGGCAAAGGCGTGGATCTGCATTCGGCGCCTCCGGTGACCGGGATGCTCAAGCTCGGTCACCGCTGCTCCATCGAGCCGGAGGTAGACCTGACCGGGCACTGGATCGACGGCGACCTGTTCCATGTCGGGCCGATCACCGTCGGCAATGACGCGACGATCGGGGCGCGGACCACCCTGTTTCCCGGGTCGGTGATCGGCAAGGACGCCGACGTCGCGCCCGGCTCCGGGGTCGTCGGCAAGGTCAAGAACGGCCAGTACTGGAAGGGGTCGCCGGCGGTGAAGTCCGGCAAGGCCCGCCATCCGTGGCCCGAGCATCGCCCGCCGCGGGCCCTGCAGTGGGTGGCGATCTACGGGCTGACCTCGGTACTGCTCAGTGCCGTGCCGCTGGCAGCGCTGGCCGCCGGGCTGGCAGTCCCGGCCTGGATGGCGCGGCACGCCGCGACGTTAGGATCGGCGATTGCGCTTGCCGCGCCGTGGATTCCGGTGGCAGCGCTGGTCGCGATGGTGGTGTACGCGTTGCTGACCGTGATCAAGGTGCGGGTGCTGTCGATCGGCCTGCGGGAGGGCTATCACCCGGTGCGCAGCCGCATCGGCTGGCAGATGTGGGCCACCGAACGGTTGATGGACGCCGCCCGCAACTACCTGTTCCCCATCTACGCCAGCCTGCTCACCCCGTGGTGGCTGCGCCTGCTGGGGGCGAAAGTAGGCCGCAACACCGAGATTTCGACCGCCCTGCTCACCCCGAAGTTCACCGTCATCGAGGACGGCGCGTTCCTGGCCGACGACACCATGGTGGCGTCCTACGAACTCGGTGGCGGCTGGATCCACGCCGCCAAGGCCACTGTCGGCAAGAGGGCATTCCTGGGCAACTCCGGGATCACCCAGCCGGGACGGCGGGTTCCCGACGACGGCCTGGTGGCGGTGCTGTCCGCCGCCCCGCACAAAGCCAAGGCCGGTTCGTCGTGGCTGGGAAGCCCGCCGATCCGCCTGCGCCGGCACGCCGATGAAGCCGACGCCGCACTGACCTACCAGCCGTCGATGCGGCTGAAGATCATGCGCTCGGCCGTCGAGACCTGCCGGCTGATCCCGGTGGTGGTGACCTTCGCGATCGGGGTCGCCGTGCTGGTGAGCCTGCAGGCTCTGGCGTTGCGGTTCGGCTACGGCTGGGCCGCGCTGGCCTCCGGGGTCATCCTGCTGGTGGCCGGCGCGGTCGCCGGCGGTACGGCAGTGGCTGCCAAATGGCTTGTGGTCGGGCGTATCCGGGCCGTCGAGTACCCGCTGTGGTCGTCATTCGTCTGGCGCAACGAGGTGTCGGACACCTTCGTCGAGACGGTGGCCGCACCGTGGTTCGCCCGCGCCGCGAGCGGGACACCGGTGATGAACCTGTGGCTGCGGGCGCTGGGCGCCAAGATCGGCCGCGGCGTGTGGTGCGAAACCTACTGGCTGCCCGAGGCGGATCTGGTGACCCTGCAGCGCGGCAGCACCGTCAACCGCGGATGCGTGGTGCAGACCCACCTGTTCCACGACCGGATCATGCGGATGGACACGGTGATCCTCGAGCAGGGCGCGACCCTGGGCCCGCACTGCGTCGCGTTGCCCGCCGCGAAGCTGGGCGCGGGTGCGACCGTCGGCCCCGCCTCCCTGGTAATGCGCGGTGACGAGGTTCCGCCGTCCAGCCGCTGGCAGGGCAATCCCATTGCACCGTGGGTTGTTTCACGCAAGAAGTCCCGCGACCGGCAGTCGGGGGACGCGGCGGCATGAAACGACCCGCCAAAAAAGCCGCCAAAAAGGGCGGTGTCCCTGTGATCGACCCCTACCTGCCCGACAACGGCAACTTCGGCTACCGGGTGTCGCGCTACGAACTCGACCTGGAGTACAAGGTCGCGATCAACCGGCTGACCGGAACCGCGACCGTCACCGCCGTCACGCTGGCATCGCTGAAGACGTTCACCCTCGACCTGGCCGACGCGCTGTCGGTCACCAAGGTCGCGGTCAACGGGCGCAGGCCGGCGAACTTCCGGACCTCCGA
Organism: Mycobacterium sp. DL592; assembly: GCF_011694515.1. NCBI lineage: Bacteria > Bacillati > Actinomycetota > Actinomycetes > Mycobacteriales > Mycobacteriaceae > Mycobacterium > Mycobacterium sp. DL592. The sequence continues at coordinate 347,875 of NZ_CP050192.1, read as the reverse complement.
CGGAAAGCTGCACATCGCGTTGAGCACCGCGTTGCCCGCCGGGGCCGCGATGTCCATCGAGGTGCGCTACGGCGGATCACCGCGTCCCATCCGAACCTATTGGGGCGAAGTCGGTTTCGAAGAGTTGTCCAACGGCGTGCTGGTGGCCGGCCAACCAAACGGCGCCGCATCGTGGTTCCCGTGCGACGACCACCCCAGCGCCAAGGCCAGCTACCGCATCCAGATCAGCACCGACACCCCGTACCGGGCGCTGGCCAACGGTGAGTTGGTGTCCCGGCGGGTCCGGGCGGCACAGACGGTGTGGACCTACGAGCAGCCCGAACCGACGTCGACCTACCTGGTGACCCTGCAGATCGGCATGTACGGGGTACAGAAGTTCCCCAAGGCGCCAGTACAGATGCAGGCGTTGCTGCCGGATCGGTTGCGGTCCAACTTCGATCACGACTTCGGCCGCCAGCCGCAGATGATGAAGCTGTTCGGCAAACTGTTCGGCCCGTATCCGCTGGCCAACGGCTACACCGTCGTCGTCACCGATGATGATCTCGAGATTCCCCTTGAAGCTCAAGGTATTTCGATCTTCGGAGCCAACCACTGCGACGGGTCACGCAGCTCGGAACGGTTGATCGCGCACGAGCTGGCACACCAGTGGTTCGGCAACAGCGTGACCGCGCGACGCTGGCGCGACATCTGGTTGCACGAGGGGTTCGCCTGCTACGCCGAATGGTTGTGGTCAGAACACTCCGGCGGCCAGACTGCCGACCAGTGGGCGCGGCATTACCACCAGAAACTGGCCTCCTCGCCGCAGAACCTGCTGCTGGCCGACCCCGGCCCGCAGGACATGTTCGACGACCGCGTCTACAAGCGCGGGGCACTGACGCTGCACGTGCTGCGCACCACCATCGGCGACGAGAAGTTCTTTGCGCTGCTGCGGGATTGGACCACCCGGCACCGGCACGGGACCGTCGTCACCGACGACTTCACCGGGCTGGCCGCCAACTACACCGACGTCTCGCTGCGCCCACTGTGGAACGCGTGGCTGTTCTCGACTGAAGTACCGCGGCTGTGACCGACGCCGGCGCCTCGTTCGACGCGCTGAGCGCGGCAGGACCCGACCAGGTGCGTGCCGCGGCGATCAGCCGGGGCAGCGTCGCCCGCGTCGGGGTGGCCACGGCGATCTCCGCGCTGTGCGGCTACGCCGTGCTGTATCTGGCCGCCCGCGACCTGGACCCGGCCGGCTTCTCGGTGTTCGGCGTGTTCTGGGGTGCCTTCGGCCTGGTGGGCGGCGCGGCCTACGGGTTGCTCCAGGAGGCGACCCGGGAAGTCCGGACCGCCGGGTACGTCGACGTCGCGCAGGGCCCGCGCACCCATCCGATGCGGGTCAGCGCCGGGCTCGGGGTGGCCGGGGCGCTGTTGATGGCGGCGACGTCGCCGCTGTGGGCCCCACATGTGTTCAGCGAGGCCGGCACGCTGTCGGTTGCGCTGCTGAGCGCCGGGCTGGCCGGGTTCTGCCTGCACGCCACGTTGCTCGGACTGCTCGCCGGGATCGGGCAGTGGGGCCAGTACGGCGCGCTGATGGTCGCCGACGCCGTCATCCGGGTGGCCGTGGCCGGTGCGACGTTCCTGCTCGGCTGGGGTCTGGTCGGATTCCTGTGGGCGACCGTCGGCGGCGCGGTGGGCTGGCTGCTGCTGTTGGCAGTGTCACCGACCGCACGCGAGGCAGCCAAACTGCGCACCCCCGGCGGAACGTCGACGTTCCTGCGCGGAGCAGCGCATTCGATTGCCGCCGCGGGCGCCAGCGCGATCCTGGTGATGGGCTTCCCGGTCCTGCTGAAGGCGACCTCCGGTGAGTTGGGTGCCGCAGGCGGGGTGGTGATCCTGGCAGTGACGCTGACCCGCGCACCGCTGCTGGTGCCGCTGACCGCCATGCAGGGCAATCTGATCGCCCACTTCGTCGACCACCGCGGCCACCGTTTGAAGTCGCTGATCGCCCCGGCCGCGGCGGTGCTGGCGCTCGGCACGGTCGGCGTCCTGGGGGCCTGGCTGGCCGGGCCATGGCTGATCCGGGTCGCCTTCGGCGACGAGTACACCCCGGGCGGGGCACTGCTCGGCTGGCTGACGGCGGGCGCGGTGGCGATCGCGCTGCTGACGCTGACCGGTGCCGCGACGGTGGCCGCAGCCCTGCATCGGGCCTACTCGATCGGCTGGGTGGGGGCCACGGTGGCCTCGGGTCTGCTGCTGACGCTGCCGCTGGGTTTGGCGGATCGCACCGTGGTCGCGCTGCTGTGCGGCCCGCTGGTCGGCATCGCCGTCCACCTGGCGGCGCTGGCCCGCGCCGGACACTGAACCGATAGGGATCAGCGTGTACGTTGTGGGCATCGAAACGCCCTACCCCGACGCCTGGATCATCGTGCCGGCGTTCAACGAAGCGAAGGTCATCGGCGACGTCATCACCGATCTGCGCCAGACCTTCGCTCATGTCGTGTGCGTCGACGACGGCAGCCGCGACGACACCGCCGAGATCGCGCTGCGCGCCGGCGCCCACGTGGTGCGCCACCCGGTCAACCTCGGCCAGGGCGCGGCCATCCAGACCGGCGTGGAATACGCCCGCCGCCAGCCCGGGGCGGCGGTATTCGTCACGTTCGACGCCGACGGCCAGCACCGGGTCAAAGACGTCCTGGCGATGATCGAGCGGCTGTCCCGCGGAGACGTCGACGTCGTGGTCGGCACCCGGTTCTCCGGGTCCACGGTCAGCCACACCCCGCCGCTGAAGAAACTGATCCTGCGGACCGCGGCCTGGCTCAGTCCCAGCAGTCACCGGCTCGGACTCACCGACGCGCACAATGGGCTGCGGGTGTTCAACAAGACGGTGGCCGACAACCTCAACCTGACGATGAGCGGGATGAGCCACGCCAGCGAGTTCGTCCAGCTCATCGTCGAGAACAACTGGCGGGTGGCCGAAGAACCGGTCGAGATCCTCTACACCGAGTACTCGATGTCCAAGGGCCAGCCGCTGCTCAACGGGGTGAACATCGTCTTCGACGGGTTCCTGCGCGGAAGGATGCACCGATGAACTGGATTCAGGTGCTGCTGATCGCGGCCGTCATGGTGCTGCTGGTGTACCTGCTGCGCTCCCGCACCAACGCCAAGGCGAAGGCCTGGGTGAAGGTCGGCTACGTGGTGTTCGTGATCGCCGCGATCTACGCCATCCTGCGGCCCGACGACACCACCGTGCTGGCCAACTGGCTCGGGGTGCGGCGCGGGGCCGACCTGATCACCTATGCCCTGATCATCGCGTTCGTGTTCACGACGTTGAGTACCTACCTGCGGTTCAAGGAACTCGAGCTGCGGTATGCCCGGCTGGCCCGGGCGGTGGCCCTCGATGGCGCCCGCGTCCCGGACGCCTAACCCAGCTCGCGGAAGTACTCGACGGTGCGGCTGATGCCCTCCTCGAGGTGTACCTGGGGATGCCAGCCCAGCACCATCTGGGCCTTGCGGACATCCAGGCACGACCGGGTCAGATCACCCAGCCGCGCGGGTGCCGTCTCGGGCGCATCAGGGGCGCCGACGGCCTTGGCGACCGCGGTGTGCAGTGCGCGGTCGGAGGTCTCCACGCCGGTGCCGATGTTGAACCGCTGCCCGCCGCCAGCCGCCCCGGAGGCGCGGACGAACGCGTCGACCACGTCGTCGACGAAGACGTAGTCGCGGGTGTTGGAGCCGTCGCCGTAGACCTTGGTGGGCCGGCCCGTCAGCAACGCGGTGGCGAAGATCGCCACCACCCCGGCCTCGCCGTGCGGATTCTGCCGGGGGCCGTAGACGTTGGCCGGTGCGATGTGCGAGCACTCCAGGCCGTAGAGATGGCGGAAGGTGTTCAAGTAGGTTTCGCCAGCGATTTTGCTTGCCGCATAGGGTGATTCGGGGTTTGCGGGCGCGGTCTCATTGGTCGGGTAGTTCTTCGGCACACCATAGATTGAGCCGCCCGAGGAGGTGAAGACCACCTTGCGCACCCCGGCGCGGCGGGCCGCCTCCGCCAGACGCACGGTGCCAATGACGTTGACTTGTGCGTCGAACTCGGGGTCGGTGACCGAGCGCCGGACGTCGATCTGGGCAGCCAGGTGGTAAACCACCTCGGGCTGGTGCTCAGCGAGCAGGGCAGTGAGATCGGCGGTGACGATGTCGGCCTGGACGAAGGTCAGACCGCCGTGGGCGTGGGCGTCGTCGAGGTTGGCGGCGCGGCCCGAACTCAGATCGTCGATGCCGACGACGGTGTGGCCGTCGGCGAGCAGCCGATCCACCAGCGCCGATCCGATGAACCCGGCAGCTCCGGTGACCAGTACCTGCATTCCTGCCACCCTACCGAGAGGACGTACAGTCGAGGCGATGGCAGTTCCGGCTCAGGTGGCGCGCGTGTCACCGGTCGCGGTGGCGGCCGTCGTCCTGATCGCGCTGCAGCTGGTCGTGCGCGCGGTGCTGGCGTTCGGGGGCTACTTCTACTGGGACGACCTGATCCTGGTCGGACGGGCCGGGACGCAGGGACTGCTGTCGCCGTCGTACCTGTTCGACGACCACGACGGTCACGTGATGCCCGGCGCGTTTCTGGTGGCAGGGGTCATCACCCGGCTGGCTCCGCTGGTGTGGGCGTGGCCCGCGGTGAGCCTGATCGTGCTGCAGCTGCTGGTATCGCTGTCGCTGTTGCGGGCGCTGCACGTGATCTTGGGCTGGCGGCCGGTGCTGTTGGTGCCGCTGACGTTCGCACTGTTCACCCCGCTGGGCGTACCGGGCTTCGCCTGGTGGGCGGCCGCGCTGAACTCGCTGCCGATGCTGGCCGCGCTGGCCTGGGTGTGTGCTGACGCAATCCTGTTGGTGCGCACCGGTAATCTGCGGTACGCGATCAGCGGCGTGCTGGTGTTCTTCGGCGGTCTGCTGTTCTTCGAGAAGGCCGCGGTGATCCCCTTCGTGGCGTTCACCATGGTCGCGTTGCTGCTGTACGTGCAGGGTGATCCGGCCGCCGTGCGCTCGGCGTGGCGCGCTGGTGTGCGGTTGTGGACCGCCGCGCTGGCGCTGACGGCGGCGTGGGTCGGTGTCTACCTGGTCGTGGTGGATCAGCAGCGCTGGAGTTCGGACCTGGCGATGACGTGGGATCTGTTGCGCCGCTCCTTCACTCACGGGATCGTGCCCGGCCTGGCCGGCGGTCCGTGGCAGTGGCAGCGGTGGGCGCCCGCCTCGCCGTGGGGGGTGCCGCCGGTGTCGGTGATGGTCCTGGGCTGGCTGGCGCTGGCCGTGGTGATCGCGGTGACGCTGGCCCGCAAACAGCGCCTCGGCCCGGTGTGGCTGGTGGCGCTGGCCTATGCGGTGGCCTGCCAGATTCCGATCTATCTGATGCGATCCTCGCGGTTCACCGCCCTGGAGCTGGCCCAAACCCTGCGCTATTTCCCCGATCTCGTCGTCGTGCTGGCGCTGCTGACCGCCGTCGGGCTGTGCGCACCGAACCGGCCGTCGTCGGCCTGGCTGGATGCCTCGCGGGCGCGCACCGCGGTGGTGGCCGGTGTCACCGTGGCGTTCCTGGCCAGCAGCCTGTATTCGACATCGACGTTTCTGACCAGCTGGAAGGACAACCCGGCGCAGCCCTACCTGCAGAACGCGATCCGGGGGCTGGCCGAGGCCCGGGCGTCCTCGCCAGCACCGCTGCTGGATCAGGAGGTCGACCCGCTGGTGTTGCAGCGCGTCGCCTATCCCGAGAACCTGGCCAGTCACATGTTCGCGCTCATTCGGGATCGGCCCGACTTCGCCTCGTCCACAACACAATTGCGGATGCTGGACAGCAGCGGGCGGGTGGTCGACGCGAACGTGACGTGGGTGCGCACGATCGCGCCCGGGCCCACGCCGGGCTGCGGCTATCTCGTCCAGCCGGAGGCGTCGGTGCGGATGCCGATGGACGGGCCGATGCTGCCCGCGGACTGGACGGCCGAGATCAACTATCTGGCCAACAGCGACGGTTCGATGACGATGGCGCTCTCGGAGGGGCCGGAGACCAAGGTGACCGTGCATCCGGGCCTCAACCGCGTGTTCGTGCGGTTGCCCGGTGCGGGTGACGCGATCACGGTGCGGGCGACGACGGCCGCGCTGTCGCTGTGCCTGGCCTCAGGCCCGGTGGGCTACCTCGCACCCAGCCGGTGAGCCCCTCGGAGTGTGGGAAAGTAGTTCGTATGTCTAAGTTGCGTGAGGATGGCCTGCGGGTGATGCGGGAGATGCTGCCGGGCGTGATACCCGACGGTGACGTCGACTTCAGCGGCGGGTTCGCCGGTGAGTTCATGGATATCGGCCTGGAGAACGTGTTCGGCCAGCTGTGGACCCGCGAGGGGCTCAGCCGCCGGGACCGAAGCCTGGTCACCCTGGGCATCCTGATCGCGCTGCGGGCGAGCGACGAGCTCAAGGCGCACTTCAAGATCGCCCGGCAGAACGGCTTGTCCGACGACGAACTGGCCGAGGTGATCTACCACGCCAGCGGCTACGCCGGCTTCCCCGCGGCCGCCACCGCCAAGAACATCGCGACCGAGGCGCTGTTCCCGTAGGCCCCGCTCCCCTTCTCGCCGAGTGGCCACTTATGACCCTCGCGGGAGGAAAATGGAGCCGCCTGGGGGAATCGAACCCCCGACCTATTCATTACGAGTGAATCGCTCTACCGACTGAGCTAAGGCGGCGTGGCCGTGGCGATGAGCGCTTGCGCGAAGAGCATCCCGCCTTGGACCGAGCAGTGAGTCTACAGGTCGGAGCGCAATGCCTGACCCACGGTGGCGACCAGGGCATCGACGGCGAACTTGGGCTTGACGTTCATCGCCAGCGCCTCCCGGCATTCGAGCACCGCCTCGATGCAGCGCAGTAGCCGTTCCGGGGAGGCGTGCGCGGCCATGGCCGCGACCTTCTCGGCCATATCGGGGTGGTTAGGCGCGACCGCGGCACCCTCTGCCACCAGTAATGCATCGCGGAAGTAGGTCGCGAGGTCGATCAGGGCGCGGTCCAGGGCGTCCCGCGACGCCCGGGTGTGCCGGGACTTCTGCCGGCGCTCGAGGTCCTTGATCGCCCCTGCGGACCCCCGCAATGCGCCTGCGGTGCCCTTGCCGGTACCGCCGGCCCCCAGGGCCGTCCGCAACTCCTCGGACTCCGCTTCGTCGCGTCCACCGGTGAGGGCACGGGCCTCAGCCTCGGCGGTGGCCACCAACTCCTCGGCGGCCGCATACGCCCGCGACGGTGTGGCCGCGTCTCGCGCCAGGCTCAGCGCACGCGCCCGGCGCTCACGGGCGTCCGGATCGGTCGCCAATCGCCGGGCCCGCCCGACATGCCCGCCGCTGACCGAGGCCGCCCACTGCGCCTCGTCGGGGTCCAGGCCGTCACTGTCGATGAGCACCTGCGCGATCGCCGCCGTCGGAGGCGTCACCAACGGCAAGTGCCGGCACCGCGACCGCAGGGTGATCGCGATGTCCTCGGGGTCCACCGACGGCGCGCACAGCAGGAAGACCGTCGACGGCGGCGGCTCCTCGACCACTTTCAGCAGCGCGTTGGCCGCGCCTTCGGTCAGCCGGTCGGCGTCTTCGACCACGACGATCTGCCAACGGCCGGTACTGGGCCGCCGCGAGGCGATCTGAACGATGGCGCGCATCTCATCGACACCGATCGACAGACCCTCGGGGATGATGCGCCGCACGTCACCGTGTGTTCCGGCCATCGTCGTCGTGCACGCCCGGCATTCGCCGCAGCCCGGGGCGCCCTCCGAGGTGCACTGCAGCGCAGCGGCGAAGCACAGCGCCGCCACCGACCGGCCCGAGCCGGGCGGTCCGGTGATCAGCCAGGCGTGTGTCATGGTGCCGGTCGCGGCGATATCGTGAGCGGAATCACCCCGGGCAGCACGAGCCGCGGCGACCAGCTCGGCTTCCACCGCAGATTGGCCCACCAGCCGCGTAAATACCCCGGACATCACCTCCAGACCCTAGTGCGCAGCGACGACACTTCGGCTCCGCGGTGGCTCGTTAAGGTGCAGATCCGTCGCTCTGGACCGATACGGTGGGTGCGTGAGCACTGCGCCGACCAGCAGCGGACGAATCAGCGGATTCATCCGCTGGGTCGCCCGCACGCCCTGGCCGGTGTTCTCGCTGGGCATGCTGCAGGCCGACATCATCGGCGCGCTGCTCGTGCTGGGGTTCCTGCGGTTCGGGCTGCCGCCCGCGGACCGCATCATGCTCCAGGACCTCCCGACGGTGAACCTGGCGATCTTCCTGAGCTATCTGTTCATCTCGTTCGGGGTTGGCGCCTTCGTCAGTCTCAAGCTGCTGGTGCCGGTGTTCCGTTGGCAACGACGTGACGCCCTGCTGGCCGACGACGACCCGGAGACCACCGAGGCGGCCCGGCTGCGGGCGCTGCGGATGCCGGTGTACCGATCGATGATCAGCATGACGAACTGGGTGCTGGGCGCGATCGTGTTCATCGCGGCCAGTTGGCCGGTGGCCAGCCACGCGGCCCCCGTGATGGCGGTCGCCACCCTGCTCGGCGCAGCCGCCACCTCGATCATCGGCTACCTGCAGGCCGAGCGGGTGCTGCGCCCGGTCGCGGTGGCCGCCCTGCGCGGCGGACCGCCGGAGAAATTCCGCAGGCCCGGGGTGGTGCTGCGCCTGCTGCTGACCTGGCTGCTGTCCACCGGTGTGCCCCTGCTGGCCATCGTGCTGTCGGTGGTGGCCGCCAAGTTCTCGCTGCTGCAGGCATCCGCCGACCAGCTGTTCACCCCGATCCTGCTGATGGCGATCGCCGCGCTGGTGATCGGGCTGGCCGGCAACCTGCTGGCCGCGATGTCGATCGCCGACCCGCTGCGCCAGCTGCGCTGGGCGCTCGGCGAGGTGCAGCGCGGTAACTACAACGCCCACATGCAGATCTACGACGCCAGCGAGCTCGGCCTGCTGCAGGCCGGCTTCAACGACATGGTCCGCGACCTCTCCGAGCGGCAGCGGCTGCGTGACCTGTTCGGCCGCTACGTCGGCGAGGACGTCGCCCGCCGGGCCCTCGAGCGGGGCACCGAGCTCGGCGGCCAGGAACGCGATGTTGCGGTGCTGTTCGTCGACCTGGTCGGATCGACCCAGCTGGCGTCCACCCGGCCGCCCAGCGAGGTCGTCGGCCTGCTCAACGAGTTCTTCCGCGTTGTCGTCGACACCGTCAAGAAGCACGGCGGGTTCGTCAACAAGTTCCAGGGTGACGCGGCACTGTGCATCTTCGGCGCCCCCATCGAGCACCCGGACGCCTCCGGAGCGGCGCTGGCCGCGTCCCGCGAGCTACACGACGAACTCGTCGAGGTACTGGGCCAGACCGAATTCGGCATCGGAGTGTCGGCCGGGCGGGCGATCGCCGGGCACATCGGTGCGCAGGCCCGCTTCGAATACACCGTGATCGGCGATCCGGTCAACGAGGCCGCGCGGCTCACCGAGCTGGCCAAGCTGGAGAACGGCCACGTGCTCGCCTCGGCGATCGCGGTCAGCGGTGCACTCGACGCCGAGGCGCTGTGCTGGAACGTCGGCGAGATCGTCGAATTGCGTGGCCGCACGGCACCGACCCAGCTGGCCCGCCCGGCCAAGCTGGCCGTGCCGACTCCGCGGCCCGAACTCACCAGCGACGTCGCAGGGTAGGTCCTTCGCCGAGATCGACGAAATGTCGCTCTGCACTTGACTTTCCGCGCCCGTTAGTAGGTGTGGGCGCGACGAGATCAGGCCTTCTTGGCGGCTTTCTTGGCGGGCGTTTTCTTGGCGGGTGCCTTCTTCGCCGGTGCCTTACGCGACACCTTCTTCACCGGCCCGCGGGCACGGCGGTCGGCAAGCAGTTCGGAGGCGCGCTCGTCGGTGATGCTCAGAACGTCATCGCCCTTGCGCAGGCTGGCGTTGGTCTCACCGTCGGTGACGTAGGGGCCGAACCGGCCGTCCTTGATAACCATCGGCTTGCCCGACGCGGTGTCGGTGCCCAGCTCGCGCAGCGGCGGGGCCGCCGCACCCTGACCGCCGCGACGTTTGGGCTCGGCGTAGATCTTCAACGCCTCGTCCAACGTGATGTCGAAGATCTGATCCTCAGTGGCTAACGAACGAGAGTCGGTGCCCCGCTTCAGATATGGGCCGTAGCGGCCATTCTGTGAGGTGATCTCCTCGCCCGACTGGGGGTCGACGCCGACCAGTCGCGGCAGCGACAGCAGCTTCAGCGCGTCCTCGAGGGTAACGGTCTGCAGGTCCATCGACCGGAATAGCGAACCGGTGCGTGGTTTGGGGCCGGTCGGCTTCTTGCCCTTCTTGGCGGTGACCCCACCGTCCTCCTCGGGCGGCGGCGGCAACACCTCGGTGACATACGGGCCGTAACGGCCGTCGCGGGCGACGATCTCGTGCCCGCTCTCCGGGTCGACGCCGAGTACCCGGCCTTCCTGCGGTGTCGCAAAAAGGGTTTCGGCCAGCTCCAGAGTCAGCTCGTCCGGGGTGATCTCGTCACTGAGGTTGGCCCGCTGCGGGGTCGGCTCACCGTCGTCGCCGGTGATCATCCGCTCCAGGTACGGGCCGTTCTTACCGACGCGCACCACGATCGGGCGGCCGTGCTCGTCGTCAAAAAGCTTGATGGAGTTGACTTCTCGGGCGTCGATTCCCTCGAGGTTGACCCCGACCAGCTTCTTGAGGCCGCCGGCGCGGGCGATCGAGTCGGCCACGCCGTGCTCGCCGCCGAAATAGAAGTTGGACAGCCAGTTGGTGCGGCGTTCGTGGCCCGAGGCGATCTCGTCGAGTTCGTCTTCCATGGCCGCGGTGAAGTCGTAGTCCACCAGCCGCCCGAAATGCTGTTCGAGTAGGCCGGTCACCGCGAACGCCACCCAGGACGGCACCAGGGCGCTGCCCTTTTTGTGCACGTAACCGCGGTCCTGGATCGTCTTGATGATCGAGGAATACGTTGAGGGACGGCCGATTCCGAGCTCCTCGAGCGCCTTGATCAACGAGGCCTCGGTGTAGCGGGCCGGCGGGTTGGTGTTGTGCCCGTCGGGGGTGAGCTGGGTGGCGTCCACCCGCTGGCCCTGACGCAGCTGCGGCAGCCGGCTCTCGGCGTCGTCGGCCTCGCCGCCGGCGAGCTCGTCGACGGTCTCGACGTAGGCCTTCATGAAGCCCGGGAAGGTGATCGTGCGGCCGCTGGCGCTGAACACCACCTCACGCCCGTCGGGTTCGGTGCCGGCGATGCGCAGGCTCAGCGTGGTCCCCCGCGCATCGGCCATCTGCGAGGCCACCGTCCGCTGCCAGATCAGCTCATAGAGCCGGAACTCGTCACCGTCGAGCTCGCGGTGCAGGGCACCCGGGGTGGCGAAGGTGTCACCGGCGGGGCGGATGGCCTCGTGCGCCTCCTGGGCGTTCTTGACCTTGCGGGTGTACTGGCGCGGCGACGGATGCACGTACTCGTCGCCGTAGAGCTGGCGTGCCTGGTTACGGGCGGCGTTGATGGCGGACTCCGACAGTGTCGTCGAGTCGGTACGCATGTAGGTGATGTAGCCGTTTTCGTACAGCCGCTGGGCGACGCTCATGGTGCGCTCGGAGGTGAACCGCAGCTTGCGACCGGCCTCCTGCTGCAACGTGGAGGTCATGAACGGCGGATATGGCCGCCGGGTATAGGGCTTCTCTTCTACGGACGCCACCGACAGGCTGGCCCCCCGCAGGCCGGTAGCCAGCGAGCCGGCCGAGGCCTCGTCGAGCACGACAACCTCGTCGGACTTACGAACCACACCGAGGGAGTCGAAGTCGCGGCCGCTGGCCACCCGCTTGCCGTCCACGCTGACCAGCCGGGCGGTGAAGCGCGGCGGCGCGGCGTTCGGGTCGGACACGCTGGCGTCGAGCTCGGCCAGCACGTCCCAGTAGGACGCGCTGCGGAACGCCATGCGGTCGCGTTCCCGCTGCACGATGATCCGGGTGGCGACCGACTGGACGCGGCCCGCCGACAGTCGCGGGGCGACCTTCTTCCACAGCACCGGGCTGACTTCGTAGCCGTAGAGCCGGTCGAGGATGCGGCGGGTCTCCTGCGCGTCGACCAGGTCGTTGTCCAGGTCACGGGGATGTTCGGCGGCCGCACGGATAGCCGGCTCGGTGATCTCGTGGAAGACCATCCGCTTGACCGGCACGCGGGGTTTAAGGGTTTCCAGCAGATGCCAGGCGATGGCCTCGCCTTCGCGGTCACCGTCCGTGGCCAGGTAGAGCTCGTCGACGTTCTTCAACAGGTCTTTGAGCTCGCTGACGGTGCTCTTCTTCTCCGGGCTGATGATGTAGAGCGGCTCGAAGTTCTGCTCGACATTGACCCCGAGCCGGGCCCACGGTTCGGATTTGTACTTCGCGGGCACGTCAGCGGCGTTGCGCGGGAGGTCGCGGATGTGTCCGCGGGACGACTCGACGATGTAGTTGGAGCCCAGGTAACCGGCGATTTTGCGCGCCTTTGTCGGCGACTCGACGATGACGAGCCGTCGGACGCGACCATTGCCGCCGCCGCTGTCGCGGGTTTCGTCGTCAGCCAACTGCGCTTACGCTCCACTTCTGTCTTGCCCACAGGTACCCCCGGCCTCGCGGGCAACTGACAATTTCGCACCCCGGGCGAGCCGACGCAAACCGGCCCTCCACACGGAATGTGTCAGATCCTTGGCCACGCTGACAACGCTTCGGTGTCATCCGGCGGTTCCCCCACGTTCTCTACCAGGCGCGATAACCGCCTGCGACCACTGATTCGCAACGCCGGCCGGGACCCTCTGGTCCCGATCAATGTCGGTGCGATTCCCACCCGCATCAACGCCGATGCGAGCGGCGAATGGGTATCCGGTGCGTGCGGGTCCAGACCAAGAAGATAGCGGTCGGCCTCGGGTGTGCCCGCAGCGAGCGTCCAGGCCCGCAGCTCCCGCGGCCCGGGCAGCCACTGCGGCGGGACCGTCTTGACCGCCCCACGCGTCCAGTCGGCGGCGATGTTCACCAGCCGGACGTCGACCGCGGTCCGCACCAGAGGGGTGTCCTCCTCGGTGCGGGTGATCTCGGGCTCCAGCCTCGCCTCGGTCATCATCTCGGCGAGGGCCGTCGCCCGCCACAGGTCCTCGACCACCACCGAGAGCCGCGCGCCGCTGCCGACCACCACGACCTGACCGGCCGCTGCGAGCACCCCGGTGAGGTCGGCGACCGCAGGCGGCACCGACTCAGCCGAGAAGAACGACAGCTGGCTCACGACTCGACAGTAAGGCAGTTGGCGGCAAGCGCCGTGCAGCCGAGCCGAATGGGCTCAGAAAACGAAGCACCCCCGGCGGTGCCCGTTACCGGGACGCACGGGGGTGATTCCTGTATGTCGCTGTTGATCAGATAGAGCGCACGCCTGTGGCCTGCGGTCCCTTGGGGCTCTGACCGACCTCGAACTCGACCCTCTGGTTCTCCTCAAGGGTGCGGAAGCCCGACCCCTGAATTTCCGTGTAGTGGACGAACACATCTGCAGAACCGTCCTCGGGTGCAATGAACCCGAAGCCCTTCTCCGCGTTGAACCACTTCACAGTTCCCTGTGGCATCTTTCGTACTTTCCTTCTCTTGCTACCGGGTGCGGTCGACCGAGTTTTCGGCAAACCGGGCCCGTTCCGACCGCCATCCTTCGTGGAGTTGTCGGAACTCACCCGACCTACAGACCCTCGCAGGAACCGCGATCGCAACGTCGATCCTGCGATGTGAAGACACGAACACAGAAGCTGCGACCGCCTTTATCCAATCACGTTCAGCGCACTTGCGACAGTCTCGGTGCTACCAACTGATGAACAATTCGATACGGGCGTTACGTTGCGGAGTCGCGGAACGGAAAGGGGGTCGGCGATGGCGAGCTTCGGTAACGAGCTGCTGGCCGCGGCCGTCGCGGGCGCCGAGTCCTCTCCGGAGGCGTTGCGTCACGTCGCGGACATCGCCGCCCGCGGCGCCGTCACCGCCGCGTGGCCGGCCTGGGTCGAGCCAGATGTGCTCCGCGCGTTCCACGATCACGGCGTCACCGCCCCGTGGTCGCATCAGGTTCGCGCCGCTGACCTCGCCCATGCCGGCCGTCACGTGGTGGTCAGTACCGGCACGGCCTCCGGCAAGTCGATGGCGTTCCAGCTGCCGATCATGGATGCGCTGTCCCGCGACCCGCGGGCCCGGGCGCTGTATTTGTCGCCGACGAAAGCGCTTGGCCACGACCAGTTGCGGGCCGCTCACGCGCTGACCACCGCGGTACCCGCACTGGCCGACGTGGCACCCACCTCCTATGACGGCGACACCCCGACGGAGGTGCGCCGGTTCGCCCGCGAACGCTCGAGGTGGCTGTTCTCCAACCCGGACATGATTCATCTCTCGCTGCTGCGCAACCATGCCCGCTGGGCGGTGTTCCTGCGTGGTCTGCGCTACATCGTGGTTGACGAATGCCATTACTACCGCGGCATTTTCGGGTCCAACGTGGCGATGGTCCTGCGCCGGCTGCTTCGCTTGTGTGAACGGTACGCGCCCGAGTCGAGCCCTACGGTGATCTTCGCCAGTGCCACCACCGCGGCGCCGGGGCAGACGGCGTCGGAGTTGATCGGGCAGACGGTGGAGGCGGTCACCGAGGACGGCTCGCCGCATGGCGCGCGCACGGTGGCGCTGTGGGAGCCGGAGTTACGCACGGATCTGTTCGGTGAGAACGGTGCGCCGGTGCGGCGCTCGGCGGGAGCCGAGGCGGCGCGGATGATGGCCGACCTGGTCGCCGAGGGGGCCCGGACGCTGACGTTCGTGCGATCGCGGCGCGGCGCGGAGCTGACCGCGCTGGCGGCGCGGGCTCGCCTGGAGGACATCGCGCCGCAGTTGCTCGACACCGTGGCGTCCTACCGGGCGGGTTATCTGGCCGAGGACCGGCGGGCACTGGAGCGGGCACTGTACGACGGCGAGTTACGCGGTCTGGCAACGACCAACGCCCTCGAGTTGGGTATCGACATCGCCGGGCTGGACGCGGTATTGCTGGCCGGCTTCCCCGGCACGGTCGCGTCGTTCTGGCAGCAGGCCGGCCGATCGGGACGGCGCGGCCAGGGTGCGCTGGTGGTGCTGATCGCGCGCGACGACCCACTGGACACCTACCTGGTGCACCATCCCGCTGCGCTGCTGGACAAGCCCGTCGAACGGGTGGTCATCGACCCCGCCAACCCGTATGTCCTCGGCCCTCAGTTGCTCTGCGCAGCAACCGAAATGCCGCTGGATGACGCAGAGGTACGGCGGTGGGAGGCCGAGCCGGTGGCTGCCGCATTGGTCGACGACGGGCTGTTGCGCCGTCGCGGCAGCCGGTACTTCCCGGCAGCCGGGCTGGACCCGCATCCCGCCGTCGACATCCGCGGGTCGGCGGGCGGTCAGGTGGCCATCGTTGAAGAGGGCACCGGCCGCATGCTCGGCAACACCGCGGCCGGGCAGGCACCGGCCACCGTTCACCCCGGCGCGGTGTATTTGCATCAGGGTGAGAGTTATGTCGTGGACTCGTTGCGCCTCGAGGACGGCGTGGCTTTCGTCCATGCCGAGGACCCGGGCTATTCGACCTATGCCCGCGAGCTCACCGACATCACCGTGACCGGAGCCGGCGAGCGGGTGAGCTTCGACGCGGTGGAACTGGGACTGGTGCCAGTGTCGGTGACCCACCGGGTGATCGGTTACCTGCGTCGCCGCTTCTCCGGTGAGGTCATCGACTTCGTCGAACTCGATATGCCCGAGCAGTCGCTGCCCACCACCGCGGTGATGTACACGATCACGCCAGAAGCGTTGCTGGACAGTGGAATCGAGCTACCCCGGATACCGGGATCGCTGCACGCCGCCGAGCACGCTGCAATCGGGCTGCTACCGCTGGTGGCCAGCTGCGACCGCGGCGACATCGGCGGCCTGTCGACCGCAATCGGAGAGGGTGGCCTGCCCACGGTGTTCGTCTACGACGGTCACCCCGGCGGCGCGGGATTCGCCGAACAGGGCTACCGGATGGCGGCGACCTGGCTGGGCGCCACGGCAGACGCCATCGAATCGTGCGAGTGCCCGCAGGGGTGCCCGTCGTGCGTGCAGTCCCCGAAGTGTGGGAACGGCAATGAACCGCTGGACAAGGCGGGTGCGGTGAGGGTGCTCAGGCTCGTGTTGGCCGAGCTTGCCGGCGGCCAGATGTGATCGTCGGTCGCCGACCGACCCCTCAAACGGTCGACCACCGAGAATCGGCCACACCAATCCACAAGGGGGTTCGCGCCCCACTCTGCTGGAGGCCTTGGGCGATGCGAATCGCCTGCGAGGAACGGTCGGACAACTCGATCCGCTCTCAGGTCCGACGGATCGGACGTAGCCGAAAAGTACCCAAATCGCCCGGTCCGCGCAAGGAACTCCGCAGGTAGATGACGTCTAGCTGTACTGCCCTGTCCCGCTCACCTGCGAGTTTCCTGTGAGCCGCGTGGTGGCTGCACCGTTAAACTCCCAGCCATGAACCACGACTGGCTGCTGGTGGAGACACTGGGCTCCGAGCCTGTCGTCGTCGCACAGGGCCGCCAGATGAAGAACCTCGTGCCGATCACCGCGTTTCTGCGACGGAATCCGCATCTGGCCGCGATTCAGACCGCCATCTCCGAGACCGTCTCCACGGGCACCAGCCTCGCCAGCATCACCCCGAAGAGCGACCGGGTCATCCGCACCGAAGCTGTCCAGATGACCGACGGCAAGGTGCACGGCGTGCACGTGTGGATCGGTCCGGCCGACGCTGAGCCACCGGAGCGGCCGATTCCCGGGCCGCTGAAGTGGGACATGACCACCGGGGAGGCCACCGACACCGTCGAGTCGCTGACCAACGCCGGGATGGACCCATCCGAGGAACGCACCCACGGGCGGGCGTTCGTCGAGGATCTGCCCAGCCGTGACCTCAACCGGGACGAAGCCCGCGTGCTGGCGCTGGCGGTCGATCCCGGCCCCGGCCGTACGTATTGCACCAGCTGGGATTTCACCGACAAACTGGGCGGGCGCCGACGGGTGGGTTTCGTCGCGCGCACGGCGATGGAACCTGCTGAGGACGGCACCGAGCATCTCATCGCCCGGGCCATGAACCTCGTCGGGGAACTCGACCCGTCGGATGCGCCGACCGATCTGCTGGCCCAGCGCATCCTCAAGGGTCTCTCGCAGCCGGGGGTGTACCGGGCGATCGTCGACCTGGGCAGCTGGAATCTGCTCAAGTGGCTCGACGACCCGTGCCCACACTACGACTGGCGCCAGGGTGTCCAGTTCCATCCAGCCGACAAAGGCCTTCTGGAGCCGATGGCCAAGGAATTCGAAAGCGGTTCGACCAGTAGGGTTTTGCGGCTCCCCGGAGTGGAAGAGGGGTGGGTGCCGATGCACGTCAGCGTCAACCGTGTCGAACTGGACAACGGAATCTTCGCCGGCCTCATCACGCTTCGGTTGCCCACCGACATCGAGCTGAGTGAGGCGAAGCTGCTGTCCGCCGACGACATCGCTAAATAGCCGGCCCGCCCCGCGCTACGGCGCGCGCCCGCCCGAAACTCACGGTGAGGACCACGTCGAGTCGGTCGACGTCACAGCCCTGCAACACCGCACCCATCGCGGCGGTCACGCCGAGCGCCTGCCTGCACGCGGCGGCGGTCCCGCCCGGGAGTGCGGCCGCCGCGGCGAGCGCGGCAAGGTCGGCCGCCGCCTGGGCTCGGTGCCTGGCCACTACGGCACCGCCGAGTTGCACACCCGCGAGCGTGATCGTCACGAGCACCACGATCAGCAACGCGCCCAAAACCGTTGCCGCCCCGGCATCGTCAGCGATCGGGTTCGGCCGCCGCCAACGCACCGGCCGAGATCGTGATGCCCGGCAGCAGCCGCGACCGGGTGCTGACCCGGGCCTCGACGAAGTCGCCGCGCCTGCGGAACTCCACCGCCGCACCCGGCGGTGCGACACCGCGGACCACCGCATCAGCGCCCGCCGTGTCGCCGCGGGCAGCCAGCCTGGCCGCTTCCCTGGCCGCGTCGACACAGCGGACTTGGGCGGTGACCGCCGTGAGGCCGCTGACGCAGACGACGAGCACCGCCACCAGTGCGGCAATGGCGAGTGCGGCTTCGACGGTGCTGAAACCGGCATCGGCTACACGTTGGTGTTCAGTGCCCGGTTGATGATGTTGGTCAGCGCACCGACGATCGAGTCGCCGGTGACCACGCTGTAGAGGATGGCGCCGAACGCCGCCGCGGCAATCGTCCCGATGGCGTACTCGGTAGTGAGAGATTACACCCTGGTTGCCAAAATTCGAGCCTGCTAAATTGTCGACACTTGCCTGTCGACGAGATGAGGGGCGAATGTCCAGCTTCGATGATGCTGTCCGAAAGCAGACGCACAAGCTGCAGCAGGAAACCCGAGAGGAAGAGAATCGTCGGACCGAACAGGAAAACGCCGCGCGACATCTTTCTGCTGAATTGCGGCAGGCGCTCGTCGACATGGCGCGGTATCTCAGTGAGCAGGGAGCGCCGATGCACAGCGAGGTCGTTAAACTCGGCAGGTTCAAGAACCTCACTTGTGCGCCTGGGTTCGTGCTCAGCGCTCGACGCGCAGGAGAAGCCGTCGGCATCAGGGGCAGGATCGTCCAAATGCAGGTGCTTACTCCAGATGGCCGCCTCTACTACTATCATTACCCCGAGACGGAGTGGCGCAATCGTAATCCTCGCGTCGACTTCGAGGACTTTAGTGTAAGTCGCTTAGTGTCAGGGCAAATTCGTTTCGCCGGCCAGACCGTCACCGTGCGAGACGGGAAACTGGCCCTTAAGGAGTGCGATGGATACACACCGCTCTTCTACGACTTCTTGGCGTCTCTGTCCAAGCGGGTAATCGCGAACCCTGTTTGAGGCGTTTGGCTTTACCGTCCCCGGACGTGCCGACTTTGGCTATCCGCGTCCGTGACTTCGAGTGGACGCACGACGATAAGAGCGCATGGCGGTGACATAAAGAAGTGCTACGCATGGGCCGCTTAGCCAAGCTCGACAACACGACGATTCATACTGGCCAGTTTCTGGGTCTTGTAGAACACGAAGAAGGTCAACGCCAAGGCGAGGGGAACAAGCGCAGCCCCGGACAAGCTGCACGCCAAGGCCCAGGTCGGACTGGCGACGATGTCATGAAAGATCCACCAACTTGTTTTTCGGGCCCGGCTATTATCTAAGAATAACTGGGGAATAATGCTGAGAAGTGCGATTACTAGACTTAGAGGAATCAGCGCCAGCATCATGCGCCGCACTGCTTTTTGCGCCTTTGCTCGCTCAGACTTCCCTCTAACTATATCGGTGTCAATCAAAGGGTTTTCGCCATACGTGACGTTCGGTCGTCCATCCAAGAGCACGCGTATCTTCAGCGTGCTCCCAACAGCGATCTTGCTCGGCTTCAAAACTATGGTCTGGTAATTTTCCTCGCTGATTTGAAATGCTGCGGCAGTGTTCTGTAAACCCGGGATTTGAAGGCGGGCGACAATTTTCGCCCCCAAGTCGACACTGTACGGCACACCTCCGTCAAAATCTTTGCTGGCGATATCTTTATGCCCAGTATTTGTGACCGAAAATTCGAATATGTGAGGATCGTCGATTGCATCTTCGTTGAAGGTGATCCTGAGGTCGCCGGCAGCTTTTTCTGCGGTAGGCAGCCTAAGACTGCCCGACCGTCCGTTGACTTCTAGCTTCTTCCGGCGTCGGTTGTACAGAAAGTAATACACGCCAGCCGCACCAAAGCCGATGGCGATAATCCAGCCGACGCCGTACTTGAGGAATTCCACGGTCGGATCGTAGAGTAATCGGCCATTGTGAGCTACAAAAGGCCGATCATGTCGACCACGACCTCTTCGAGCCGCTTCCGGGGGTCACCCTTCAACTCGCCGCAGAAGTCGCCCCCGAAGAGCACAGACTTATCGAGGGGTTGAATCGCTGGCACTCTGATCCAGCAGTCCTCGGGAAGATTGCCGCTACCGCGCGGCGCTTCAACGCAATACTCCGTAACGTGGTTCGGGTCCGTAGACGTAGGACAGCCAACGACGTAATGCCACTCAGCACTCTGACAGACCTCGCGATTGCTCAACACCACGAAATAGCGCGCCTTGGTGCCGATAGGTCTGCCATCCGGATCGGGGTGCAGTCGCAGATCGCCATCACGAAGCTTGTACACACCTCGGTACTGGATCGAACTCAGCGGCACGGATCTGAATTATCCCAGGAGACCGGACGTTCCGGCTGCGCGCAGGTCGCTCCACGCCTCAATTTCGGACGACAATCCAGCGTCGCCGACAACCTCTCCGCGAGAATCACCGCGTTCATCGCGGCGCTTCCTCAAACGGTTCATCGACCGACGAAGCCTCGGCGTCTGGAGGTCCGAGAAGTACGCCTTGATCGCGTCGTCCGTGATCTCGGTGTGGTCCTCCCCAGGTACGTAAACGGCTTCCCAAGGGCTTTCTGGACGGTGTACGTCGTCCCACAATTCAGAGACAGACCAGTCGCCGTAGTCTGCCCACGCTTGTTCGAGAGCACAGAGGGCCGTCGGAGCGATGTTGCGAGCCAAGCGCACGCGATCTACCTGGATATTGGCAATCGGCTCAGAGCCGAAATCACTGAATGCGCGATAGACGGGCGGGCAAACTGGACCATGCTCCCAAGCTTCAAACCCCTCCCTGAACAAGGGTTTTCCGTGACGATCCAGGTAATCGCCGTGGGCGTAGTAGAGCAACTTGTTGATCTGGAAATTCGTCAGCGTCCGGCCTGCGTCGGCAGCGACGGCGATGAGCCATCTCGCGGCATCAACTGATCGGGGGCTCAACGGCGACTCACCCCCAGGTAGCCGAGGTCGTGCATGACATCAGTGTAACTCGTCGTCGCAGAAAACCCACCTTCGTGGCGGCAGATATCGCTTCGCCGTCCGCTCGCGCATCATGTTGGAGCCACGATCCCCTGCAGACCGCTTCCGTGCGCCCCACGAGGTAAGCCAGGTCGGCACCACCCTGGTAAGCGTCGTTACACACGCTCGGCCACTGCCCGGTCGGCTAGGAAGTCGATCCAGTGTCGTCGCCACTTGGCCACATTCACCTTCGGGTTGCATGGCACCAGATTGGCCACCACGTGGCCGGGGGTGTTCGGGTGGCTCAGCGGCACCGCATGATCGATGTGCCAGCCGTCCTGGAGTTGCTCCCCGGTGTAGACGCACCGAGTTGGATCGATGACGCGGCGTTCCCAGTCCGAAAGCAGTTCGGCCACGGTGATGTCGTCGGCAGGTATGCCGGCCTTGATGGCGCGGTTCTTCCCGCGCCGTAGCTTCTCCCGGATCACGTTGTTGCGGTAGTCGTCGGCCTTCCGCTGCCTCACCGCGTCGCTGTTCACCCGCCGATACTCACGGTTGTAGTCAGCTTCCTGTGCGGGATCGGCGTGGTAGACGCGGCGTCTCGCTGCGCGCATGCACTCTTTGCAGTGTGACTGTCGCCCGCTTCGGTTGCGACTGGACTTGTGGAAGTCGTCAGCCGACTTGTGTTGGCGGCACTTGCCGCACCAAATCGTTGTCAACGGTGATCTCCTTCGGTTGTAATGCGTTTGGACTTCAAAACCCGTACGTGATGGCTCGGCCGCATTAACGACCGGTCAGGAGGCGGGGGCGTAGGAGTACCCCCCTGGGTACCCGTGCCGAGCACGCGGCGGCAGGCCCGCCCACCCGGCAGGGCAGGGGGCAGCAGGGGGCGCAGCATAGGGCACGCCTGCCCCACAGGGGGCAGGCCACCCACCCACGCCCGCCCGGCAGAGCAGGGACACACCCGGCAGGGGCAGGGCAGCAAGCCAGGCCAGCGGGCAGGCACGCGCTACAGGCCGGGGCACGCCCCACCCGACGGGGACACCTCGCCGACTGGACCGCCCCTGCACCCAGTCATCTGCCGACGGAGATCTATCGCCACGAAGCAACCCGCTCTGTCGCACACGAGCGGTAGCGTCTCGCCGCGAGTGTGAGCTTTTAGATGGGAGACCAGGTGACGACACCTACCGAACTCGGCACCCAGGCGATAGGGGCAGCCGGTGAGCTGTTAGTTCAGTATCAATTGCTTAAGCGCGGGATCGACAGCGCCCGCCTGACTACTGACTCCGGTATCGACCTCGTGATGTACGTCCCCGGTAGCCAAGAAGCCGCAACCGTCCAAGTGAAAGCAAGGTTCGGGCCAGCGCCCGCAGGTGGAAAGGGCAAGCTCAGCGTCGCGTTTCCTTTCCCACACAAGTGCCCTGCTCAATGGCTGGCATGCGTTGACCTGTCTCGTGACCTGGTTTGGCTGCTACGTACCGATGAAGCGCGCCTCAAGGCGCAACAGCACCGAACCGATGGCAGCCGACTGCTGTACTGGTATGTCGATGAAACCGTGACCAGCGGCGCGTTGGTCGAGAGTCAGATGGCCGAGTACAGACTCGAATCGGTCGCCAACCAACTGCTCGCGAAGGGCGACGCAGAGTAGTCAGTTGACTGCCTCAACTGGCTATGCCCCAAGAACTGTCGGAACGGCCGCATATCGTGTCGAGTTCAAGTATCCGATAAACGGGGGTCCGATGAACGCCGACGTTGCCAACCACGAGCAGCTGCCCAAGCTTCCCCAAGCACCAACTGGCCGCTATCGCACAGTGCTATTGACGATCCTCGCTGTGGCAGCCGTCGCAGCCGTTGGATTGCTGGGCGTACTGACCTATTACACAGTGACTGATCACATCAAGGCCGATGAGGCGGCAGCCGAGGCGAAACGGACCGAGGTAGACAAGACTCAATTGGTCGCCCAAGTAACGAACGGCCTACAGGGCATCGTGGATAAGGGCGACGCAACCAAGGACTTCCACATCACAATTCAGGGTGACCTTGAGCTCTTCCAATTGGTCAAGGACGGTAGCGAGTACAAGGGTCTCGTTACAGCGAAGACGCAGAAGGGGACAGACGTACCCGTCGAGGTAACCGCCTACGCGGACGGCAGCGGAGCGATCTTCTACCAGATTGAACCGGGGTCACTCATTCGTCTGACTCAAACAGCAAGTGAAGAGAAGCGGGGTTGGAACTAAGGACTGGTCGTCCCTACTTTGGGCCGGGCGTATGAGTCCTGACTTCACCTGTCACAACATCGTTTGACTACTCCCGCGACACCCCACCGTCCCCGTTGATCGTTCCACTATCGCCGAGGCTGCTGAGTGCGGCGCGGAGCACTGCCGCACCGTTGAGCGGGATCGGGGTGCTGGGATCTCGTTGCCCTGCAATGGCGGCGCTTGCGACGCCGGCGGCGGTCTGCGGTGCGTTCCTGGCCTCTTCCTCCGCCTGGCGGTGAGCCTCACGCTCGGCCTCGATCGCTTGATTCCGACGGAGGTGCTCGATGGCTTGGTCGTACCACTGGGGTTGAGCTTCTGCGGGGAGTCCCGGAACTGGTGTGATGCGCCGGCTTTCGAGGCGGCGTCCCACGGCCTGGCCGAAGCTATCGGCGATTGCTTTGGGCTTCTCGCCCACCGTCGCTGCGAGTTGTCGGCTCAGCAGCTCGGCTGCGCTCGACTTGCGGTTGATGTTGTTCGTCATTCGTGTTCCTTAGGTAGTGCACGAGAACGGCCCCCAGCGCGATGCTGAGGGCCGCTCTAGGGGGTTGGTGGGTTAGCGGAAGACTGCGGAGTCCTGGCCCGCGAGTTGAAGCTCCAAGCGCGCCTTGATTTCGGCGCACTCGGCCAGGGTGTTGATGCCGAACTCGATACCGCGCCGGGCAGCGGTGAACGGGACGGGATCAATCGCTGCCAGCGTCGAGTTCGCCGGTTTCTGTTGGGCCTCTTCCAGTTTGATGAGATCCAGAAGAGTCTGGGGCCGAAGAATCCGGATCGCCGGATACCTCTCCCCGGCCAGGGAACCTGACAGCGATCCGGTGCCGGCAACCCATACGCTGATGCCATTGAGGTACTGAGCCTCGCGCTGGGCCACCTGGTAGCTGCTCACAGCCTCTGGGCCAGCCGACACTAGGGAGTCTGGACTGATGTCCTCAGGCAGCGCGGCGACGGCTTCGGCGTACGCCTCGGCGTGACAGACGAACTCGGGAGTCATCTGGTCGATGACATCGGGTACCGCTTGGCGACCCAGGCCGATAACGCTGCGGGCGGCGGTATCGACGGCGTAGGTCTTCGCTCTCTCGAGCACTGACAAGCCGCCGGCAGGAACCTCGGCGAGAGCCAGCTCCTCGGCGAGCTGGCGGATCTTGTCCTCGGCGTTGGCGGGTGTGATTGCGGTGATGTCGAACACGGGCTGGTAGCCAACCTCGGTGTAGCGCAACGCCTCGTACACCTCGATAGCCTTCGCCAGATCCTTGGGCAGCGTGACGCCCAAGCTGGTCCAGCGGGTTACGGTGTCGGCGATAGAACTCAGATCGAACATGGGGTGATGATTTCCTTCGTGGTTGATTGCGCCCTGCCGATCAGGGCGTGGTGACGCGGCCTGTGCGGGCCGCTGACGGGATTTCGTTGCACTCGTGGGTAGTTGGCTACCCCGGTGAGTAACTGCGGGCGAGATCGGTAGCGAGCTGCTCTAGATCCACAGGTGGTTCCGAGCGGGTCACGGCGACGCCGTGCGCTTCCAGCGCCAACGCCAGCTCCAGCGCGGCGCGCTGGCGACTGCGGTAACCAAGGTTCTTGGCCTTGCGGCATCGCTTGCACCAACCATCGGCGTCGCGATCATGCGCCGTGCGGATTTCGTGGCCGGCGGGGCATGTTGCGGGGTTCGTGGGTTCACCTCCTCTCAGGTGTCTGTTCGAACAGGGAACTGGGCAAAATGAAACCGCCCCAGCGCATGAGGCTGGGGCGGGCGGGGCAACTGGCCGACGTGCACAAGACAGACCCCGACCCTGCCCAGGGAAGAAGGCCGGGGTCTGACTCGGAGTGCAGCAATCAACCGGATGAAGGCGGTCGTGCGCCTACACCCCATCAGTAATATTTCGGAACAGAGGTCCTGATTGCGGTTGCGGGGGCACCGCTCGGCTGCGATTGGCGACGATGTTGGTTGGCTGGAGGCATCGCGCACAGACGATCGGTTGGATCAGGCGCAGTATCGATGGCTGGTACTTGCCCGCCACCTCTTCCGAGCGCACGTCCTTCGCCGCGACCCCTTGCCGTGGCGGCTCGTACCCGTCCGCCTGGTATTAGATATCGCGAGCTTCTCGCTTGTGCCTTCTCATCTCGGCCATCCGCTTGCGCGCACCGTCGTTGTGCTTCTCATTGCGGATGCCTCGGCAACCGTCGCAATACTTCGGCCAGCGACCCACTCTGGTCTGTCCGCTGCGGTGGTAGATGCCGCCGATGAATCGGCAAGCGGTCACGAGATCGCCGCAGTCGACGCACTCGCCTCGGTAGATCCTCGCGTTCCACATCTGCGTGACCCACCCATGCGTTGCAGCCGAAGGCCACCAGCTGACTACGCCAGGGTTCTCCATACGCCACCGATCGACCCTGTTAGGAACTGCGACGTGCTCAGCGGCCGCACCGCTGAGCGGGCGGACGAACTCAACGCCCGATGCGGTCGTCTCGACCTTGCCGATCTTGGCAGCATCGCGCTCACGCTGCAGCCGCTTGGCTGCCAGATAGCGCTGCCATTGGGAGGTCATTGATTGATTTTTCCTTCCCCTCGGATAATCATCGATGTGCGAGCACTTTTCGGCTCGCACATAATGGGTTGGCTAGGGAGCCTGCGAGAGTAAGGGAGCAGGCAACCTGTATCGCAGCCGGAATCGGCTGCTGATCGCCAGCCCTTCTCGGGGCCGGCTCTTTCTTCCGGCAATTGCACGCCGGCCCCGAAGGCCGGCGATAAGAAACTGGGACACGGGGGGTGATTAATGGAGGGGGGTCCCACTGTCCCAGGGACCTCGGCTCAGTCTTCGGGCCGCTGCCACCTACCCCCTGCGAAAATTCCTCCAGCGCTCCGCCTGGCACGGCTGAACGCTTTGTAGGCCGCTTCCCCGGTAGCCCATTCGCCGGGGTACCTGTCGACCAACGCGCGGCCAACACCGCGTGCTGATTCGATAGCGCGGAGGCCCGCATCGTCGGCAACCCTGTCGAACAATTCGTTCCGGCGTTGGTGGGCTTCCTCGCTGCGCTGGCGGGTGTCGTCCTTCTCGTTGAGCAGTGACCACTGCGCTGACGAGCGTCCCCAGTCTGCTTTCAAGAGCAGGTCTCTGTTGCCGTGATCGTTCGACCTGATCGCGACCGCACGAGTATTCGGTTCTGTCACATCATGGATGTGCAGGTTCAGCCGTTCCCACGCTTGGTACACCGTCGAGCCCATTGCTCCGGTCGGGGTGTACCGACCGGATTGCGCCTCGAAGTTCTTCGCCGAGTGAGCGATCATCAACACAGTCGTGCCGTTCTCCGCGATCTCGGCCAACGGGGTGCAGATCTCCCTGGCCGCGTCATCGTCGCCGATCTTTCGGCTGCCCAAACAACCCGTCAGGTTGTCGAGCACCAACAGCCGCGCCCCGCGTGCCTGACCCTCGTAGATACGCCAGTCGAGCGGATTGAACTTCGCGATCCCCACACGCCCATCGGGCACACCGTGTTCTCGCATCCGCAGCCCCCAGCGTCGCGTCTCCCCGGCATCGGTGGAGATGATCATCACCGGGCCGGCTCCCACGATTTCGGAGCCGCAGAACTCCTCCTCTTCCATCGCGATTGCCGCCGCCATCGCCGCGACCAGCCGTGTCTTGCCCACGGTCGGCTTACCTGAAACCGTGTTGGTAGCCGAGTGCAACATGCCGTCAATGAGAAAGTCTGGCTCGTTCTCCGCGAGGTCAGCCCAGTACTCAAAGGCCTTGAACGGCCCCGTCCAAACTGTCGTCATTCGGCAGCCGCCACCCCGGCACCCAGCCACGGCACCGACAACTCGGTGCCGGCCAGCACACCGTTTCGCACAGCCGGCGGGACGTACACCGACATCTCGACTCGTCCGAACATCCACCCGTCGTCTTCGAATGTCTCGCGTGCGGCCAGGACGAGGCCGTACTCCCTGATAAATCGGCGGACGGGCTCGAACATCGAGTCTGATTCCCTTGCAAGCGGACTCCGCAGCACTTCTACCCGTTCGCTGTCGCCGATGGCGATCAGAAAGCACGGATGGACAACACCAAGGCCGTATTTGCTCATTTTCTCTCCTAGTACTCATGGCAGCGTCTCCCGCCATAGTGGAATTAGGTTGTGGGGGTGCCTTCTGCCTCCCGGCGATGGCCCCCACCGTCCGAGCTGGCTAGTTGGTGAACTCACCTTCGGAGCCCCGATGCTCCGCACTCTTGATCGCAGTCCCGATGAACCAATCCAGAACCGTCTGAACCTGGTTCGTGGCGTCGGTCGCCGTGTCGTTGATTGATCTACGAGCAGCGAAGTCCTCGGTGTCCGGTCGGATGCTGACCACGTATCGCTCTCCGTCGTGGGTCGTAAGGGTGGCGAGTGCGGCGTTGTTAACGAGCGGGAGTACCTCCCAGCCGGCTGCTTTCGCGGCCGACACCAGAACATCGGCTACCGCGATGCCGTCGAATCCGGTCTGAATTGCAGTCATATTTCTCTCCTCTAATCGATGGGTCGTCATCTCTGACTGACGCCACCATGCCTGAATCAACATGTTCTGTCAATATTCAACATGTTTATTCAGGTAAGGTGATGTCCGTGGCTGAGAGATTCGTGTTCCAAGAGCTAGACGACGGGTGGACCGCCGAGCTGGCCTGGCGAGAAGGCCAGTACCAGGGTGGCCCCGCCTCGATATGGATCCGCCCGACCGACGATGACGCGCCGCCCCTGGCCGGACTGTCGAGCACTGTCCTTCGGAAACTGGACTTTCAGCAGGCAAAAGTTGACCTACTCGCTGGCGTTGCTGCCCGTCCGCACAGCTGGGCGAAGCGGAAGCCCGTTGACGAAGATGACCTCGATTTCCTGCGGCTGCTCCTCGCCAAGGGCGTCACAGAGGACTACCTGGCTCTGCTGTCAGAGCACTACGTGCGACGGGTACAGGACGGTAAGCCCAAGCCCGTCGAACGGCTGGCTAATGAACTCGGCCGTCCGCTGCAGACCGTCCGTGGTCACTTGTGGAAGGCGCGGAAAGCGGGCCTACTCGAAGGCTCCGCGGGTCGCAAAGGCGGGATCCTTACAGCCGATGCCATGTCGGTCCTACAGCGGTTGACGCGCGACAAACGGCTTCCACCGGAGACACGAGTGATGACTCGTGCCGACCCGCCGGCCGGAATGGAAGAAGGCGGCTCTAGCGACAGATGAAGAACTTGATACCTACCCGGTTCACACCGTCAAACGCAAGGGCGGGCACGAGGCGCATTAGCCCGTTCTCCTGGAGCGAAGCATGAGCGGCACACCCCGCAAGAAAGGCCATCGAGTCAGCTTGTCGCTCAGCGACATCGAAGACCTGAGGAAGAAAGGCTACAACCAAAGCGAGATCGCCGACATGAGCGGTGTGACGAAGCAAGCAGTTTCGTGGCACAAAGTTACTTACGGAGGATTTTTGACACCGCGTCAGGTCGTTAACAAGGCGTGGCCCTGGAAGACGACAGACCTCCACGGCAGATCGAAGCCGTACCAGTATCTGCGTAACCACGGTGAGTTCATGGCCACTGGGGGCAAGGGCATGAGCCAAGAAAAGTTGAAGCGTCTCGAGTCGTGGTGGAAGAAGCTCCGCGACGAGAACGTCGTACTCGAGTTCGATCCGAACATCCCGCCAGTGCCGGGGGTCGCGCCGTACGGAGGCTTCGCCTACCGAACGCGTCGGGCATCCGATGGCGATCTTCTGATCCGAGTCAACGAGCACACGAATCTGACGGACGAAGGTCGCCGGATGTGGCGGTTCCCGCACCATAACGAACGTTGGTGATAACGCTGTTCACTCCTCGGCCCTAACGGCTCACAATCCTCCGGCGTTCTGTCGGATTCTGTGGTTATGCTGACCGTCACCTGTGAGTGGCACAGGTCGTTCGAACGGGGGTCTCATGACGCAGCCGCCACCAGGCTGGTATCCAGATCCATCCGGCACGCCAGGGCAACGCTATTGGGACGGCAGGAATTGGGGAGCGGCCGCTCCCACCGCGCCTGTCGCCTCCCCTAGCAAGCGCAAGGTGTGGCCCTGGGTAGTTATCGGACTGGTCATCCTCTTATTCGGCGGATGCGTCTCGATGTGCGATTCGATCAGCAGCAGCGACAGAGCCTCATCCTCGTCATCTAAGAGTGCCAGCCCAACAAGGGCCGTAGGCACAGCCCCCACGACGCCAGAACCGCCTCCGCCTCCGGCGGATAACTTCACTCCCGGGCAGAGAAACGCTATCGCCAAGGCTAAGAGTTACCTGGATTACTCCGCGTTCTCCAAGAAGGGGCTTATCGAGCAGCTGGAGTACAGCCAATTCAGCACGGCGGATGCCACTTTCGCGGTCCAACATCTGGAGTCCACTGGCGCTGTGGACTGGAATGAGCAGGCAGTCAAGAAGGCGAAGAGCTACCTGGACTACTCGTCGTTCTCTCTTCAGGGCCTAGTCGAGCAACTGGAGTACAGCGGGTTCACCCCCAGCCAGGCTCAATACGGTGCGACTACGGCCTACGGGGGCTGAACCCATGCAAGTGCCACTCCTACGGGATTCACCAACGACAAAACCCCCGCGCTGGGCGGGGGCTTGCCGGAGAGGTGTTCAGGCTAGAACGTCCCAGTAGCGTCTGTCAGTTCACCCGGGTCTCGCCATCGGCAAGGTCGGCCATGCTGACCGCGACCCGTCGTCCATCGGTCGTGACGAAGACAGCTCCTCCGTTCCCCAGCTCCATGCCGACGACGCCGTTCTGCGCCATCGACTCGAAGGTCTTTTGCATCATGGCTGCAGCGCCTTGGGGTTTCATCTGACGGGTGAGTGCATCTAGATCCGCGAAGTCGACGTTGAGGTATGGGCCGTGCCCCTCAGGCGAGTAGGAGAATCCGAGTCTGAAGCCCATCGAGCGCAGCCAGATGTTCCTGGCGGTTACGTCCTGGCGCTCCCACCAATCGTCGAACTTCTCGCCGGTGGGCTGCCACGTCCAGCCCGACGGCTTTGCCTTCTCAGTTGAGAGTTCAGCCTGCCGGGCGGCGAGTGCGTCGATTCGCTCGTCCAGCTTGGCGCGTTGAGGCGTGCCGGCCTTATAGGGTCCAGCGCCGAGAAGGCCAGTCAGATCGGCCAACGTGACGTTGATCTCGCCAAGCTCTGCCGAGTGATCGGACCCTGAGTCCCAGACCCGCTCCAACCGTTCAGACTCGCTCAGGATCCCCAACAACAGGGTCTCCACCTGTTCGTCGGCGTATTCAAGGGGTATCGACTTGTTGCCGCACGGGTTCTTGTATTGGGCCGAGGCACAGCGATACCGAGGCTTGCGGCCAGGGCCTCCCTTGAGCTTGTAGGCCGCTCGGCCGCACACACCGCAGTAGATCACCTGAAGCAGGAGGCCACTGCTGCGTTTGGTCGGCTCCTTGCGGTTCTCCCTAGCCGCCAGCTCCACGCTGAGCCGTTCGAACACCTCACGGGTCAGGATCGGCTCAGCCCGCACGACGGCGGAGCCGTCTTCGTTACGGAGGATTGTCTCCGGTCCGAATATCTTGCGTCCCTTTGAATCCCGCTGGATGCGCCCCTGGGCGTCGGTCAGCGGTTCCCTTGCCACGACCTGCCCAAGAAGCGTCGGCGACGTGAGTGACCGTTTGAGACCAGCAGAATGCCACTCGTACCCCTTCACCGGCCGGCCCTGCGACTGTGCGAAGCGATCCTTCGGGGTCAGAATCTTCCGAGCCGTGAGGTCATGAGCGACGGATCGAAGCGGCTCATTGTCTAGGACACGTTCAACGACTTCTTGGATCACGTTGACCTGTTCGGAGTCTTGGACGTAGCGCCAGCCTTCATCCGTCTGTTCGGGAAGGTAGCCCCACGGCGGGATTCCGCCGCGATACCGCCCAGCCCTCATGTTGTAACGGGCAGCAGAAGCGTTCCGCTCGCTGATGGCGGCAAGCTCCATCTCAGCGACCTTCGCGACCAACAGTGCGACGATGTCGCCGAATGGCGCTGTGAGATCAAGAAACTGCTCAGTCGCGCTTACGACTGAGACGGAATGCTCTTGGCACCAACGGATTATGTCCGCCAGGTCCAACAGCCGGCGGACTATCCGGTCCATCCGATAGAACACCAGAACGTCGAACTCTCCAAGTCGATTGTTCAGCCAGTCGCCCAGTTGGGGACGGTCGAATGGGGCGGTAGCAGCCGTCACATCGAGGTCTTCGGCGATGCCGACTACCTCATAACCGCGCTGGTCACACAGCTCGCGGCAGGAGTGTAACTGCCGCTCAGGGGAGGTTGTAGCGTCGGTGACGCGCGACAAACGGACAACGATCAGGGCTCGCACTGCGGGATCCTCTCACACGGTGTAAACCGAGTCTATTGAGTATTCGACGGTCGACATTCCTGCCTCGTCGACCGCCATCTCCGTCAGCCGCAGCCGGATCTCCCGAAAAAGTCTGGTAGCCAATTGTTTTCCTTTCACTCATAGTATTCCCGTCGAGAACACGTCACCGGCCAAGCCGGCCACCACGGGCACGATGCCCAGGCAGATGAATGCCGGCAGGAAGCACAATCCCAGCGGGCCGGCGATCAGCACTGAGGCCCGTTCGGCAGTCGCAGCAGCGGCGTGGGTGGCGTCCTGCCGCGACTGTTCGGCCAGTTCCGCAACCCCTTGGGCCAGCGCACTTCCCGACGCCGCCGACCGGCGGGCGAGTCGGGCCAGCGAGTCACACACACCATCAGAGCTGCCCTGCGGCAGCGACCACGCCACATCGGCCCCTGCGCCGAGGGCGAGCAGGTCGGCGGCACGTCGCAGGACCGCGCCGAGTTCGGCAGGCGCCGACGGTGCGGTCGCCACGGCAGCGGCAGGGACCGACATACCCGCCGCGAGGCACACCGCCAGTACATCCAGCGCGGAGGCGGCCGCGAGCGGATCGCGGCCCCGATCGGCGGGCCGCACGCGTCGCCGGCGTTCGACGAGGATTCCGGACCGGTACCGGACCAGTGCCGGGCCTGCTCCGGTCAAGAGCGATGCCGCGAGAAGCAGTGCCGCGGTGATCATGTCAGCGTCCGTTCGGTGATGCGATCCGCCCACAACAGGCCGAGGCAGATCAACACGACACCGGCCACCAGGAGAAGGCCGCCGATCCCGCGACCGGCCAGGAAGGCGATGGGCTTCGCCCCGATCAGCTGACCCAGCAGCACACCGAGAACCGGTAGCCCGGCGAGGATGACGGCGGTGGCGCGGGCCCCGGCCAGTCCCGCCTCGACCCGTGCGGTGAACCGCTGCCGCTCGACGATGTCGCGTTGGGCCGCCCGCATCAGCGCTGACATCGCCAACCCGTGCTCAGCGGCGAGCTGCCAGCACACCGCGAGCCGACTCCACTGCTCGGCGACCGCAGACTTCGCCGCCACCGCACGCATCCCGCCCGCGACGTCAGCGCCGAGGCCGGCCCGGGCCGCGACGGCACGCAGCGAACCACCGACCGGACCGTCGCTCTCCGACGCTGCGACAGCGAAGGCCCGCACCGGATGTGCCCCGACCCGCAGTTCGCCGACGAGAATCTCCAGGGCTGCGGCCAGCGCCTGCCCGTCGGTGTTGCGTTGCCGTGCCCGAAGCGACCGCCGGCGACGTGCGATCACGGTTGCCGCCAGGATGGCGGTTGCGAGCACCACCGCAGGCGGCAGTAGCAGCACCGCAGCGCCGATGAGGACGGCCAACACCGGAAGCTTGACGGAGAGTCGCGTCTTCGGCAGACCGATCCGCCTGCGCGGAGGTGCGGGCGCCGCCACCAGGGCCGCCGCCAACAACATGGCCGCGGCGGCGCTCACCGCACCCCGCGATCAGCGATGACCTTGTTCAATTCGTCTGCACCACAACCGAATCCATGATCGATGTGCCACGCCGAGCATGCGCTGACCCGGCCGTCCTCGCCGCGCTGCAGTACCGCGATCTCGCTGAGCCGGCGGGTTCCGTCACGGCCACGGCTGACATGCATGACCACCTGAACCGCCGCGGCGAGCTGGCTGTGCAGCGCGGCACGGTCGAGGCCGCCGAGGGCAGCCAGCGCCTCGAGCCGGGCGGGCACCTCGGCGGGGCTGTTGGCATGGACTGTTCCCGCCCCGCCGTCATGGCCGGTGTTGAGGGCGGCGAGCAGGTCGACGACCTCGGCCCCGCGCACCTCGCCGACGACGATGCGGTCCGGCCGCATTCGCAGGGCCTGGCGTACGAGTTGGCGCAGGGTGATCTCACCGACTCCCTCGACGTTGGCGCCGCGGGCCACCAGTCGCACCAGGTGGGGGTGGCGTGGCGCAAGTTCGGGTGCGTCCTCCACACAGACGATCCGTTCGTCACCGCTGACCGCACCCAGCGCGGCCGCTAAGAGTGTTGTCTTTCCAGCGCCGGTACCGCCGGACACCAGGAATGCCAGCCGCGCGCTGATGATGCCGGCGAGCAGCCGGCCGGCGTGCTCGTCGATCGCGCCCGATGCCGCGAGCGCCGCAAGGTCCTGCGTGGCCGGGCGAAGCACGCGCAGCGACAGGCATGTGCCGGCCACCGCCACCGGCGGCAGGACGGCGTGCAGGCGCACCGTGTACTGGCCGGTGCCCAGCCCGGTCAGCTGACCGTCCACCCAGGGCTGGGCGTCGTCGAGACGACGGCCGGCGGCGACGGCGAGACGCTGAGCCAGCCGGCGGACAGCGGCTTCGTCGGCGAAATGCACTGCGCTGCGGCGTAATCCGGCTCCGTCGTCCACCCACACCGCATCAGGGGCGGTGACCAGGACGTCGGTGGTCCCAGGCGCCCGCAGCAACGGTTCCAGGACACCGGCACCGCTCAGTTCGGTCTGCAGCACCCGCAGATTGGTCAGGACCTCGGTGTCGCCGAGCACACCACCGGATTCGGCCCGGATCGCGGCAGCGACCGTCGCCGGACGCAAAGTGGCCGACTCGGCAGCCAGTCGCTCGCGAACCCGTTCGATCAGCGAGGCGCTCATGCCGCCTGCACCCCGGGGCCGCGGCGCAGCGCCTCGAGCACGTGCCGGGCGGCGGCGGCCAGCGGTGAACGCCGACCCAGGCGCAGGCCGCCGCTCTCGAGGCGCTCGGCCAGCATCGGCTCGGGACGCATCGCAGCCAGCAGCGGTAGCCGGGTGACCTCGGCGACCTCGGCGGCCCGCAAACCACCGGGGGACGGGCCCCGGACGACCAGGCCGACATTCGGATTTGCGGCGCGCAGTAACGCTGCCCGCGCCGACGTCGCGGCGACACCGCGCACATCGCAGGTGGTGACCGCGAGCACGAGGTCGGCGCACTCCAGAGCCGACGTGGCCGCCGGGGTCGTGCGGCGCGGAACGTCGCAGACCACCGTCACGCCGCCGCGCCGGCCGGCGTCGAGAACGGCGTCTACCGGTCCGGCGTCCATCTCATGGCCCGAGCGGGTCCCGGACAACACGGTGACGCCCCGCTGGGTAGGCAGTGCGTCACGCACCGCCGCCCAACTCAACCGGCCGCCCTGCAGGCTCAGATCGGGCCAGCGCAGCCCAGCCGCTGATTCAGCCCCCAGCAGGAGGTCTATACCGCCACTCCACGGATCGAGGTCGACGAGCAGCGCTTCGGCGGCGACGAGGGCGACGGTGGCGGCGAAGACTGAAGCACCAGCCCCGCCGCGACCGCCGGTCACCGCGATCAACCGGCCGCGTGCGGGGTTCTCCTGCTCGGCCTCGGCGGCTTCGGAGAGGTGGCGCACCAGCTGGTCCTCCTGCGCGGGCAGCGCACACAGGTGCTGAGCCCCCACACCCATCGCCGCCGTCCAGGTGGCGGGCAGCGGGTCGCCGGCGACAACCAGGATGATCGAGCGGCGCCGCGGCAGCCCGGCGCGCTCGCAGCGGCGCGCGGCGTCTTCGTCCAGAACAACGGCCGCGGGGGCCAGCCAGGTCTTACGAGTGACCGGCGCCGACAGGTGCACGGCCCGCAGGCCCGCCGCGGCTGCGGCCCTGGCGCAGAGCTCGCGCATCTCGATGTCGTCGAGCAGGGTCAGCACCACATCGGAGTTGGAGGTCACCGGACCACCATGTCGGCTCGGCGATCACCGCGACAGCCTCAGAAAGCCGATCTGTGGATCAATCCGGGAGTGGGGATGACGGGGCAGGGCCGTCCAAGGTGAAGCCGATCACTAGAGCGCCGGGGATGTACGGGTGGCGCCAGATCTGGATGTGGATGCGGCGCACCACGTCGTGGTCGAGATCCCGTACCACCCAGATGCGGGCCGACGGATCGAACGGAATGACTTGCTGCTCCCAGCGCCTGCGGAAGTCCGGATTCTCGAGATTGCGCCGCAGTGTGTAGGCCAGCATCGGATCGCGGCTGTCCTGCGCCATCCGCAGCCGGCCCGCCGAGACCCACCAGTCGGCGACTTCGTCCCAGTTGTCGATGATCTGCCGGGCCAGCGGGTTGTTGAAGTGCCAGTTCGCGATGTCCTGGTGGCGTTCGGACTCCTTGAAGATGCGGCGCCACTCCGCATTCCAGTAGCAGCTGCCTTCGGGCGAGATCCAGGCCGCGGGCTCTGCTAGCCGCTCGACGTACTCGCCCAACGGCTGGCTGCCGAAACCGGCCGGCGGTGGCGGCTGCAGCCCCGCGAGCAGGAACAGGTATCGAATCTCCCAGGGCGACAATGTGCACGCCGTCGAAATGGCTTCCAGCGCGGCGGCTGTCGGAGTGGCGCGCTGACCGTTCTCGAGCCGGTACAGCCACGTCAGGCTATGGCTGATCGCGTCGGCGAGCTCCGCGCCGGACAACCCTGCCCGCAGTCGCGCCGCTCTGACGAACTCCCCGAGAGTGTTTGCGTCCATCCCCAGTCCCCCAAAACATACGATTCGTCCAAATTGGATCGACGCCAACCCTAGACAGGGCCGCTGACACCCAGAAAGCTGGCAGCCCAGAGATCACCGAGCCTGGGAGTTCCGCCTAGAAGACGCGCACCTGAATGTGGTGGGAAGCGGCCGGCGCAATGCCGTGGCAACGTTTCGAGAGTTAGCCAGAACGCTTCGGAAACTACCCCCACAAAAGGGACGACCCCCGCCAGGGGGGGAGGAGGCGGAGGTCGTCGTGTATCAGCCCCGGGGGGTCGGGCTGATGCACACCCGGCATAAGCCGAGTAATGCTCACTATACACACGACGATGCGGAGTCGCGCAAGTAGTCAGGGCCCGAAAAAACCAATGTTTTTGCTGTGAAAATGCAGTTCGCGACACGTGTCCTGATCTGCCATTTTCCGGCCCCACTCCGATATCGCGATATCGGAGCACGGCGCACCTATCCTGGGTGTGTGACCTATGCTCCGGGGGCCGCGAACCAACTAACACCCGCGCAACGCGGCCCCGGCCCGGCCATCACACCACGCACCGCGGCTTTCTTCGATCTCGACAAGACCGTGATTGCCAAGTCAAGCACGCTCGCTTTCAGCAAACCCTTCTTCAACCAAGGACTGCTCAATCGCCGCGCCGTCCTCACGTCCAGCTACGCCCAGTTCCTGTTCCTGATGTCGGGCGCCGACCACGACCAGATGGACCGGATGCGCTCCTACGTGACCAGCATGTGTGCCGGCTGGGACGTCGAGCAGGTGACGGCGATAGTCAACGAGACGCTGCACGACATTGTCGACCCACTGGTATTCGCCGAGGCGGCCGAACTCATCGCCGACCACCGGCACTGCGGGCGCGACGTCGTGATCGTGTCGGCCTCAGGTGAGGAAATCGTCGCCCCGATCGCCCGCGCCCTCGGAGCCACCCACGCGATGGCCACCCGGATGGTGGTCGAGGACGGCAAGTACACCGGCGAGGTGGCGTTCTACTGCTACGGCGACGCCAAGGCCGCCGCGATCCGCGAGCTGGCCGCCCTGGAGGGCTATCCCCTGGAGCACTGCTACGCCTACTCCGACTCGTTCACCGACCTGCCCATGCTCGGCGCGGTGGGCCACCCGCATGTAGTCAACCCCGATCGTGCGTTACGCAAGGAGGCCGTGGCCCGGGACTGGCCGGTGCTGACGTTCTCGCGGCCGGTGCCGCTGCGGGACCGGATTTCGGCGCCGTCGGGTGCGGCCGTCGCCACGTCGGCGGCTCTGGGGATCAGCGCACTGGCCGCCGGCGCACTGACGTATTCGGTGTTACGGCGCTTGACGTTCTAGCGTCCAAACCGTTGCCGTCGAAGACCTTGATGTGACGGTCGTCACGGAGTACAAAGGAAGCACGGACGCATGGAGAGGCCAAGGTAGCGCCGGAAGAGAAGGCACTATCTCCCGAACCAAGCGGCCCAGCACGGTACCCGGCACCCACGCGGAGCATGCCGCGATATGGCAGAAGTGTTGCGGGCCTGCGCAATTGCGAAAAGCGGACGGACACGACGATCCTTTGGGTGGGATCGCTTCCCGTGACGCAGCGCAAAAGCGCCGAGGTCAACCCACGCAGCCGACACCGCACGCCTGGTAACCGGGTAACCGTGCTAGCGGGCGGCGAACCGAACTCTTCTCGGATCGTCGCCCGCTTTCGTGCGTCCGGGCCTACTTCGAGGCGGCCTCGGCGATCGACAACGCTTCTCGCGCACCGTCTTCCAGCGCTGCGCAGCTCATCAGCAGCCAACCGGCCACCCCCTCGTGGGTGCCGGAACTGAACGCGTCCGCGGCCGAACGGTATTCCTCGGCGCGGCGCATCCAGTACACCTCGGGCACCCCGAGACCGTGCGGGTCGAGCCCGGTGGCGATGGTGACCAGTCGCGACACCGCGCGGGCGATGACACCGTCGGCACTGCCGAACGGCGCCAGCGCCAACAGCTCACCGTGCACCACGGCTGCGAGCACCGGCGCCGGTGCGCCACTCGCCCCGGTGACCAGTCGCGTGACGAGGTCGAGGCGAGCGTTGACCTCGGGGTCCTGTCGCGGCCTGCCGAGGCTGTCGGGGTCGGTCAGGTCGGCCGCGGCCAGCGCATGCAGGCGGGCCAGCGCCTGCAACGGTGCGCGCTGCCAGACGCCGACCAGTGCAGTGGTGCCGCCCTCCAATGCCTGACCCACCCGCAACGCACCGGCCAGCACTGGGTCGTTGGGCTCGACACCCGAGGCGTCCAACTGCACTGCGCCACCGTCGAGGGCCGACGAGGAACGTGCGCCACGGATCGCCGACTCGGCTGCGGTTACCGGCCAGTTCCGCAGGTTCGTGCGATGCCGATGAGCCTTGGCCAGCGCCTCGCGGGCGGCCTCGGCGGCGTCGGCCACCCCTGGCAGGTCGAGCAGTGGGGCGAGCAGGTCGGTCACGTTTCGTCACGCTATCGGCGTCGCGGGCGGGGTCGTGCGCTGGGTCGTGGTTCGACCGTTCGCCGCGCGACACGGACCGCCCGCCGACGAATGTGACTCCCCAACGCCGATGCAACTGTGAGTGACTACGCTCACAACCATGACCGAGGCGCACACCGAAGTTCCGTCGTACTACCCGCCCGCTGAGGAGTTCTCCGACAAGGCCAATGCAACAGCCGATCTCTACGACGAGGCCGAAGCCGACCGGCTCGCGTTCTGGGCCAAGCAGGCCGACCGGTTGTCGTGGGATACGCCGTTCACTGAGGTACTCGACTGGTCCGACGCGCCCTTCGCGAAGTGGTTCGTCGGCGGCAAGCTCAACGTGGCCTACAACTGCGTCGACCGGCACGTCGAGGCGGGCAACGGCGACCGGGTCGCCATCCACTGGGAGGGCGAGCCGGTGGGTGACGCCCGGACCATCACCTACACCGAGCTCAAGGACGAGGTGTGCAGGGCGGCCAACACGCTGTCGGAGCTGGGCCTGGTGACCGGCGACCGGGTCGCCATCTACATGCCGATGGTGCCCGAGGCGATCGTGGCCATGCTGGCGTGTGCCCGCCTCGGCCTGATGCACAGCGTCGTCTTCGCCGGGTTCTCCGCGTCCGCGTTGCGGGCCAGGATCGAGGATGCCGAAGCCAAGCTGGTGATCACCACCGACGGCCAGTACCGCCGCGGCGCTGCGGTGTCGCTCAAGGACGCCGTCGACGAGGCGGTCAAGGACCAGCCCTCGGTCGAGCACGTTCTTGTGGTGCAGCGCACCGGAATTGACGTGAAGTGGACGCCAGGTCGCGATCTGTGGTGGCACGACACGGTGGCCAAGGCCTCCCCGGAGCACACCCCGGAGGCCTTCGACGCCGAACAGCCGCTGTTTCTGCTCTACACCTCCGGCACCACCGGCAAGCCCAAGGGCATCATGCACACCTCCGGCGGTTACCTGACACAGGCGTCCTACACCCACTACAACGTCTTCGACATCAAGCCGGACAGCGATGTCTATTGGTGCACAGCCGATATCGGCTGGGTCACCGGCCACACCTACATCGTGTACGGCCCGCTGTCCAACGGTGCCACCCAGGTGGTCTACGAGGGCACACCGGCCTCCCCCGACGAGCACCGGCATTTCCAGGTGATCGAAAAGTACGGTGTGACAATCTATTACACCGCCCCGACTCTGATCCGGACCTTCATGAAGTGGGGCCGCGAGCTGGCGTTCCAGCACGATCTGTCCAGCCTGCGTCTGCTCGGCTCGGTCGGTGAGCCCATCAACCCCGAAGCCTGGCGGTGGTACCGGCTGGTCTTCGGCGCCGACGCCACACCGATCGTCGACACCTGGTGGCAGACCGAGACCGGTGCGGCGATGATCTCGCCGCTGCCCGGCGTGACCAACTGCAAGCCCGGTTCGGCGATGCGTCCGCTGCCGGGCATCTCGGCCAAGATCGTCGACGATGACGGCAACGACCTGGCGCCGTCGGCCGATCACGGTGAGCACGTCACCGGATATCTGGTGCTGGACAAGCCGTGGCCGTCGATGCTGCGCGGCATCTGGAAGGACCCGGAGCGGTTCAAGGAGACGTATTGGTCGCGGTTCGCCGAGCGGGGCTGGTACTTCGCCGGTGACGGTGCGCGTTTCGGCAGCGACGGCGAGGTGTGGGTGCTGGGCCGCATCGACGACGTGATGAACGTGTCAGGACACCGTATTTCGACCGCCGAAGTCGAGTCGGCTCTGGTCGGTCACTCCGGTGTCGCGGAGGCCGCCGTCGTCGGCGCCAGCGACGACACCACCGGTCAGGCCATCTGCGCGTTCGTCATCCTCAAGGCGCACCACGCCGACACCCCGACCGAGCAGATGGTCGACGAGTTGCGTGCCGAGGTGGCCCGGGAGATCTCGCCGATCGCCAAGCCGCGCGAAATCCATGTCGTGCCAGAGCTTCCCAAGACCCGCAGCGGCAAGATCATGCGGCGGCTGCTGCGTGACGTCGCCGAGGGCCGCGAGCTCGGCGATACCTCGACGCTGGTCGACCCGACGGTGTTCGAGGCGATCCGGGCCAGCAAGGCCAACTAGTCAGGCGGCCGCTGCCGGTGCCACGTTCGGCGTGGGGACGAAGCCGGCACCGGGGCGGTCCTTGGCGGCGACGTCGCCGAGGATCGAATTGATCGACATGGTGACCGCGGGGGTGTGCAACGGGATGAACTTGATGACGCATGTCGGCAGCGCATCGCTGAACGCACCGTGGATCATGCCGACCAGCTTGTTGTTGACCGTCACCGGGGCGCCGGAGTCACCGGGCTGACCGCACACCTGGTTGAGAATGGTGCCGGGGTCCTGGCCCGGTCCCCAGGTGACGCCGCAGGAGTAGCCGGTGGTGCGGCCGAGCTTGCAGGCCACCTGCCCGAATTCGGGGTCGGGTCCGATGCCGTCGATCAGGAAGCCGTTGTAATTGGCCACCGGGGTGACCTTGGCGGGGTCGAACCGGATCACCGCGTAGTCGAGGCCGTCATTGCCGGCCACCATGGTGCCGATCACCCCGCTGCCCTGGTTGGCCTCGGAGGTCACTTGCGCGCCGGGTCCGCCGCAGTGCGCGGAGGTGAAGCCGATGAGCGCGCCGCTCTTGTCGTTTCCAATCGAGGTCAAGGTGCAGTACGTCTCGCCGTTGATGACGATGCCCGCGCCGCCACCCATCGGGACTTTGTCGTCGGCGCCGGCCGTGGACACGGGGCTGGCGAACAGTGCGCCGACGGCCAGGACCGCGGCCCCCGCCATCGCCCGCTTGCGTGCGGTCGTCACTGTAGGCAAACCTCCATCCACACCCACCCTGACTAGCGAGTCTACCTGCATCACTCCAGTAACTTGCGTAACAGCTCAGTGGGTACCCCGCGGCGGACCAGGCATGGCAACATGAACCGCGACGACAGCAACAGTTGGAGGACAACCGTGAGCAATGGCGATCGCAAGAACGGGGTTCCGGCCACCGTGACCTCGATCCCACTGGTGGACCCGAACGCGATACCGGCCAACCCCTCCATCGGCGACCTGGTCAAGGACGCCACCGCGCAGGTCTCCACCCTGGTGCG
This sequence comes from Mycobacterium sp. DL592, assembly GCF_011694515.1. Lineage (NCBI taxonomy): Bacteria > Bacillati > Actinomycetota > Actinomycetes > Mycobacteriales > Mycobacteriaceae > Mycobacterium > Mycobacterium sp. DL592. The sequence goes on along the minus strand of NZ_CP050192.1, from coordinate 306,369 downwards.
CGCCGAGGTCGAGCTCGCCAAATCGGAGATCACCCGCGACGTCAAGAAGGGCCTGACCGGCAGCGTCTTCTTCATCCTGGCGCTGGTCGTGCTGTTCTACTCGACCTTCTTTTTCTTCTTCTTCCTCGCCGAACTTCTCGACACCTGGCTGTGGCGGTGGGTGGCCTTCCTGATCGTGTTCCTCCTCATGGTGGTCACCACCGCGGTCTTCGCCCTGCTGGGTTACCTCAAGGTGCGTCGCATCCGCGGGCCGCAGCAGACCATCGAATCGGTCAAGGAGACCAGGGACGCGCTGACCCCCGGCGCCGATCGCACCGCCGCCAAGACGGTGGCCCAGACTAACGGCAACGCCGCCGCCCCGCCCACCGACCCCTCGGGCTGGTAATGGCACGGCCGGATCCGTCGGTCACCCGCATCGCGGGGCCGTGGCGTCATCTCGACGTGCACGCCAACGGAATCCGGTTCCACTGCGTCGAGGCGCTCTCCGACGACAGCACGCCCGCCACAGCTCGGCCGCTGGTGATCCTGCTGCACGGATTCGGGTCGTTCTGGTGGTCCTGGCGCCATCAGCTGCAGGGTCTGCCCGGGGTCCGGGTGGTCGCGGTCGACCTGCGCGGCTACGGCGGCAGCGACAAACCTCCGCGCGGCTACGACGGCTGGACGCTCGCCGGTGACACCGCGGGCCTGGTTAGGGCGTTGGGCCACAGCTCGGCCACGCTCGTCGGCCACGCCGACGGCGGGCTGGTGTGCTGGGCCACCTCGGTGCTGCACTCGCGGGTGGTGCGCGGTATCGCGCTGGTGAGCTCACCGCATCCGGTCGCGCTGCGGGCATCGGCGCTGACCCGCCGCGACCAGGGCCGCGCCCTGCTGCCCAACCTGCTGCGCTACCAGCTCCCGGTGCTGCCCGAGCGTGCCCTCACCGCTCACAACGCTGATCAACTCGAGCACCTGGTCCGCAGCCGATCGTGCGGCAAATGGCTTGCCTCCGAAGACTTTTCCGAAACCATCGCGCATATGCGCCGGGCCATCCAGATTCCGTCCGCGGCACACTGCGCCATGGAGTATCAACGGTGGGCGGTCCGCAGCCAGCTGCGCTCGGAAGGGTGGCGGTTCATGAAGTTGATGAATCGCCAGCTCGACGTGCCCGTGCTGCATCTGCGCGGCGAGGCCGACCCGTACGTGCTCGCCGACCCGGTGGACCGGACCCAGCGCTACGCCCCGCGCGGCCGGTTCGTGGCGCTGGCCGGCGTCGGCCACTACGCGCACGAGGAGGCACCTGCCGACGTGAACGACCACCTGCGCCGGTTCCTCGACCAGGTGTACGGCCCGGCTAGGTGACGCAGGCTCCGGTGGGCACCTTCTCGGTGTTGCCGATCTTGGCCAGCTGACGCGACACCTCGTTGGCGGTCAGGACGAATCCGGTGTCGTTGTCGTCGACGGCGGCACCGAACACCACACCGAGCACCTGGCCCGCCCGGTTGATCATCGGACCACCCGAATTACCTTGCCGCACAGTACCTCTGATGGTGTACACCTCGCGGTTGACCGTCGTGGTGCGGTAGATGTCCGGCCCGGAGAGCTCGATGGTTTCGCGGATCCGCGCCGGGGTGGCGGCGAACTCGCCACCGCCGGGGTAGCCGAGCACCACCGCGTCGGTACCTGATTTGGCAGGCTGTTCGGCGAACACCAGCGGCCGCTGCGGCAGGTTGGGCACGTCGAGAATCGAGATGTCGGCGTTGGGGTCGTAGGAGACGACGGTGGCGTCGTAGGTCTGTCCCTCGGCGTCCACCGTGACGCTGTCGGACCCGGCGACCACGTGGGCGTTGGACATCACCCGGTTGGGGGCGATCACGAAACCGGTTCCCTCGAGCACCTTCTGGCAGCCCGGCGCGACGCCGCGGATCTTGACCACGCTGGGCCGCGAGCTGGCGACCACCAGGCTGCCGGCCAGCGAGGCATCCGGGGCGTCGACCGCCTGGATCGGGGTACGGCCGAAGGGCTGCAGGACGTCGGGCAGCCCGGAAGTACTCAACAGGGTCGACATCCTCTTGGGCACCGACTTGAGCCACTCCGGTGCGTACTTGTCCACCTGGGCAAGGACTTTGGAACCGCGCACCGCGGCAGCAAGGTTGGGCTGATCCGACGAGGTGAGCGGGGTGGCCAGCAGCCAGGCGGCCACCATTACCACGACCAGCTGCAGCGCCACACCGATGATCGAGTCGATGGTGCGCACCCCGCGGTTGCGGATGGCACCGCGCACGGCGCGTCCGAGCACCACACCGGCGACCTCGCCGACGACGACGAGCGCCAGGATGAGGAACAGCGCGGCGAACAACTTGGCCCGCGGCGAGTGAATGTGACTGACGATGTGCGGAGCCAGCATCACTCCGGCGATGGCGCCTAGCACCACACCGACGAAGGACATCAACGAGCCCAACGCACCGGAGCGCCAGCCGGATATCGCGGCGACGAACGCCACCACCAGCACGGCGATGTCCAGCCATTGCGAACTCGTCACAGCGGCCCCTTACTGTTGTCGCCGACGAGCGCCATGGCCTCGTCCAAGTCCCGGATGTCTTCGGTCTTCCACGGTTGTGACCAACCGGCCACATCGAGCATCGCCGAGATTACGTGACCGGTGAACCCCCACACCAACATCTCGTTGAGCAGAAATGCCGGTCCGGCGAAACGCGGCCCCGCGTCGGTGCGGTAGACCATCAGCCGGTTCTCAGGATTGACGAAGGCGCGCAGCGGAACCCGTGCGACGACGGCCGTCTCCGCCGCGTTGACGACAGCCACCGGCCCGGGGTCGGGCGAATACGCCAGCACGGGCACGACGTGAAAGCCCGAGGGCGGGATGAACATTCGCTCCAGTGTGGCCAGGGGGTGCAGCCGATTCGGGTCGATCCCCGTCTCCTCCTGGGCTTCCCGCAGCGCGGTGGCCACCGGTCCGGCATCACCGGGGTCGGCGGCTCCGCCCGGGAAGGCGGCCTGGCCGGCGTGGTGGCGCAGCGTGCTGGCGCGCACGGTGAGTAGAAGATCGGCGTCGTCGGGGACCTGTCCGGGCGGGTGATCAGACGGCGGGCCGGAGAACAGCACCAGCACCGCGGCGTCGCGTCCCGCACGCCCGCCGCTGGTCACCGCGGCCAGCAGTTCAGCCGGAACCTTGCGGCGATAGGCGTGCGGCACGAGGTCGACGTTCTCCACCAATGGGGCCAGCCAGGGCGGCCTCACGTCGGGAGTGAGCGGTATCCCACCCGTCACCCGCGCCCCCTCGCTCGTCGTCATTGCAGAGCATTCTTCACCGCGTCGGCGATTTCATCGGCACTGGTGAACGCCCGCGGCAGGATCTGGGCAACGGTACCGTCCGCACGCAGCACGACCGTCGCGGGCATGACGTTGGGCACGCCCAGGGCGGCGGCGACGCGGCGCTGGCCGTCCTGCAGCGTAGGCAGCCGAACCTTCAGGTCGGCGAGGCGCAGCAGGGCGGCCGTCTCGTTCTCGTCCTGATGGACGGTGACCACACGTACGTCGTCGCCCACCCGGCGCTGATAGTCGGCCAGTGCGGGCAGCTCCTCGGCGCACGGCCCGCACCAGTAGGCCCACAGGTTCAGTACCGCTGGGCGGCCGGCGAGTGCGCGCGCCACATCGACCGGTGTTCCGTCGGCGGCGCACTCGAGGACGATGCCGCGCAGCCTTTCCGGGCCGGGGTCCTGGCCGCCGGCGGGACAGGACGGCAGGTCTGCCTGCTTGCGCGGGCCGGCCAGCGCCTCCGGTGTGTCGGCGTCGCGGTGGGCACGGGCCACCTGCGTGCCGGGGGCGCCGTCGCCCTTGCCGGGGTCATCACCGAGTTCGACGACGAGCGCGGCGATCAGCGCGGCGACCGCGGCCAGCACCACGACGGTCCAGCGAGCCGATCTGGTCATCAGCGGGCCGGGAGGCGGGCGCTCACAGCCCGGCCAGGGCGAGCAGATGCTCGGTTTCGGGGCCTTTCACGAGCGCCGCGGCCACCAGCGGCTCGGTCGGGCCGACCCCGAACGACGGGCAGTCCTTGGCCAGCACGCACACCCCGCAGGCGGGCTTGCGGGCGTGGCAGACCCGACGGCCGTGAAAGATGACGCGATGGCTCAGCAGCGTCCACTCGCTGCGCTCGATCAACTCGCCGACCGCGTGCTCGACCTTGACCGGGTCCTCCAGCGCCGTCCAGCGCCAGCGCCGCACGAGCCTGCCGAAGTGGGTGTCGACGGTGATGCCGGGGATGTCGAAGGCGTTTCCGAGGATCACGTTGGCGGTCTTGCGCCCGACACCGGGCAGGGTCACCAACTCGTCGAGGGTCTGCGGAACCTCCCCGTCGAAACGCTCCACGAGTTCCTGGCCCAGCCGGATCAGCGACGTGGTCTTGTTGCGGTAGAAACCGGTGGGCCTGATCAGTTCTTCGAGCTCGACGCGGTCGGCCTGGGCGTAGTCCAACGCGGTGCGGTACCTCTTGAACAGCGCCGGGGTGGTCAGGTTGACCCGTTTGTCGGTGGACTGAGCCGACAGGATCGTGGCGACCGCGAGTTCGAGCGGGTTGGTGAAGTCGAGCTCGCAGTACACGTGCGGGAACGCGACGGCCAGGGTGCGGTTCATTCGGCGGGCACGGCGCACCAGGCCCAGGTGGGTTTCGGCGTCCCACTTCTTGGAGTCCGGTTTCTTGGCGGCCGCAGGCACGCTGCCAAGGGTACTGACCACCCGCGACAAGCTGCGACGACCTGCGGACATACCGGTGACAATTCGTGATCTCGCCGAGACCTTGCCCGTGTTTACTTTGCCGGGTGACCTGGTTGCTCGCGGTGTGTGTCCCCGGGCTGATGATGCTCGCGACGTTCGGATTGCAGCGTCTGGAAAGCGGGCTGCACACCGAGCGGCCGGGCGCCGAAGAGGTCGAGGAATTGCTCAAGCAGGCCGAGGAAGCCCGTAAACAGGCGCCGCCGCGGCCGGCCCCCGAGGAGCCGCGCCCGGTCGACGTCCGGTACCTGCTGGATGCCGACGAGCCCGGGTTGCCGACCCGTTCCTATGCCCACGCACGGCCGAATCCGCAGTTTCACCGGACTCCGTACGCCAATCGTGTGTAGCGTTGGCACGTCGCAAGACCGGCTGGCACTAGACTGACCTTCGCGTAATGCTGGCCTGAGCGTGACAAATAATCGATGACCTAAGAGGGGCAACGTGGACGAGATCCTGGCGAGGGCCGGAATCTTCCAGGGGGTTGAACCCAGCGCCGTTTCCGCGCTGACCAAACAACTGCAGCCGGTTGATTTCCCGCGGGGGCACACCGTGTTCGCCGAAGGCGAGCCCGGTGACCGGCTCTACATCATCATTTCCGGCAAGGTGAAGATCGGCCGGCGGTCCCCGGATGGCCGGGAGAACCTGCTGACGATCATGGGCCCGTCGGACATGTTCGGCGAGCTGTCGATCTTCGACCCGGGTCCGCGGACCTCGAGCGCCACCACCATCACCGAAGTGCGTGCGGTCTCGATGGACCGTGACGCGCTGCGGGCCTGGATCGCCGACCGCCCCGAGATCGCCGAGCAACTGCTGCGCGTGCTGGCCCGCCGGCTGCGCCGCACCAACAACAACCTGGCCGATCTGATCTTCACGGACGTGCCGGGCCGGGTGGCCAAGCAGCTGCTGCAGCTGGCCCAGCGCTTCGGCACCCAGGAGGGCGGCGCGCTACGCGTCACCCACGACCTGACGCAGGAAGAGATCGCTCAGCTGGTGGGCGCCTCGCGCGAGACGGTGAACAAGGCGCTGGCCGACTTCGCCCACCGCGGGTGGATCCGCCTGGAAGGCAAGAGCGTGCTGATCAGCGACTCCGAGCGGCTGGCCCGCCGAGCGAGGTAAGCACGGGCGGAGCTTGCGGAGCCCGGGCGCACCGAGCGAGTATCGGCACCGAGCGAGGTAAGCACGGGCGGAGCTTGCGGAGCCCGGGCGCACCGAGCGAGTATCGGCACCGAGCGAGATAAGCGCCGGCTAGCGGGCCCGCAGGTAGTCGAGCTGGGCGCGCACGGACTTCTCCGCGGCATCCCATAACTTCTCGTCGACATCGGTGTAGACGTGCTCGACGACTTGGCGTGCCGTGGCGTCCTCACCGAGCGTGCGTAACGCCGCCCGGACCTGCTCGAGCCGCTCCTCGCGATGCGCCAGGTACATGGCGCTGACGGCGGCGAGGTCGTCGAGTTCGGGACCGTGGCCGGGCAGCACCCTCCGCCGTCCCAACCCCTGCAGCCGTCGCAGCGAGTCGAGGTACTGGCTCAGGCTGCCGTCCTCGTCGTCGATCACGGTGGTGCCGCGGCCGAGCACGGTGTCGGCGGTGAGCACCGCGTCGTCGACCAAGAAGGACAGTGAGTCGGCGGTGTGGCCGGGGGTGGCCATCACCGTGATGCGCAGCCCGGCGGCGTCGATGACCTCACCGTCGGTCAGCGGCCCGCCGAGACCGCGCAGGAAACCGCTGCCCACCGACCGCACCACCGCGCCGGTGAGGTCCACGATCTTGTCGATGCCGCCGGTGTGGTCCTCGTGCTTGTGGCTGATCAGCACCAGCGGAATCGTGCCGAGCTCGGCCAGGCGGGCGAGGTGCTCGTCATCGTCGGGCCCGGGGTCGACGACCACCATCTCGTCGCTGCCGGGGCCGCGTAGCACCCAGGTGTTGGTGCCCTCCAGCGTCATGACGTTGGGGTTGTTGCACAGCAGGACCGAAGCGGTACCGGTGACGGGCCGCAGGACGCCGTAGGCGGGGTGGGTCACCCCACCTCCACGATGAGCTCCACCTCGACCGGTGCGTCCAGCGGCAGTTCGGAGACGCCGACGGCGGAGCGGGCGTGCGCACCCGCCTCGCCGAACACCTCACCCAGGAGTTCGGAGGCCCCGTTGATGACACCGGGCTGTCCGTTGAACCCTGGTGCAGAGGCGACGAATCCGACGACCTTGACGACCTTGGTGATCGTGTCGACGCCGACGAGTGCGTCGATGGCGGCCAGGGCGTTCAGCGCGCACAGCCGTGCTGCGGCCTTGGCCCGTTCGGGGCTGACGTCTGCGCCGACCTTGCCGGTGTCGGTGAGCTCACCGGCCGACAGCGGGAGTTGGCCTGCGGTGTAGACGAGGTTTCCGGTGCGCACCGCGGGCACATAGGCCGCCAACGGCTTGACCACCGTTGGCAGCGTCAGGCCCAGTTCGGCGAGCCGCGCGGTGACATTCCCCGCGGCGCTGCGCTCTTGCCCGCCGGCGCTGCTCACTTCGGGCGCTTGAGGTAGGCGACGTGCTGCTCACCGGTCGGGCCCGGCAGAACGGCCACCAGTTCCCAGCCGTCGGCGCCCCACTGGTCGAGGATCTGTTTGGTCGCGTGGGTCAGCAACGGGATGGTGGCGTATTCCCATGTCGTCGGTTCGCTCATGGCCGAAGCCTATCGCTGAACACGGCAATCGCTGAGGGGCCCGGTCGAGGCTTGGCTAGCATGCACTGATGGCGACCACTTCAAGCGACGGCAGCGCCGTCGGCTGGCCTTCCCGCCTGACCAAAGCACGTCTGCACTTCGTGACGGGCAAAGGCGGTACCGGCAAGACCACCGTCGCCGCGGCGTTGGCGTTGACCCTGGCGGCCGGTGGGCGGCGGGTACTGCTCGTGGAAGTCGAAGGGCGCCAAGGCATTGCGCAGTTGTTCGATGTGCCGCCGCTGCCCTACGAGGAGTCCAAGATCGCCACCGCCGACGGTGGCGGGCATGTGAACGCCCTGGCCATCGACATCGAGGCCGCGTTCCTGGAGTACCTCGACATGTTCTACAACCTGGGCATCGCGGGTCGGGCGATGCGCCGGATCGGGGCCATCGAGTTCGCCACCACCATCGCGCCCGGGCTGCGTGACGTCCTGCTCACCGGCAAGATCAAGGAATCGGTGGTCCGAGTGGACCGCAACAAGAAGCCGGTGTACGACGCCATCGTCGTCGACTCTCCCCCGACGGGGCGTATCGCGCGGTTCCTGGACGTCACCAAGGCGGTGTCGGACCTGGCCAAGGGCGGTCCGGTGCACTCCCAGGCGGAGGGCGTGGTGCGGCTGCTGCATTCGGAGCAGACCGCCATCCACCTCGTCACCCTGCTGGAGGCACTGCCCATTCAGGAGACCATCGAGGCAATCGAGGAACTCGAAGAGCTCGACCTGCCCATCGGCAGCGTGATCGTCAACCGCAACATCCCGCCGTTCCTGGCCCCTGCCGACCTGGCGAAGGCCGCCGAGGGCGATATCGACGCCGACGCCGTGCGGGCCGGGCTCGGCAAGGCCGGCATCACGCTGGAGGACGCCGATTTCGCCGGGCTGCTGACCGAGACCATCGAGCATGCCACCCGGATCCGGGCCAGGTCGGAAAGCGCCGAACAGCTCGACCGGTTGAAGGTGCCGCGGCTGGAACTGCCCACCATCGCCGACGGTGTCGATCTCGGCAGCCTCTATGAACTCGCCGAAACGCTTGCGCAGCAAGGAGTCAGGTAACCATGAGTGGCGCACCTGCAACGCTCGACATGAAGTCGATCCTGACCGACCGGTCCAACCGGGTCGTGGTGTGCTGCGGCGCCGGCGGTGTCGGCAAGACCACCACCGCGGCGGCGATGGCGGTGCGCGCCGCCGAGTACGGCCGCACGGTGGTGGTGTTGACCATCGACCCGGCCAAGCGGCTGGCGCAGGCCCTGGGCATCAGGGAACTGGGCAACGAGCCGCAGCGGGTTCCGTTGGCCCCCGAGGTGACCGGCGAACTGCACGCGATGATGCTCGACATGCGTCGCACATTCGACGACATGGTGGTCGAACACTCGGGACCTGAACGCGCACAAGCGATTTTGGACAACCAGTTCTATCAGACCGTTGCGACGTCGTTGGCGGGCACGCAGGAGTACATGGCGATGGAGAAGCTCGGGCAGCTGCTCGGGCAGGACCGCTGGGACCTGGTCGTGGTGGACACCCCGCCGTCGCGTAACGCCTTGGACTTCCTGGACGCCCCCAAGCGGCTGGGCAGTTTCATGGACGGCCGGCTGTGGCGGCTGCTGCTGGCTCCCGGCAAGGGCATCGGGCGCCTGGTGACCGGCGTGGTGGGCCTGGCGATGAAGGCGATGTCGACGATCCTCGGCTCGCAGATGCTCTCGGACGCCTCGGCGTTCGTGCAGTCGCTGGACTCGACCTTCGGTGGCTTCCGGGAGAAGGCCGACCGCACCTACGAACTGCTCAAGCGGCGCGGCACCCAGTTCGTGGTGGTCTCGGCGGCCGAGCCGGACGCGCTGCGGGAGGCGTCGTTCTTCGTCGACCGGCTCTCCGATGAGGGGATGCCGCTGGCCGGGCTGATCCTCAACCGCACCCACCCGACGTTGTGCTCGCTGACCGTGGAACGCGCCGTCGACGGTGCCGAAGAGTTGCGCAGTCGCGGGGCCAAGAACGGCGACCTGCTGGCCGCGGCGGTGCTGGACATCCACGCCGACCGGGCGCAGACCGCCAAACGGGAGATCCGGCTGCTGTCACGTTTCACCGGAGCCAACCCGCACGTGCCGTGGATCGGGGTGCCGTCCCTGCCATTCGACGTCTCCGACCTCGACGCACTGCAGGCCATCGCCGATCAGATCGTCGGCGAGACGGCGTGACTGTTCGCGTTTGACGCGGACGAATATTTGCCTGGGGCGAGCGCCCCGGGAGAGCTGAGAATTAGCTGACGCTGCGGTGCTTGCGCTGCGAGGAAAAAAACTCCGACCAGGACACGACCTCGGGGTGCTGCTTGAGCAGAGCGCGGCGCTGACGTTCGGTCATGCCGCCCCACACACCGAATTCCACCCGGTTGTCCAGGGCGTCGGCGCCGCACTCGGCCATGACCGGGCAATGACGGCAGATGACGGCCGCTTTGCGCTGGGCCGCACCACGAACGAAGAGCTCATCAGGATCAGTGGATCGGCACAGAGCCTTGGATACCCAGGCGATGCGGGCTTCGCCGTCCGCGCCGTGGATGGAACCGTGTACCGAAACTGCGCTGGTCCTGCGGGCAGCGGGCCGAGTAGCTGACACCGGCGATCCCCTTCGTCCGGGCCGCCACTGGGCGGCTCACTCTTCAGCAGTAGAACGTGCATGCGATCTACGCCACATTGCGATCCTTAGTGTTACCTGAATCGCACTGTCTGTTTAAGTTAGGTGGTCAGGTATCGTTTGCGCAACAGTTAGATCACAGGTTTTTTGGGACGATCGTCCAGGCCCAGCCGAAATTTGGCGTGAGCTGCCATTTCTAACCCCCCCGTAAATTCCCCGCCGCCATCATTGCCCCAGCCGGGACGGCACGCAAGACCCAAAAGGTCGTCAGTACTCTGTACCCATGTCGGAACGCCCCCCGGCCGGCGCCACGATCATCAAGCTGGCCTGGTGCTGCCTATTGGCCAGCGTGATCATGGCGGCGCTCCTGTTCCCGGTGGTCGGCGGACTGGGCCTGGTATCCAACCGGGCCTCCGACGTCGTGGCCAACGGTTCGGCCCAATTGGTCGAGGGTGAGGTGCCCGCGGTGACGACGATGGTTGACGCCAAGGGCAACACGATCGCGTGGCTCTACTCGCAGCGCCGGTTCGAGATCCCCAGCGACAAAATCGCCGACACCATGAAACTGGCAATCGTGTCCATCGAGGACAAGAGGTTTGCCGAACACAATGGTGTCGACTGGAAGGGCACCCTGACAGGCCTGGCCGGATACGCGTCCGGGGATCTCGACACCCGCGGCGGGTCGACCATCGAGCAGCAGTACGTCAAGAACTACCAGCTGCTGGTGATCGCCCAGACCGACGCCGAGAAGCGTGCCGCCATCGAGACCACGCCGGCGCGCAAGCTGCGTGAGATCCGGATGGCGCTCACACTCGACAAGACGTTCACCAAGCCGGAGATCCTGACCCGCTACCTCAACCTCGTCTCGTTCGGCAACGGCGCCTTCGGAATTCAAGACGCCGCGCAGACCTACTTCGGCATCGACGCCTCCGCCCTGAACTGGCAGCAGGCGGCGCTGCTGGCGGGCCTGGTGCAGTCGACGAGTGCGCTGAACCCCTACACCAACCCCGACGGCGCGCTGGCCCGCCGAAACCTGGTGCTCGACACCATGATCGAGAACCTCCCGGACAAGGCCGACGAGCTGCGCGTCGCCAAGGAGCAGCCGCTGGGCGTCCTGCCTCAGCCCAACGAGCTGCCGCGCGGCTGCATCGCCGCAGGCGATCGCGCCTTCTTCTGCGACTACGTGCAGGAGTATCTGGCGCGCGCCGGCATCAGCAAGGAACAGCTGTCCAAGGGCGGCTACCTGATCAAGACCACCCTGGACCCGGATGTGCAGAACTCTGCCAAGCAGGCCGTCAACTCGCTGGCGCCCCCAGACATCCAGGGCATCGCGAGCGTGATGAGTGTGGTCCTGCCCGGCAAGACGGCGCACCCGGTGGTCGCCATGGTCAGCAACCGCACCTACGGGCTGAACACCGCGGCCGGCGAAACCATGCAGCCGCAGCCGTTCTCCCTCGTCGGCGACGGCGCCGGGTCGATTTTCAAGATCTTCACCACCGCCGCGGCTCTCGACATGGGGCTGGGTATCAACGCCAACCTCGATGCGCCGGTGCGCTTTGAGGCCAAGGGCCTGGGCAGCGGCGGCGCCAAAGGCTGCCCCCGCGACACCTGGTGTGTGCAGAACGCCGGCAACTACCGCGGCTCGATGAGCGTGACCGACGCGCTAGCAACATCGCCGAACACGGCGTTCGCCAAGCTCATCTCGCAGGTCGGTGTGCAACGCACCGTCGACATGGCCGTCAAGCTGGGCCTGCGGTCCTATGCGGAGCCGGGCACCGCCCGCCCGTATGACCCGGAGACCAACGAGAGCCTCGCCGACTTCGTCAAGCGGCAGAACCTGGGTTCGTTCACCCTGGGCCCGATCGAGGTCAACGCTCTCGAACTGTCCAACGTCGCGGCCACCCTGGCCTCCGGTGGTGTGTGGTGCCCGCCCAACCCGATCGACAAGCTCTACGACCGGCACGGCAACGAGGTCGCCGTCACCACCGAGACGTGCGACCAGGTGGTGCCCGAGGGGTTGGCCAACACCTTGTCGAACGCCCTGAGCAAGGACGACGTCAGCGGCACGGCGGCCAACTCGGCCGGTTCGGTCGGCTGGAACCTGCCGATGTCGGGCAAGACCGGCACCACCGAGGCGCACCGGTCCTCCGGTTTTCTGGGCTACACCAACCGCTACGCGGCGGCCAACTACATCTACGACGACTCCCCTAACCCGTCGGATCTGTGCTCGTGGCCGCTGCGGCAGTGCGGCGACGGCAACCTCTACGGCGGCAACGAGCCCGCCAAGACGTGGTTCACCGCGATGATGCCGATCGCGCAAAGCTTCGGCGACGTCACGATGCCGCCGACGGATCCGCGCTACGTCGACGGCGCTCCGGGGTCCAAGGTGCCCAGTGTGGCCGGTCTGACCGTGGACAGTGCCCGGCAACGGCTCAAGGACGCCGGTTTCCAGGTGGCCGACCAGGCCACGCCGGTCAACAGTGCGGCACCGGCAGGCAGCGTGGTGGGCACGTCGCCGGGCGGGCAGACGGTACCCGGCTCGATTGTGACGATCCAGACCAGCAACGGCATCCCGCCGGCTCCCCCGCCACCCCCGCCGGGTGCACCGCCGGGTGTCGACGGGCTGCCGCCGCCGGCGGTCACAGTGGTGGAGATTCCGGGCCTGCCGCCGATCACGATCCCGCTGCTGGCACCGCCCCCACCACCGTGACGTCTGTCTGACGTAGGGATGTTCACAGCGGCCTCGACCCGCTGACCATTGCCTGTTGGCAGTACGCTGGCACCTATGGCTGTGCCTTCAGCGGTGAAATCCTCCGCGCTTGTAGCCGCAGGATCGGCCGCGCTCGCGGTCGGCTACGCCACGGTGATCGAGCGCAATGCGTTCGTCGTGCGCGAGGTGACCATGCCGGTGCTGACACCCGGCTCCACGCCGCTGCGGGTGCTGCACCTCAGCGATATCCACATGCGTCCCAGCCAGCGTCACAAGCAGGCCTGGCTGCGCGAACTGGCCCGCTGGGAACCCGATCTGGTCGTCAACACCGGCGACAACCTGTCGCACCCCAAGGCCGTCCCCGCGGTGGTGCAGTCGATCGGTGATCTGTTGTCGTTCCCCGGTGTGTTCGTCTTCGGCAGCAACGACTATTTCGCACCGCGGCTGAAGAACCCGGCCAAGTACCTCACCGATCCCGACCATCGCGTGCTGGGAAAGCCGCTGCCCTGGCAGGATCTGCGGGCGGCGTTCACCGAGCGGGGCTGGCTCGACCTGACCCACAACCGCCGCGAGTTCGAGGTGGCGGGCCTGACGATCGCCGCGGCCGGAGTCGACGACGCCCATCTCGAGCGCGACCGCTACGACACCGTGGCCGGTGCACCCAACCCGATCGCCAATCTGAGCCTGGGCGTGACGCACGCCCCCTACACTCGCGTGCTGGACCGATTCGCCGCCGACGGCTATCAGCTGATCATGGCCGGGCACACTCACGGCGGTCAGCTGTGCCTGCCGTTCTACGGCGCGCTGGCCACCAACTGCGATATCGACCGGAAGAGGGCCAAGGGCGCGTCGCGCTGGGGTGTCGACACCGCCCTGCACGTGTCGGCCGGCATCGGCACCTCGCCGTACGCGCCGTTCCGGTTCTGCTGCCGGCCCGAGGCCACGCTGCTGACGCTGGTGGCCGCACCGACCGGTGGGCATGACCAGACACGCAACGTGGTGCGCTCCAGCCCGACCGCCTCCGTCCGCTGAAAGCTCACCGGCGATGAGTAGCGTCGCCGTCCACAGCAGGTCCCGAAACTGGGTCAACGATGCGATCCGGTTGATCGAGGCCGACGCGCGTCGTAGTGCCGACACGCATCTGCTGCGCTATCCGTTGCCGTCGTCGTGGTGCGATCGAGTCGACGTGCAGCTTTATCTCAAAGACGAGTCGACGCATATCACCGGCAGCCTCAAGCACCGGCTGGCTCGTTCCCTGTTTCTGTACAGCCTCTGCAACGGCTGGATCGGCGAACACACCACGGTGGTGGAGGCCTCCTCGGGATCCACCGCGGTGTCGGAAGCCTATTTCGCTGCGCTGCTCGGTCTGCCGTTCGTTGCGGTGATGCCTGCCTCGACGAGTCCGTCCAAGACCGCGCTCATCGAATCACAAGGTGGCCGTTGCCATTTCGTTGATCATCCCGGCGAGGTGTATGCCGAGGCTGCACGCATCGCCCATGAGACGGGCGGGCACTATCTGGACCAATTCACCAACGCCGAGCGGGCCACCGACTGGCGTGGCAACAACAACATCGCCGAGTCGATCTTCGAGCAGATGATCGAGGAGCCGCACCCGATCCCGTCGTGGATCGTGGTCGGCGCGGGCACCGGCGGCACCAGTGCCACGATCGGGCGCTACATCCGGTATCGGCGCTGCAGCACGCGACTGTGTGTCGTCGACCCGGAGAACTCGGCGTTCTTCCCCTCCTATGTCCGGGGGCGACGGGACGTGGTCATCGAGGCGTCCTCACGGATCGAGGGCATCGGCAGGCCGCGGGTGGAGCCGTCGTTCTTGCCTGATGTCGTCGACCGCATGGAGCAGATCCCGGACGTGGCCTCCATCGCGGCGGCACATCATGTCTCGAAGGTGCTCGGCCGCCGGGTGGGACCGTCGACGGGCACGAACGTGTGGGGCGCGTTCAGCCTGCTGAGCGAGATGGTCGCCAGGGGTGCCAGCGGATCGGTGGTCACGCTGATCGCCGACAGCGGCGACCGGTATGCCGATACGTATTACAACGCGCAGTGGCTAGCCGCTCACAACATGGATCCGAGCGAGCAGACCGGCCCGTTGGCCGAGTTCGAACGCTCCTGCGGCTGGTCACCAGCGGTGTCGTCAACCTCGTCGTAGTCGCCGGTCACCACCAGCCACAGCGCGGCAAGCAGAAAGAATCCCCCGTACACCACGGCCCCCAAAGCGGTCATCATCCGCCCCACCTTTCGCCTGCCGGCGTTGTCGTTACGCCGTTAGTGTGCTCAACACCACCGACAAGCCAGATGCTTCCCGCATCGGCTGATCAGTTGTGTCGGGCGCCTGACAAGCCGTTTGGCTTCCCGCGGGGCGGGTGCGATACGCTGTCGTGGCTTCACGCGGGGTGTGGCGCAGCTTGGTAGCGCGCTTCGTTCGGGACGAAGAGGTCGTGGGTTCGAATCCCGCCACCCCGACAGTGTGAACAAGGCCCTGATTCGTAGAGATGCGGTCGGGGCGTTGTCGTTTCGCGGCGTGGCCGTGACCCTGGCGCCTTCTCGTGGCTAACTTTTTTCGACGGCCGGCTCACCTCCTCTGGGGTAGCTCGACGCCCTCGGGATTCTGTGGCGTTCACTCATGTCAGGAGCCGGGAAGTCGCTCGGTAATGACGGCGCGCCATTGAGGTTGTGAACCAGCGGGGAACTTTCTCGCAAACAGACGATTAGTCGGGCGTGGTGTCGTGGGGTGTGTTTGCATTTTCACGAGTGCGTGGTGTCGGGGCCGCGCCGTGGGCAAATAGGGAGCGCGCCGTGAGCGCAGTCGCCGGGGTTGACGAGCAGCAGCGGGTCGGCGGTAAGGGCGGCACCGGCGGGACCGGCGGAACCGGGGCAACCGGCGCCGACGCCACCGACCCCACCCACACCGGCGGCACCGGCGGCACCGGCGGGGCCGGCGGCCAAGGCGGCAGCGGCGGGGCCGGCGGCCAAGCCGGACAAGGCCGAACCTTGTTACTGTTCGCCAACTCCGGAACCTCAGGCGACGGCGGGACCGGCGGCACGGGCGGCACCAGCGGCGCCGGCGGCATCGGCGGCCGCGGCGCTGAGGGCACCGCCACCCACCTCGACGGCTCGGCCGGCGGGGACGGCGGTAACCCCGGTGCGGTCGGGGCCGGCGGGACCGGCGGGGCCCCCGGACAGGGCAGCGGCGGCACCGGCGGCGCCACCGGCACCCCCGGCACCACGGCCACCACCGGCGGCAACGGCGGAAACGGCGGCGACGGCTACAACAGCGCCACCGACACCACCCTGCCCGCCGGCACCCGCGGCGGAAACGGCGGCGCCGGCGGCACCGGCGGCACCTACGGGTCAGGCGGAACCGGCGGGGCTGGCGGCCAAGGCGCCACCGGCGACGCCACCACCCCCGGCGGACAAGGCGGACAAGGCGGAGCAGGCGGCGACAGCGGCACCCACGCCGGCAACGGCGGCGTCGGCGGCCAGGGCGGCAAAGGCGGCACCGGAGGCACCGGCACCGCCGGTATCGACGGCGGATCGACAGCGCTGCCGCTCACCGTGGTCACCGATATCATTCCTGTCGGTAGCAATCCGCAAGGGGTGGCTGTCAGCGGCACCCACGCCTACATCACCAACTCCAACGACAACACCGTGTCGGTGATCGACACCACCACCAACACCGTCACCAACACCATCGACGTCGGAAAAGGACCGCGCGGGGTGGCCGTCAGCGGCACCCACGCCTACATCACCAACAGCGACTCCAACACGGTGACGGTGATCGACACCACCACCAACACCGTCACCAACACCATCGACGTCGGCGACACGCCGTACGGGGTGGCTGTCAGCGGCACCCACGCCTACATCACCAACGCGTTCGGCAACTCCGTGTCGGTGATCGACACCACCACCAACACCGTCACCGACACCATCGACGTCGGCAGCAGTCCGAGAGGGTTGGCCGTCAGCGGCACCCACGCCTACATCACCAACGCGTTCGGCAACTCCGTGTCGGTGATCGACACCACCACCAACACCGTCACCAACACCATCGACGTCGGCCACACGCCGTTCGGGGTGGCCGTCAGCGGCACCCACGCCTACATCACCAACATCGTCAGCAACACCGTGTCGGTGATCGACACCACCACCAACACCGTCACCAACACCATCGACATCGGCAACGGTCCGCGCGGGGTGGCCGTCAGCGGCACCTACGCCTACATCACCACCAGCGGCTCCAACACGGTGTCGGTGATCGACACCACCACCAACACCGTCATCGACACCATCGCCGCCGGCCACGCCCCAATCGGGGTGGCCGTCAGCGGCGCCGACGCATATATCACCAACAGCGGCAGCAACACCGTGTCGGTGCTCAGCGCGTCACGGGATGGCACCACGGGCAGTCCCGGCAGCGCAGGCGGGGCTGGCGGCGCCGGCGGCGCGGGCGGAAAGGCGTTGTCGTCCACCGGAACCGGCGGTCAGGGCGGCGCCGGCGGCAGCGGCGGCACCGGCGGGCACGGCGGCGACGGAGGCAACGGCGCGGACGCCACCACAGCACTGGCCGCCGGTACCGGCGGTACCGGTGGCACCGGTGGCGGCGGTGGGCGGGGCGGTGAAGGCGGTGCCGGCGGCGGCGCGAGCACAGCAGCCCTCGTCGGCGCCGCAGGGAAAGGTGGTACCGGCGGGAACGCGGGCCAGGGCGGCAAGGGCGGAAACGGCGGAATCGCCAGCGCCGCATTCACAACCGGCGGTGACGGCGGCCAGGGTGGTGACCCCGGATCGGTCGGCGCCGGAGGCGACAACGGCGACGGCACCCACACCGCGGCCGACGGCAAGATTCCCACCTCCGGAGGCGACGGCGGCACTGGCGGCGCCGGCTACGACGCCGCCAACGCCGCGCCCGGCACCAACGGCGGCAACGGGGGCAACGGGGGGGCCGCCGGCAGCTACGGCACGGGCGGTCAGGGCGGAGCCGGCGGCGACGGGGCCAAGGGCGATGCCACCCACGGCGGCGGCCAAGGCGGCCAGGGCGGTAAGGGTGGAAGCAGCGGCGCCCTGGGGGGCAATGGCGGCCAAGGCGGTGAAGGCGGAAAGGGCGGCGACGGCGGCGCCGGGACTGCCGGCGTCACCGGCGGGACTGCTGCGCTGCCGCTGAACGTCTTCAACCCCGACCTGCCCATCTCCGTCGGGCAAGCGCCGGGGGGGGTGGCGCTGACGCCGGACGGCACCCGCGCCTACGTCGCCAACAGCGGGAAGGTGTCGGTGTCCGTCATCGACACGGCCACCAACACCGTCATCGACACCGTCACCGGCCCGAGCGGCATCGCGCTGGCGATTACACCCGACGGCCGCTTCGCCTATGTCCCCAACGACGACAACGACGTCGGGGTCGGGACGGTGTCGGTGATCGGCACCGACCCAGCGGACGCCAGCACCTACAACAAGGTCGTGACCGTCCTGCAGGTTGGTCCAAATCCGATCGCGGTGGCGATCAGCGGCACCCACGCCTACATTGCCAATGCAAGCGGCAGCTCGGTGTCGGTGATCGACACCATGACAAACATGGTCGGCCCGACCATCGCGGTGAACGGCCCTCAACTCGGGGTGGCGGTCGCACCCGACGGCAACTACACCTACGTCACCAGCAACCTCAACGGCGCCGGGTTCGTATCGGTAATCGACACCAACCCGTCCCACGCCAGCACCGGCAAGTACAACACCGTGGTCGCCACGATCGCGGTCGGCAGTGCTGCGGACGCGGTGGCGGTCAGCCCCGACGGCAAATACGCATACGTCACCAACGTCAACAACGGCACCGTCGCCGTGATCGACACCGCCACAAACTCCGTGCTGCCCACTGCCATTGCGGTGGGTGCCAGCCCGGGCAGCGTGGCGTTCAGCCCGAACGGCAAGTACGCCTACGTCACCAATTTCAACTCGTCCTCGGTGTCGGTGATCGACACCGCCAGTAACACGGTGATCGACACGGTCAGGGTCGGGGGCACCGTGGACATAGGCGGCAGCCAGCCGGCTGGGGTGGCGATCAGCCCCGACGGCACCCGCGCCTATGTCACAACCGCCCATAACAACAAGGTGTGGCTGCTGTTCGCCTCGCAAAACGGTGCCGACGGTGGTACCGGGTCATCTGGTGGCGCTGGCGGTGCGGGCGGCGCGGGTGGAAAAGCATTGTCGCCCAACGGAACTGGTGGCCAGGGTGGCGTCGGCGGTGCCGGCGGCAATGGCGGTGCCGGCGGCAATGGCGGCTCGGGCGCGGGCGCGGACGCCTACTACGGGGCCGGAACGGGCGGCAACGGTGGCCAGGGCGGCAGCGGTGGGGCCGCAGGTCAAGGTGGTGTCGGCGGTACGGCGGCCGGCGGCGCCGCACTCTACGGCGGTGACGGCGTCAACGGCACCGGCGGCACAGGCGGGGCCGGCGGGCAGGGCGGCGAGGGCGGCACCGGTGCGGTCGGCGCCACACCCGGTGGAACCGGCGCGAGTGGCGCCACCGGTGGAGCCGGCGGTCAGGGCGGTGCCGGCGGTGCCGGAATCGGCGGTGTCGGGGGCGGGAAGGGTGGCACCGGCGGCACCGGCGGCACCGGTGGCACCGGCGGCACCGGCGGCGCCGGGGATGCCACCGCCCTCACGGGCGGCACCGGCGGTACGGGCGGAACCGGCGGCGCAGCCGGTGCGGCGGGCAGCGGCACCGATGGCGGCGCCGATGGAGCCGGCGGGACCGGCGGCACCGGCGGGACCGGCGGGACCGGCGGGACCGGAGCCGACAGCGCGAGTTGGGGCGTCGCCGGCGCCAGCGGCGGGCTCGGCGGCACAGGCGGCGCGGGCGGCGCCGCGACCGGACTCACCGGACAAGCGGGCACCGGCGGCACGGGCGGAAGCGGGGGCACCGGCGGGGTCGGGGGCGCGGTGTTCGCCGGACTCGCCGCCCCCGGTGGTGCCGGCGGCGCCGGCAGCGCCCCGTCGGGCAGCCAGGGCGGCAGCGGTGGGACGGCGGGGACCGGCGGTGCCGCGGGCACCATCACCACCATCAACGTCGGCAACCTTCCAGCCGTGGTGGCGGTCAATCCGGGCGGCAACATCTACGTCCTCAACAAGATGAGCCAAACGGTGTCGGTGATCAACCCCACCACCAATTCCGTGATCCACACCATCGGCCTCGGCAACCGTCCGGGTGGGCTGGCGATCAACCCGGGCGGCGACATCTACGTCACCAACGAAGATGACAACACGGTGTCGGTGATCAACCCCACCACCAACACCGTCACCGGCACCATCGCCGTCGGCAACGCTCCGACCCTTGTGGCGGTGAACCCCGGCGGCGACATCTACGTCACCAACCAAGGTGACAACACGGTGTCGGTGATCAACCCCACCACCAACACCGTCACCGCCACCGTGGCCGTCGGATACCTCCCGGGCGGGGTGGCGGTCAACCCCGGCGGCGACGTCTACGTCGCCAACTACGGTGACAACACGGTGTCGGTGATCAACCCCACCACCAACACGGTGATCGGGTCACCGATTCACGTCGGCCAATATCCGACCGTGGTGGCGGTGAACCCCGGCGGCGACGTCTACGTCGCCAACTACGGTGACAACACGGTGTCGGTGATCAACCCCACCACCAACACCGTCACCGGCACCATAGCCGTCGGAAACGTCCCGGTCTGGATGGCGGTCAGCCCCGGGCGCGGGGTCTACGTCACCCGCTCCGACGGCACGATGTTGGTGATCGACCCCAACACCAACACCACGATCGGCACCATCCCCGTCGGCAATTCTCCACTCGTGGTAGCGGCCGACCCCGACACTGGCGACATCTATGTCACCAACATCCCCAATAAATTTTCGGTTATCAGTGCCTAATCGTGCACACACCGACAGACCCAGGCTACGAACACGGTAGGCGAAGATCTCAACTTGACGAGTTAATTCGCGGTCGTCGCGGTGAAGTACTGCGCCCGAAGGACTTATACGGGCAGCGAGGGTGGCACTGCTTTGTCGCGCGCGGGGCTCAGTGCGGCTGTGCTGCGGTGCCCGCGGCCGGCAGGTATCCCTGGTCGATGATCGGCCGCAGTACACGGTCGATATCGTCGACCGTCGCCCGGGCAACTCCGATGCCACGCAGCGGGGTGGTCAACGGCAGGTTCTTGGTGGGGACCCCATACACGATGTTGATGCCGCCCAAGGTGTTTCGGGTGGCGACGATGTTCTGCGCCGGGACTGTCGACAGATCCGATTTCTGGGCCACGGTATGCACGGTGGCAATCGCGATCAGAGCATTCAGGACAGTCAGGTGGTTCGAGGTCTGAGCGATCGGAACGGCGAAGCCGTCGTATTGGTTGATCACCTCGATCTGCCGGAAGCGCGTTTCCGGGAGACGAATGGGCGTGTAGTCGAACACCGTCAGGTGCTGACCGACCTCGGTGGAGAGGGCGCCGAAGTTCGGGTCGGCGATCAGGATGAACGTGGTGTTCGACGGCACGCGGGGGTCGTTGTTCAAGTCGGCCGCGACCTGCTGCAGAACCATAGCGCCCTGCGATGTCCCGATGACCGACAACGGCTTTGGGCTTCTCGCAAGTGCGGCATGTACGGCGGCCTCGGTCTTCTCGACACCAGTTCGAATCGATGCGCCCAGACTCGGGTCGAGAATCCCCGTGATGGGCCAGAGCGATGCCGGGTAGTCGACGGTGGTGACGGTGTCTCCCCGGTAGACACCGCCCAGCAGGTCTTCCGCAACGTCGGTGGTGCCGCCGCCCAGCAATCTGCCCAGTGTGCCCGTGGTTCCGCCTACCCACACCACCTCGTCGGCCTGGGCCGGCGCCGCGGCAGCGATGCCGAAAATTAGCGCGACCAAGCAGAGGCGGTCGACGCAGAGGCGGGTCATGCCAGCAGATTATTTGAGCATTCAACCATCATGCGCAGCTGGCACGGCGACTCAAAGCTAACTCATGGCAAGTCACAGCTTCCCCATATACAACTTCAGTCACATGTTGTTGGAGCTGCAGCAGTGCCCTCGAATCAGAACAGCTTTGGCAGGCAGAAGATGATGCAGGGCAGCGACGGCGGCGGCGGAAGCTGCGGGAAACCGATGGGCGGGGGCGGCGGCAACTCCGGCAGCCCGATCGGGGGCAGCTGCGGCAGGCCGATCGGCGGGGGCGGCGGAAGCTGCGGCAGGCCGATGTTCGGGAATTGCGGCAGACCGATCGGCGGAGGCGGCGGAAGCTGAGGCAGGCTGAGCGACGGCATCTGTGGCAGCCCGACGGCGGGCATCTGCGGCAAGCTGAGAGCCGGCATCTGCGGCAGGCTCAGCGACGGCAGCGAAGCCGCACTGAAGGCCGGCATCGAGGCCACTGAGGCGGCGGGCAGCGCGAAGTTCGTTCCCGACGGCAACGAGATGTTCCCGATGTTCTGCGCCAGCAGGTAGAACAGGCCCGACGCCGCGCCTGACGCCGCCCCGGAGACGATGCCCGTGGCGCCGTTGGCGATCGGAGTGGCGATGCTGACCGCGAGGTTGGAGTTCGTCTGCTGGATCGCGGTTTCGCGTGCTGCGTCGAGTTGGCGTCCGATGCTGTCGTTGAACGACTGCGACAAGCTGTTGAGGAAACCCTGCAGATCAGACGGGTTGCCGGCGTTCTGGGCACGCGGCTGCGGCTGCCCTTCGGCGGGCAGGATCGTGTCGTCGTCGCCGGGAGCCGCGAGGGCCGGACCACTGAGGGTCAGCAACGCCCCGACGCACAGCGACGCTGCGGCCGCCATGCGGACTGAGGTATGCCGAAGGCCCATGATCACTCCTTTTTGCGGGACTTGAGCAATAGTATCCGCCATATCGCGCCCAAGACAGCAATCGTTATCAACGCTAGCGTCAATTCACGACGCTGACCTGGACCGACAGCCGAGCTAGGGTGCCGACTGCCGACGCTGCCGCAGCAGGAAAGCCTCGGCCCCCAGGAAGATCACCAGCGACGCGACCACCGCAGCGATGATCGCCGGATAGCGGCTATCCAGACCGTCGGCTGACACCTGGCGCAACAGGATGCCGCTGAACGCCCAGATCAGCACCAGCCCGTAGGCGATGTCACGGTTGCGCAGCATCGTTGCCGTGCCGATCAGCATGGCCACTAAGACGATGATCGTTGCCCACACCGAGGCGCTGATCCCGAAGCCATCCCATTTCAGACTGACCAGCAGCACGGTGACGTTCGCGACGGTGGCCACCGTGGTCCAGCCGAAGTAGACGCTGAACGGGGTTGCGACGAAGCACTTTTCGCGAGTGGTGAGGTGCGCTACCCGCAGGGTGTCGGCGATCAGGATGAGGCAGACCAGGATCACCAGGATCAGGAGAACCGAGAGCGGGATGACGTCGTAGTGCCAGGCGAACACCCACGCGGTGTTGGCGAGCGAGGAAATCGAGAACAGCACTCCGACGCGATTGAGCAGAGGGGTGCGACCCACGTCGGGAGCGTCTTCGCGGAACAGGCCGAGCTGGTAGAGCACGTGCAGCCCGAGCAGCAGGTAGATGACACTCCAGATCGAGAACGTGATCCCTGCCGGGGTGAACAGGCTCGGGTAGGCGTCAGACACCTGACCGGTGTTGCGGCCGTTGAGAGGTAGCGCATTGGCCAGGACGTTCATCGTGATCATCGCCAAATACGTGACGACGACGAGCGCCTTGATCGGGCCCCGCCGGGTGGTTGCGGTCATGTCGGTCACCTCCTGGTGTCAGCGTCTCATCACCGAACCTGTTGTCAGGCTATCGAATCGGCGTTGTCAGTAACTGGTAAGAGTCAGATCAAATGGTCGAGAGCATTCTGGCTCGTCCTGCCCCGGGCCCAACGGCTACACCGCATCGGCGGCGGCGCGGCCGGCCGCTCGGCCGGAGAACAGGCAGCCGCCGAGGAATGTACCTTCCAGCGCGTTGTACCCGTGCACACCGCCGCCGCCGAAACCGGCCACCTCGCCGGCGGCATACAGCCCGCCGATGGGATTGCCGTCCAGGCCGAGTGCCCGCGACGACAGGTCGGTCTGGATTCCGCCCAGTGTCTTTCGGGTCAGGATGTGCAGTTTGACGCCGATCAGTGGCCCGGCATCGGGGTCGAGGATCCGGTGGGGTGCGGCCGTCCGGCCGATGCGGTCACCGATGTAGCGGCGCGAGTTGCGAATCCCTTGCACCTGAGCATCTTTGGCATAGGGATTGGCCATCTGCAGGTCGCGCGCCTCGATCTGGGACCGGATGGTGGCCGGGTCGAGCAGCGGCTGCTCGGTCAGGGCGTTCATCTTGGCGACGAGTTCCTCGAGGGTGCGGGCGACCACGAAGTCGGCGCCGTGCTGTTTGAACGCCTCCACCGGGGCCGGTGCCCCTTTGGTCAGCAGTCGCTCCTTGAGGAATCCCTTGCGGTCCTTATTGGTGATGTCGGGGTTCTGCTCGGAGCCCGACAGTGCGAACTCCCGCTCGATGATCTTCTGGGTCAGGATGAACCAGCTGTGGTCGTAGCCGGCGATGTCGGGATTGGTTCGCAGGTAGCGCAGAGTGCCCAGGGTGTCGTAGCCGGGCAGATACGGCTGCGGTAGCCGCCTGCCGAGGGCGTCGAACCACATCGAGGAGGGCCCGGGCAGGATGCGGATGGCGTGTTTGGGCCAGATGGGGTCCCAGTTCTGGATGCCTTCGGTGTAGTGCCACATCCGGTCCCGGTTGACCAGCCGCACCCCGGAGCCCGCGGCGATGTCGAGCATCCTGCCGTCGACGTAGGCCGGCACTCCGGTGATCATCGACGCTGGGGCGGTGCCCATCCGCTGCGGCCAATACTTGCGCACGATGTCGTGGTTGGCACCGATACCGCCGGTGGTGACGATGACCGCCTGCGCGTTGATGTCGAAGTCGCCCAGCACTTCCCGGTTGCTCGGCGCACCGCGCGGCGCGTCGTCGGGCGCGAGCACTGTTCCGCGCACGCCGGTCGCGACGCCGTTGCTGAGCACGAGTTCGTCAACCCGGTGGCGGTAATGGAACGTGACCAGTCCGCGGTCGGCGGCAGCCAGCGCCGAGTTGACGAACGGCTCGACGACACCGGTGCCGGTGCCCCAGGCGACGTGGAAGCGGGGCACCGAGTTGCCGTGGCCGTCGGCGCGCAGGTCGCCCCGTTCGGCCCAGCCGACCGTCGGCAGGAAGCTGATCCCATGCCCGAGTAACCATGACCGCTTCTCGCCCGCCGCGAACTCGACGTAGGCGCAGGCCCACTTGAGCGCCCACGCGTCCTCGTCGTCGAGACGGTCGAATTGGGCACTGCCGCGCCAGTCGTTCCAGGCCAGTTCGAAGGAGTCCTTGACCCCCAGCCGGCGCTGTTCGGGGGTGTCGACCAGGAATAGGCCACCGAAGGACCAGAATGCCTGCCCGCCGAGGTTGGCGGCGTTCTCCTGGTCCAAAAGCGCGACCTTCTTGCCGCGGCTGGTCAGTTCGTGTGTGGCGACCAGGCCGGCCAGTCCGGCCCCGACGACGACGACGTCTGCATCCATGACAACCTCCCGACTCGGAGCAGCCCCCACCGTACCGCCGGCTGAGCGGTGCCGATGTGACGCACGGGGTTTAGCGATTTGCTGTGCCGGGAAGACCCCCAAGGTGACACTTGCTCCCCTGACCCTGCAGCCCTTCCTTCCGGCGCCGCGGGGTCCGTTGTCGATGGCCGTTCTCGATCTGCTCACCGAGCGCGCGCCGCGCACGCACCTGAACCGCGTCGAGGCCTCCGTCGGCGATTCAGATCCCTGCGGCATCGATGTGCAGCTGAGCCTCTACGTCTGCTACGAGCTGCACTACCGCGGCTTCACCGGTGTCGACAACGGTTGGGAGTGGAACCCCGGCTTGCTGCACCTGAGGGCGCGCCTCGAGGAGACCTTCCTGGACGCGGTCAGCCACGACGTCGGCGATATCGACTCGAGTGACACCGCGGCAGCAGAGATGGAGCGCCTGACGGTCGAGCCTGTCGACGGATTCGGCCCGTCGTATTTTCTACGCGACAAGGGCAGCTGGGAGCAGATGCAGGAGTACTTCGTGCACCGCTCGCTGTATCACCTCAAGGAGGGCGATCCGCACGCGTGGGCCATCCCCCGGCTCACCGGTCAGGCCAAGGCCGCCTTCGTGGCCGTCGAGTTCGACGAGTTCGGTGGCGGCCGTGGTGATCAGGTTCACCAGCAGTTGTTCGCCGACCTGATGGTCGCCGCCGGGCTGGACGCCAGTTACCTCGGCTACATCGACGCGGTTCCCGCCGAGTCGTTGGCGGTGGTCAACCTGATGTCGATGTTCGGCCTGCATCGCAAGCATCGCGGAAGTGCCGTCGGACATTTCGCGTCCACCGAGATCACGTCGTCGCCGGGTTCACGCCGACTTGTCGAAGCACTCGAACGGCTCGGTGCTCCCGACACGTGTGTGGCGTTCTACCGGGAGCATGTCGAGGCTGACGCTGTGCATGAACAGGTGGTGCGCACCGATGTCGTCGGCGACCTGGTGAGCCGTGAGCCCGAGTTGGACCGCGACGTCGTGTTCGGGATCCGGGCGCACGAAGTGGTCGAGCATCGCCTGGCCCGTCACCTCATGGGGAGCTGGACCGCCGGTGAAAGCTCGCTACGCAAGCCGATCGGCTGACGTGGCGTCGTCGCTGCGGCGGCGACGTCGATGACTGGTGTCGCACAACGGATATGTCTTGCTGCGCTTGCACGTACAGATGGCGACCATGAAGCGATCTGATTCGACGACCGTGCCGTCCGGCAGTTCGATCCGCACCGGGCCCTGAACCATCATGGGTCCCGATGACACGATGCGGACCACACGCGGCTGCGTCTCGCTCATGCTTTCACCGCTCTGATCACGACGAGTTCTTCCTCGCGTCTGCCGACCGGGATCATGCCGATCTGCTCCATCCAGTGCGCCCTAGCGCTGAGCACGGGGCCGAACGGAATGAGTTGCGTCATAACAATTTCAGCACGCAGACCGCCCCGCGCCAGGCGTCGCAGGGTGCGCCCGGAACCGGCGAGTTCGGACTGCACGATCAGCATCGTGCCACCGTCGGCCAGTAGCCCAGGCGCCGCATCGCACAGCGGGTCGAGCACCATCCGGCCGTCCGGGCCGGCGTCCCACGCGGTCGACGGCCCGGCGTCCTGCGGGATCTGCTCGAGGTGTGCGTCGGGACCCGTTGGTACATAAGGCGGGTTGGAGACGATGATGTCGTACGGGGCGGATCGGGCTGCGTCGATCACGTCGCCCAGCCGAGCGTCGACCGTCACACCGGCACGCTCGGCGTTGGCTTGGGCACACGCGACCGCGCGGGAGCTGATGTCCACTGCTGTGACACTGTGCGCGCCGAGTTGGGCGGCGGCGATCGCCACGACCCCGCTTCCGGTGCAGATATCGAGTACGCGGCATCCGGGCACCTCTGCGGCGACCGTCAGCGCCTCGATGAGCAGTCTCGAATCACGTTGGGGCGCATAGACACCCGTCGTCGCGGCAACCGAATCCTGGACGTCGGGAAAGAGGATGGTCAACATCGGCCTTTCGAGATAGAAACCGTTGTGGTGCCACGGCGCTGACCCAATACATGCCCGATTACCGATGTGTTAAACCACAGGGGTGTGCCGGGGCACCTGCTAGTCGGGCGTCTCCAACTCGGGAACGTCGGCAACGTCCGGTGTGCGGTCGCCGTGCTGCCGGTCAGGTAGGTCGGCCCTGCGATCCTGCTGGTGGTCGTCGGTGTAGTCGGCGTGGTCGTCCTCATCCGAAGTCCGGTCGGTCATGGCCGAGGAATATCCCCTGCGCCGCTGTTTCAACCGCGAGCGGCCGGGTATGTGCGCAATACCACCCGATGACGAGCATGCCCAGGGCGCCAAACACGCGTCCTGACAACAGATGTACGCGGGTCAGCCCGCGGCGTCGCGCAGGGCCGCCAGCAGTGGTTCGGCAGCCTTGGCGAGGAACTCCTCTTGCCCGTCGTCACCGATCTGGACCAGTGCGATGTCGGTGAATCCGGCCTTCCAGTAGGCGCTGACGGACTCGACGATGGCGTCCAGATCCGGTCCGCACGGAATGCTGTCGGCCACGTCGTTCGGGGTGATGAACTGGGTGGCACCGGCGAACCCGGCCGGCGTGGGCAGATCAGCGTTGACGGCCCAGCCAGCGCCGAACCAGCGGAACTGCTCGTGCGCCCGCTGGATCGCCGCATCTCGGTCGGGGTCCCAGCAGATCGGGATCTGCCCGATCACCCGTCCACCGCCGGGCAACCCGGTCGCCTGTCGAGCACTGCGCCAGCCGTCGACGAGCGTGCCGTCGGGTTCGACGGCGATCAAGTGATCGCCCGCAGTGGCGAAGGCGTCCAGCGAGCGCGCGCCGGATACCGCGACACCGATGGTCACCGGCACCTCCGGGACGTCCCAGATACGCGCGGAATCCACTTGGAAATACTCACCCTTGTAGTCGACGAGTTCGCCGGTGAGCAGCTGCCGGATGATGACGATGGCCTCGCGCAGCATGTCGTGGCGGCGCTGCACCGCCGGCCAGCCGCG
Source organism: Mycobacterium sp. DL592 (assembly GCF_011694515.1). Taxonomy (NCBI): domain Bacteria; kingdom Bacillati; phylum Actinomycetota; class Actinomycetes; order Mycobacteriales; family Mycobacteriaceae; genus Mycobacterium; species Mycobacterium sp. DL592. The sequence goes on along the minus strand of NZ_CP050192.1, from coordinate 277,988 downwards.
GCCGACCACATGCTCGTTGAGGTTCTCCCCGGCACCGAGTCCCAGCGTGAAACGCCCGTCGGCGAGTATCTGCAGGGTCGCCGCCTGCTGTGCGACGACGGCAGGGTGATAGCGCATCGTCGGGCAGGTCACATAGGTGTAGAGGTCGACGTTCTCGGTGGCGTGGGCCACCGCGCCGAGCAGGGTCCAGGCGTTCGGGGCGTGGCCCTGGGAGACCAACCACGGCGAGAAGTGGTCACTGCAGACCTCGAAGTCGAACCCGGCCTGTTCAGCTGAAATCGCATAGCGGACAAGCTCTTTGGGGCCGCTCTGTTCGGTCATGAGGGTGTATCCGAAGCGCGTCATACGCCCCGGGTACCCCCGCGTCAGCGGGTGAAACGGGCTAGAGCCGGTCCTTGACCGCCGCCGAGAGCCTCGAGCCGTCCGCCTTGCCCGCCGCGATCGCGGTGGCCGCCTTCATCACCAGGCCCATCTGCTTGATCGAGGGGCGTTCGCCGATCTCCTCGGCGACCTGGGCGATCGCGGTGTCCACTACGTCGGCGACCTCGGCCTCGGTCAGCGGGGTGGGCAGGTACTCGTCGATGACGCGGGCTTCGGCGTGCTCCTCGGCAGCCAGCTCGCCGCGGCCGTTCTGGGTGTAGATCTCGGCGGCCTCGCTGCGCTTGCGCGACTCGCGCGCGAGCACCTTGAGGACGTCGTCGTCGGACAGCTCTCGGGCCGCTTTGCCGGACACCTCCTCGGTCTGAATCGCCGCAAGCAGCATCCGCAACGTCGCGGTCCGCAACTTGTCCTGGGCCTTCATCGCGTCAGTGAGGTCCGATCTCAGCTGGTCTTTGAGCTCCGCCATGGCGCAAACGCTACGCGCCCGGACTGGGCGGACGTTGAGAATTACCCCGCCTGTCGACAGGATGGGGTGATGAGCAACGACGTCGGGGGCGTTGTCCGGTGACCACACCACCCCACGGCCCTGGCGTTCCGCCGCAGGGCTGGCCAGGTCAACCGGTGTTCCCGGCGCCCGCCTACCCGCAGGCGGCACCTCCCGGCTACCCACCACCGGGCTATCCACCACCGGGCTACCCGCCACCGGGTTATCTGCCGCCGGGCTACGGTGCGCTACCCGCCATGGCACTCAAGCCGGGCGTCATCCCGCTGAGGCCGCTGTCGCTCAGCGACATCTTCAACGGCGCAGTCGGCTACATCCGCGCCAATCCCAAGGCGACCCTCGGCCTGACCACTGTCGTGGTCGTCATCACCCAGATCCTGGCGCTGCTGCTGCAGATGGGACCACTGGCCTACGCCGGGCAGCTCGGTACCGACGGCGGCGAGCTGTCCACCCCCATGCTGGTCGGCTCCTTCGCATCGACCATCGCCGGTGGTATCGCCACCGGTCTCTCGGCGATCCTGCTGTCCGGCATGCTCACGGTTGTGGTCGGCCGGGCGGTGTTCGGCTCGACCATCACCGTCGGTGAGGCCTGGCAACGAGTTCGCGGCCGACTGCTCGCGCTCATCGGTCTCAGTGCCCTGGAAGTCATTGCGGCAGTGGTGCTCATCGGTGCCGTCGCGCTTGCGATCCTGGGGGTGAGTGTCGCGGCCAACACCGGAGTCGCGGTGCTTCTTGGCATACCCCTGGTGCTGGCGCTCGTCGCGGCACTGCTCTACCTGTACACCTCGCTGGCCTTCGCGCCGGTGGCGATCGTGCTGGAGCGAAAGTCCGTCATGGAATCCATCAGCCGGTCATTCGCTCTGGTACGCAACCACTTCTGGCGCGTTCTGGGTATCCGCTTGCTGGCCTCGCTGGTGGCCGCGGTGGTCGCGGGAGCGGTTGCCGTCCCGTTCAGCATCGCCGGGCAGATCGTGGCCCTCAGCGCGGACAGTTCCGGGCCCTTCATCCTGGCCACCGCCATCGCCGCCGTCGGCGGCGCGATCGGGCAGATCGTCACCGCCCCGTTCACCGCCGGGGTGGTCGTGCTGCTCTACACCGACATCCGCATCCGCGTCGAGGCCTTCGACCTCGTCCTGCAGACCGGTGCCACCACGAGCACCGTCAACGTCGAAGCCGGCGACGCACTGTGGCTCACCCCGGCGCGCTGAGGGCCGAACAACCATGCCCACCATCGATATCGACCGCGAGACCGCCCACGAGGCAGCCCAGCGCGAGTTGGCCAAACCGATCTATCCCCGGCCGTCGTTGACCGACCGGATCGGCGAGTGGCTCGACGACCTCGTCAACCGTCTGATCCTCCAAGGCGGCTCGATCCCGGGTGGCTGGTTCACCATCGCCGTTCTGGCGATTCTCGTGGCGGTGGCCTTCGTTGTGGCCGTACGCATCGCGCGGCGGACCATGCGAACCAACCGGGGCGCCGGGGCGGGATTGTTCGGCGCCCACGAGCTTTCGGCGGCGGAGCACCGTGCGACGGCGGAAGGCTTTGCCGTCCAGGGCAATTGGGCTGCGGCCATCCGACATCGAGTTCGAGCTGTGGCACGCCAACTGGAGGAGTCGGGCACGCTGACCCCGGTTCCGGGACGCACCGCCAATGAGCTCGCCCACGACGCAGGCGATCTGCTGCCCGGCTTCGCCGCCGACCTGCTCTGCGCAGCAACGGCATTCAACGACGTCACCTATGGTGAGCAACCCGGCACCGAGCCGAACTACCGGATGATCGCCGACCTCGACGACGCCCTGCGCCGCCACGCCGCACCCACCGGCTCCGATCTCACGGCCGCTACGGTCGCCAACACCTGGACCCCGCTGCGGTGAGCACCCCTATCGGCCAACGCTGGCGCACCGGACGCTGGCTCGCCCTCGGCCTGATCGTCATAGCGGCGGTGGCCGCGGTCAGCGCTTATCTCACCGCTCCGCGCCCGGGCGGGCGGATGGATCCGCAGTCCACCTCGCCGGATGGGGCACACGCGCTGGTGACCCTGCTGCGGGAGCACGGTGTGGAGGTCATCGTGGCCGAGGATGTGGCCGGGGTGGAACGCGCTGCGGGCCCGGACACCCTGCTGCTGGCAGCGGAGACCTACCAGACCCGCGGTGCGGAACTGCTGAACCGGCTCGCCGCGGTCCCCGGTGACCGCCTGCTGCTCGAACCTACCGCCCGGGTGCGCGATGCCCTGGCGCCCGGTATCCGGACCGGCGGGGCGAGCGTCCTGGGCGACGAGCCGGATTGCGATCTACCCGAAGCCAATCGGGCCGGAGTCGTGCTGCTGGGCCCCACCGACACCTACGAGAAGGTTGGCGATGTCGACCTCACCCGTTGTTATGGTGGCGCCCTGGTGCGCTACCGCGCCGACGGGCGCACGATCACCGTCGCCGGAAGTTCGGAATTCATGACCAACGGCGCACTTCTGAAGGAAGGCAACGCCGCACTGGCGATGAACCTGGCCGGGCAGCGCGCCCGGTTGATCTGGTACGCCCCGCAGAAGCCCGAGGGTGAGGCCACCGGCGGCGCCGAGATTGGTGATCTCATCCCCGACGCGGTGAGCTGGATCGTCTGGCAGCTGTGCCTGGCGGTGGTGCTGCTGGCGCTGTGGCAGGGCCGCCGGCTCGGGCCTCTGGTGGCCGAGAAGCTGCCCGTGGTGGTCCGCGCGTCGGAGACCGTCGAGGGCCGGGCCCGGCTCTACCGGTCCAGGCGCGCCCGCGACCAGGCAGCCGAGGCACTGCGGACCGCCACCCTGCAGCGGCTGGCACCCCGGCTCGGTCTGGGCGCCAACCCTTCTCCGGCCGCCATCGCGTCGGCCGTCGCGCAACGCTACAGCGGCGACCCCAATACGGTGGCGCACATACTGTTCGGCCCGGTCCCGACCACTGACGCCGACCTCCTCCAGCTGGCCCACACTCTCGACGACATCGAAAGGCAGGTCACGAAGTCGTGACTCAATTCGCGCCAACCGCACAACAAGACGAGGCACGCAACGCGCTGCTCGCTCTTCGCGCCGAGATCGCCAAGGCCGTCGTCGGGCAGGACGCAGTCGTCAGCGGTCTGGTGATCGCACTGCTGTGTCGCGGACATGTCCTGCTCGAAGGTGTTCCCGGCGTTGCGAAGACGCTGTTGGTCCGCGCGATGGCGGCAGCGCTGCAACTGGAGTTCAAGCGGGTCCAGTTCACCCCGGACCTGATGCCCGGCGACATCACCGGCTCCCTGATCTACGACGCGCGCACCGCGGCCTTCGTGTTCCGCGAGGGTCCGGTGTTCACCAATTTGATGCTGGCCGACGAGATCAACCGGACCCCACCGAAGACTCAGGCCGCCCTGCTGGAGGCCATGGAGGAGCGCCAGGTCAGCGTCGACGGCGATCCGAAGCTGTTGCCGGATCCGTTCATCGTGGCCGCCACGCAGAACCCGATCGAGTACGAGGGCACCTACCAGCTACCCGAAGCGCAGCTCGATCGCTTCCTGCTGAAGCTCAATGTGCCTCTGCCACCGCGGGATCAGGAGATCGCGATCCTCGGACGGCACGCCCAGGGATTCGATCCGCGTGACCTGAGCGCCATCCGCCCGGTGGCCGGTCCGGCTGAGCTGGCCGAGGGTCGCGCCGCGGTGAAACAGGTGTTGATCGCCGACGAAGTGCTCGGCTACATCGTCGACATCGTCGGTGCCACAAGGAATTCTCCGTCACTGCAGCTGGGGGTGTCACCGCGCGGCGCCACCGCCCTGCTGGGCACAGCGCGGGCGTGGGCGTGGCTGTCGGGCCGCAATTACGTCACCCCTGATGACGTCAAGGCCATGGCGCGCCCGACATTGCGGCACCGGATCGGGCTGCGCCCGGAAGCCGAACTCGAGGGAGCCACCCCTGACGGGGTGCTCGACGGTATTCTGACCGCCGTGCCGGTGCCACGGTAGTGACACTCACCGGCCGCACCGGGCTGATCGCCCTGCTGTGTGTGCTGCCGATCGCGCTGGCCCCCTGGCCGGCAACGGCTTTCGCGGTAGCACTGCTGGCGTTGGCGATCGCGGTGGCTGTCGACGCCGCGCTGGCCGCAAGCCCGCGGGCGCTGCGTTTCGAACGCGACGGCGCCACCTCGGCCCGCCTCGGTCAACAGGTCGACGCGGTGCTGCGGATTCACAACGACGGTTCGCGCCGGTTCCGGGGAGTGCTGCGCGACGCCTGGCCGCCGAGTGCCTGCGCGCAGCCCCGCACGCACCCCCTGACGGTACGACCGGGCCACACCGAGACGGTGGCCACCAGGCTGCAGCCGCGCAGGCGGGGCGATCAGCGCTCGCAGGCGGTGACGGCCCGCTCCATCGGGCCGCTCGGGCTGGCCGGCCGGCAACGGTCCCATGACGTCGCGGGTCAGATCCGCATCCTGCCACCGTTCCTGTCCCGCAAGCATCTACCGTCACGACTGGCCAAGCTGCGCGAGATCGACGGACTGCTGCCGGTGCTGATCCGCGGCCACGGAACGGAATTCGATTCGTTGCGGGAGTACGTCGTCGGTGACGACGTCCGCTCCATCGACTGGCGGGCCACTGCCCGGCGTGCCGACGTGGTGGTGCGCACCTGGCGGCCGGAGCGCGACCGCCGGGTGGTGATCGTGCTCGACACCGGCCGGACCTCGGCGGGCCGGGTCGGGGTCGACCCGACAGCGCGCGATCCCGGCGGCTGGCCGCGGCTGGACTGGTCGATGGATGCCGCGCTGCTACTGGCCGCGCTAGCCTCGCGCGCCGGCGATCACGTCGACTTCCTGGCGCACGACCGGGTGACGCGGACGGCGGTCTTCGGTGCCGCCCGCACTGAGCTGCTGGCCCAACTGGTGGTCGCGATGGCGCCGCTCGAGCCGGCGCTGATCGAGTCCGACGCCGCCGCGATGGTGGCCTCGGTGCAGCGGCGGGTGCGCCGCCGCGCGCTGGTGGTGCTGCTCACCGACCTCAACGCCTCGGCCCTCGACGAGGGCCTGCTGCCGGTGCTGCCGCAGCTGTCGGCCAAACACCAGGTGATCGTGGCCGCGGTGGCCGACCCGCGCGTCGACCAGCTTGCGGCCGGGCGTGCCGATGCCGCTGCGGTCTACGACGCCGCCGCGGCGGAACGGGCCCGCAACGACCGGCGGCTCGTCGCTTCGCGGTTGCGGCACAAGGGAGTTGACGTGGTCGACGCCGCACCGGAGGATCTGGCGCCGGCGCTGGCCGACCGGTATTTGGCGATGAAGGCCACCGGCCGGTTGTAGCGTCAGCCTCGCTCACATTTACCGAGCGGGACTGTGCCGTTCATAGCTGGTTCGCCGAGAAATTTACCTCCTAGTCAGCGAAAATCTGGTTGCCGTTGCAAACTCTTCCTAAGCTGGGTTCCCTGCCAATATCACTCGTCAGCGAGGAGTCCTCCATGGCATCGGCAACTGTGTCGGCGCGTCTCACCTCTGCAGTGTTCGCCGCCGGACTCGGCCTCGCCGTTGCCAGCTGCCCGTGGACCGCATCGGCGGATACCGGTGGCAGCAGCTCCTCCACTTCGGCTGATTCACACTCCACCAGCACCGGCGGATCGGGACGCGCGGCCAAACAGAAATCCGACGGAGCCGGCGCCAGCACATCGGGAAGCCGAAAGCCGGCTACCGCTTCGGCCACCTCCACCCGCAGCACTCCCACCGCGGCGGCGGAAACCACCACCTCAGCGACGACACCCTCCGACAGCGCAGAAGCCGCTGCCGCAACTGCCACCGTGCCCGTTGCGGTGGCCCGCTCGGCGAGGCCGGTGGCGACCATCGTCACCACGCCTGTGGCGACCAGCGTCGCCACGGCACCGGCCAGCCAGTCCGTATCTTCATCGTCGATCAGCTCGACGGTGGCGTCGTGGCTCGGGTCGGTACAGTCCGCGCTTGACGACCCCGAGGACCCCGCCGGTTCCCCGATTCTGCTGGCACTCGTCGCGATCCGCCGCGAACTGGAGAAGACGTTCGCCTACGCGAATTCGACCGCAACACCGGTACAGATCACCCAGACGTTGACCGGCCAGGTAGTCGGCTCGGTCGGCTTGATCAATCGCTACGACGACCAGGTGGCCTACAAGGTCGTGACCCAGCCAACTCAGGGCACCGTGGTGGTCGACTCCAACGGGACATTCACCTACACGCCGAGCGCAACTTTGCAGGCCGCCGGTGGCTTCGACCAGTTCACGGTCACAGTGCGCGACACCTCATTCCACCTTTTCGGTGACTCGGGAACGATCACCGTGCCGATCTCGGTAGCCGTCGCTGGACCGTCGACCCAGATTGTCAATCCCGCCGGCACGGGCGCACATGCCATCGCCCTCAGCGGCGACGGTAAGCGGGCGTTCGTCCTCAACACCGACAACAGCATCTCGCTGATCGACACCGACGCGTCCAGCGCCACCTACAACCAGATCATCGGTGTCGTCCCGTTCACCACCACGATCACCGACTCGGGTAACGGTCAAACCGTGACCTACACACCCAACGTGACCGCGTTGGCGACCGACTCCACCGGCAGCAAGCTGTATGTCACCAGCAAGTCCACCTATCTCCCGAGCGCGGATAACGCCACCCCGGTCGAGCTCAACAAGTTGTCAGTACTGAGCATCTCAACTGCCACTTCAGGCGACGGATCAGTGATCCTGTCCAGCTCCGTTCTCGGAACCGCCGACACTGGTGACGTGGGCGCAGGGTTGGCCGTGTCGGCCGACGGATCCCGAGTTTATGTGCTGACCACCGATCCGTCCTCCGGCGCAGGAAAGATATCCACGATCGACCCGACGCTGATCGACCCGACCGGCGCCAGTGTCGGTGCGTTCCTCGGCTCGGTTGCGGTCGGCACTGGCGGCCAGGACATCGGCGTCGACTCCGCAGGGCGAGTCTGGGTAGCCAATTCGTCGGATAACACGGTGTCGGTGTTGAACCCAGCCAACAACGCCGTCACCACGATCGCGGTGGGCGGTCGTCCTGAGGCCATCGCGTTCGGCTCGGGTCCGTCCGGAACCGGCAGCTACGCCTACGTCGCGAACTTTCTGAGCAACAGCGTGTCGGTCATAGACACCGACCCGACGTCGGCGACCTATAACACGGTGCTGGCCAATGTCGTTGTCGGCGGCGAGCCGACCGACATCACGGTCAGCGCCGACGGCAAGCATCTCTATGTCGCCCAGTCCTACACGAATTCGGTGGCGATCATCGACACCGCCACCAACGCGTTGACGACCTCCATTGCGACGACCGCCAACGGCGGGCCGACGTCGATCGCCACCTCCGGCGACGGTGCACACGTCTACGTGACCAATCTTTACAGCAATACCATCGACCAGGTCTCGGTGACGCCCACGCTGAGCCCGACTCCGGACTCGACCCCAATCCTCGGCTCCACAAAGGGTTTCCAGGTCTACAACCTGAGCTCGCAGCCCGCCACCCTAACCGGATACATCGGCAACGGCACCCTGCAGAAGCCGGCGCCGGGTCCCGGTGTCGTGGTGGCCCCCGGCTCTTACATCGACTTCGAGGTCGTCGTCTACAGCGGCAAGAACAACACCGTCCAACCACTCTTCCAGCTGCCGAATGCTCAGAACCCCAACCTCAACGTCGTTTTGCGGGTTTTCCTGAAGAACGTCAACGTCACCCGACATATCGCACGCTGCGGCGCCGACGATGGGAATCAGTGCATAGCCATTCCCGGCTACAAAGTCGGGTTGTTGGATCCGTCCAACACCGTGGTGACCCTGGATGCGACGCAGAACAGCCAAGCCCAGCAGATCAGCCAAGCACTGAACGAACTGTGCTTCAACGGCTCGCCGGCCACCTGCAACTTCGACGCCACCAAGGAGTTGCTGACGCACGACAAGGCCAAGCAAGTCGGCAATGCCGTCCAAAATGACACCAACGAGATCGACGGGTTCAACACGACCGTGTCGCGGACTATCACCGAGCAAGTCCAAGACACGGTCCAGGTCTCGATTGGCAACAAATCTGGTCTCATCTTCGAGAAGGTCGAAGCCTCGGTCACGGTGACCTTCCAGCATCAGTGGAGTGAGGCGAAGACGTTCAGCCAATCCATCGACGCCAATATTCAGCCGCACTACCAGATCACCATCACTGCAGCCGACCCCATTTACCGCGACTACGGCAACTTCACGTTGACAATGGGCAACACCACCTGGCACCTCAACAACATCTACTTCGACAGCCCGCGCCCCAACGGCCATGGTGTTTACGTTATTTCCGAGCAGCCTCTGGTGGGGCCGCCGACGAATTGATCACCTAGCCGGTCGGCACGACGTCGGGCGCGTCCTGCAGATCGCCGGTCTCACCGGCCAGGCTTGCGCGGCGCCCGAAGTAGATGACGTAGGCCAGGAATGCCGCCTCGGCGGCCACCCCGATCCCGACACGAACGAACGTCGGCAGCGGCGACGGCGTCACCAGCGCTTCGATGAGACCCGACACCAGCAGCACCACGGCCAGGCCGACTGCGGCGGCGACCACCGCCCGGCCCTGCTCGGCCAGCGCCTGCCCGCGGGGCCGGTCGCCCGGTGAGATCACCGTCCAGCCCAGCCGCATGCCCACCGCAGCGGCCAGGAACACCGCCGTCAGCTCGAGCAGGCCGTGCGGAATGAGCAGACCGAACAGCACGTCACCCTTGCCGCCATCCACCATCAGGCCGCCGGTGACGCCGAGGTTCGCGGCGTTCTGGAACAGCACCCACGGGATCGGGATGCCCAGCACGATCGCGAATGCGATGCACTGCGCAGCCACCCACGAGTTGTTCAGCCACACCCGCAGCGCGAACGAGGCTGCGGGGTGCTCGCTGTAGTAGTTGGCGAAGTCGTGGTTGACCAGGTGGTCGATCTCCGCCGGCGTGCTCAGTGCCGACTGCACCTCGTGATTACCCGCCACCCACATGCCGATGACCACCACGACGACGAAGAATGCGACCGCGGTAGCCAGCCACCAGCGCCACGCCCGGTAGGCCACCACCGGGAACGACACGGTCCAGAACCGGGCGAACTCGCTCCACAGCGGGGCATGCGCGCCGGTGACCGCCGAGCGGGCGCGGGCGACGAGGGTGGACAGTCGGCCGACGAGCACAGTGTCCGAGGAAGCGGACCGCACCATCGACAGGTGGGTGGACACCCGCTGGTAGAGGTCGACGAGTTCGTCGACCTCCGAGCCCGTCAGCCGACGACGCCGCTTGACCAGTTGCTCGAGCCGGTTCCAGGTGTCCTGGTGAGCCAGCACGAAGGCGTCGACGTCCACCGGCCCGAGACTAGTACCGTTGGTCGGCATGATGCCGGTGCCCGAGACGGTGGTGACCGGGGACGCGGTCGTCCTCGACGTCCAGATCGCGCAACTGCCGGTCCGGGCCGTCGGCGCGCTGATCGACATCGGCGTGGTGATGATCGCCTATCTCGTCGGGATGATGCTGTGGGTGGCCACTGCGCTGCAATTCGACGAGGCCCTCAGCGCCGCGGTCATGATCATCTTCACGGTGCTGGCCCTGGTGGGCTATCCGATCATCATCGAGACCGCCACCCGCGGCCGTTCGATCGGCAAGATGGTGATGGGCCTGCGGGTGGTATCCGAAGACGGCGGCCCAGAACGCTTCCGGCAGGCGCTGTTTCGCGCGCTGGCCGGGTTCGTCGAGATCTGGACGCTCTTCGGCGGCCCCGCTGTGATCTGCAGCCTGGCATCCCCCAAGGGCAAGCGCATCGGGGACGTGTTCGCCGGCACGGTGGTGATCAGCGAGCGCGGTCCCAAACTCGCTCCCCCACCGGTGATGCCACCCGCGTTGGCCTGGTGGGCGGCCTCCCTGGAGCTGTCCGGGCTGGGGCCCGAGCAGGCCGAGCTGGCCCGCCAATTCCTCTCCCGTGCAACACAATTGGAGCCGCAGATCCGCGACCAGATGGCGTATCGGATCACCTCGGAGGTGGTTGCGCGGATCTCGCCGCCGCCACCGCCCGGCACGCCGCCGCAATACGTGCTGGCCGCCGTGCTCGCCGAACGGCATCGCCGCGAACTGGCGCGGCTGCGTCCGGCCGCTGCCGTCCCGACGTACGCGACGTACCCGCCGTCACCCCCGGGTCCACCGGTGTCGCCGCCGCCAGCGGCTCCGAGTGCGGGTCCCGGTGGGTTCATGCCACCGGCCTAACGCAGCCGCATCCAGGCAGCGCGCAGCCGGCTGAGCTACGACGAGAACGTCGCCACCAGCACCGCGACGTCGACGACGATCACCAGCCAGGCCAGCACGGGGACTCCGAAGCCACGCCGGTGCCCGGCGGTGAAGAACGACAACAGGATCGCCACCACCACCACGACGGCCGGGGTGTAGATGAGCAACCCGTATACGAACCCGGTGGGCTTGGGGCAGTCCGGCTCACCGCACGCCGCGGTGTTCATCACGGCACCCATGGCCAGCAGCGGCACGGCAGCGGCACCGAGAATGGTCGACAGCGCGAGCAGCCAGTTGACCCACAGCCGTCTCCGGTGTGCCGAGCCGGAATCTGTTTCGGTGGCATTCGATGCGGTCATGGCAACCGGCTACCCGTAGCAGCCGGCCCACACACCTGTGCTCAGGTCTGCGGCTGCGCGCGCTGGCGCCGGGCGGCCAGCACGCCGGCAACGGAGGTGACGGCGACCGTTAGCAGCGCACCGAGCATCAACGCCGACGGTTCGCCCGGGGAGAGCAGGTGGTTCTGGGTGCCCAGGGTGGCCGCGGCCACCGGCACTCCGAGTTGGGCGGCGGCCAGCGCCCCCAGCGCCAGCGGCTGCCCCGTCAGGCAGCCCGCCAGGTGGGCGACGACCGCGCCGACGCCCAGTGCGAGTCCCAGCAGGAGATAGGCGGGCCGGTCGCCCAGTTCACGTACCTGCAGCGAGGCACCGAGCCAGACGAAGAACAACGGGCTGAACAACCCTTCGGTGATGCCGAACAACTGCCGGGCCAATCGGCGCGGCTCGCCCGTTGCCTTGACGACCAGGCCGAGCGCGAAGCCGGCCAGCATGATCGACACATGGGTGCTGACGGCCAGCGTCGCGAGGGTGAACAGCACGATCAGGCTGACCCGTAGTTCGAGGGCGAACCGGTTCGCCTCGGAGAAATCGTGCAGACGCTTGCGCAGTCCGCGACGCTCCAAGGTCGACAGCGCCACGAACAGCACGACCGAGCACACGCCGATAACGGCCGCGCCGATAGCTGCCGACATCGCCCGGTCCGGGTCGATCACCAAGGGCAGCAAGACAATCGAGGCGGAGTCGGCGATGGCGATCTGGGCGGTCACACTCAGCACCTGCGGGCCCGCCAGACCCAGGGACTGAATGACCGGCAGTGCCAGGGCCGCCGACGACGAGGCCATCAGCACCGCGTACACCGCGGCGTGGCCGGTGTGGAACACATGCGCCAGGCCCACACCCAGACCGGTGGCGACCGCGCCGACGAGGACGGCGCGCGCGACAGCGATGCCGGCCGAGGAGCGCAGCGCCGTGTCCCGGATCGGGACGTGGGTGCCCACCACGAACATCACCAGCGCGAAGCCGATGTCAGCCAGCAGGCGGAAGGTCGGGTCACCCGCGTCGACGATGCCGAATCCCGTTCTCCCGATCACCAATCCGGCGGCGAGCTCCCCGATGACCACGGGGATCCGCAGGCCCGGCACCGACGCCAGCAGAGGGCCGGCCATGCCGACCACCGCGACCAGCGCCAGCGTGCTGAAGCCGAAACCACTCAATGCGTGGCCCATGACGCGAGCTGGCACGGGATCGCCGTGTTCTCGTCGGTCAGATAGCTGGCGCAGACCCGGTGGTAACCGTCGGCGATCTGCAGGGCGTCGGCTGCGCTGCCCCGCACCAGCAGAATCGGTGACAACTTCTTGCCGTGACCGATCTTGTCCAGGTCTGAGCGTACGTGGGGGTTGTCGGCCGACAGCAGGTTCAACCGCGCGGCACGCAGAATGTCCTTGGCCTTGCGGTACACCGGTTTCGCCGTGCGCAGGGCGGCCACTGTGGCCGTGACAGTGGCCGGCTCGGCCAGCAGACTCAGATAGTCCGCCGCCGCGTCGTAGTCGTGGTCTTCAGGGTCGTCAAGCCATTTCACCGCCATGGTGTGCTGAGGCTACTCGCCTGTGGCGGCGCCGGACCTCAACTCGCACCGTAACGTCTCCTGAGAACGTGCAGCGGATCGTCGGCGTCGCGGCGGCCGCGGGGGCCCGGCTTCTCCGGGGGAATGAACGTCTCACGCCGGGTCCATTCCCGCGCCGCCCAGCGCTCCGCGATCGCCCATCGGCCGTCGCGGCGTTCCATCAGGTCGACGTAGCGCACGCCGCTGGTGAAGTTCAACCGCTCGGGATCTTCGGGACGGCCCCAATGCGTTGCAGTGCAATATGTTTCGCTGATCGCATGGTCTTTGTCGATGAACTCGACATGATGGTTGCCCATCAGGTGCATCGACCCGGCGAGGTATTCGAGGCTCTTGCCGAGCCAGCGCACAAAGTCCTCCGCGCTGCCGTCGAACCCGGTGTGGTGGTCGACGGCGTCGTGGTGGTAGGCCTGCCGCACCAGGTCGAGGTCGAGCCGGTCGACGCCACGGCAGTACATCGCCACGACGTCGCGGATGGCCTGGAGGTCCGTCAGCCGCTCGAGTGCATCAGACACCGTAACCTCCGTCGACGTCGAGCTTCTGGCCCGTGATGAAGCCGGCGCGCGGCGAGGCCAGAAAGCACACGGCCTCGGCCACGTCTGCGGCGCAACCGAATCTACCCAGCGGGGTGTTGTCGCGGGCGGCCTGCAGCGCGCGGTTGTCGAGGTCTCCGTCGGCGATCAGCCGTTCGGCGTTGCCGTCGACGAGCATGCCGGGACCAACGCAGTTGGCGCGCACCCCGAATCGGCCCTCCTCCGCCGCGACACCACGGATCAGCGCCTCGACAGCGGCCTTGGGGGCGACCGACAGTCCGTCGCGCACCGCGAAGCGCCGCGTCGCCGCGGTGGTGACCGCGACCAGGCTGCCGTGTGCAGCCCGCAGGTGCGGCAGACAGGCCGACACCACCGTGAAGAAGCCGCCGGTGTCGGTGGCGAGCTGGTGGCCGAACTTGTCCGGTTCGATCCGGCTGAGGTGACGCATCGGCACATGCAGCCCGGCCGCGTAGACCACCGTGTGCAGCCCGCCGCCGTGCTCGGCCACCGACGCCACGACACCGCGCACGTCGGCGGCGTCACCCAGGTCCAGCCGTTGCGTGCGGACGCCGAGGTCGTTGGCGAGCTGGGCCGCCTTGTCCGCGTTGCCGTGGTAGGTCAGCGCCACCCGGGACCCGCGCGACACCAGCGTCCGGACGATCTCGGAGCCGATACCACCGGTGCCGCCGACGACCAGGGCGGTCCCGGGTAGCGCACTGAAGTCGTCCATGCCCCCGAAGGCTAGGCGCTGATCCAGTTGCCGTGGAATCCGTACGGGACTCGGCGCGGCAGCGCGATCCTGGCGACCGGGTCGCCACCGAAGTCCGAGGCGTCCAGGATCACCAGATCGCTGCCGTCGCGGGCCGGGTCGTAGACGTAACCCAGGTACCAGCCGTTGTCTTCGTCGGCCGGGCCGGACGGCGACGGCACGAACACGGCTTCACCGGGGCCGCCCGGCGAGGCGGCGGTACCGAAGTCGTGCTCGACGGCGTCGCCGGTGTTCAGGTCGTAGCGGACCAGTTTCGCGTCGCCGACCGACACCGAGTAGCGGGCGGGCAGCCCGGCCAGCCGGTCGTCGATGCGAGGGAACTCGACTGCCCGGTCGTCGAGCTGGCGTTCGCTGACCGTGCCGGTCTTGAGGTCGATGGTCCAGCTCCACAGCACCGCGCTGGCCTCGAACCCACCGTTGTCGCGCCACAGCTCGGGGTAGCGAACTGCTTGCAGCACAATCGAATCCCCGGATTCGTAGGCGTTGGCGACGTGGAAGACGTAGCAGGGGTCGATCTCGAACCAGCGGACCTCACCGAACGGGTCGTCGCGGCGAAGGACACCAAGGCGGGCGCCGTAGTTGTCGTCCCACCGGTAGGGCATGTCGCCTTTGCCTTCGATGGCGATGTCGAGGTTGAACACGATCGGCAGGTCCATGAAGATGACGTGCCCCGAGGTCATCGCGAAGTCGTGCATCATGGTCAGCGCCTTGACGTCGAGCGGGCGGTTGACGGTCAGCTCGCCGTTGGCGTCAGCACGGTGATAGGTGACGTGCGGCTCGAAGATGTTGCCGTAGCCGAAGAAATGCAGTTCCCCGGTGGTGGGGCAGATCTTCGGGTGCGCGGTCATCGCGTCGTTGAGCTTGCCGCCGAAGTCGTAGCAGCCGACGGTCTCGAGGTCGTTGGTGATCTCGTAGGGCAGTGAGGACTCAACGAGCGCGAGCGTCTTGCCGGCGTGATTGACGACGTGGGTGTTGGCCACCGAGGCGTTCAGGCTGCGGGTGCCGTCGGCGTTGTAGAGCGGGAACGGGTCGGTGAAGCTGTCGGTGCGGATCCAGCGGTTGCGGTACCACTTGGCCGCCCCGCCCTCGATCCGCACGCCGTGGATCATCCCGTCACCGGTGAACCAGTGCCCGGTGGGCTGGCGCGGGTTGGGGCCGTTGCGCAGGTACCAGCCGTCGAGTTCCGGCGGGATGGCGCCCTCTACGGGGAGGGCATAGTCGGTGAGTTCGTCGGGCACGGGCGCGTAGTTGCCGCGCTGGAAGAACTGGCCCTCGGTGGGCAGGTTGGCGGAGTCTGCTGTGACGTCGGTCATGGCCTCCACTCTGACAATCCATAGATGACATGTCAATAGTGAACGGTTATCCGTATTCGGTACATCCGGATCGCAAACCGACCGAATGCCGGATTCAATGGGTACATTTTTCCGACATGCCGACCGAAGAGGGCGGCGAGGTCATCGGCCCGTCCGACAGCGTGGGGTGGACACGTTTCTACTTCGCCGATGAGTCGTGGGAATGGTCGCCGGTAGTGGCACGCCTGCACGGTTACCAGCCGGAGGCCGTCCAGCCGACCACCGAGTTGGTGATGTCCCACAAGCACCCAGATGACCTACCGACGGTGCGCACCGTGCTGGCCGAGGTGCGCGACTCACACCAGCCCTGGAGCAGCCGCCACCGCATCGTCGACACCCACGGTCAGGTGCACGACGTCGTGGTGGTCGGGTCGCATCTACGCGATGACACCGGCCGGATCGTCGGCACCGAAGGCCATTACGTCGACGTCACGCCCCTCCGCCGGCAAGCCGATGAACACCTGGCTGCCGCGGTGGCCGAGGTGGCCTCCAACCGGGCCACCATCGAGCAGGCCAAGGGCATGCTGATGCTGGTGTACCGGATCGACGCCGACCGTGCTTTCGAGATCTTGCGGTGGCGGTCGGGCACCACCAACACCAAGCTGCGACTGCTGGCCGAACAGTTCGTGATCGATGTCTGTGCCCTGAGCTTCGACGAGCAGCTCCCGGCCCGGGCGGTCTACGACCAGGTGCTCCTGACCGCACACACTCGGATCGACCGCAATCAGTAGGCGTATCGGCCCGCGCGCCGCGCCACGGCCGTGACATTCCACTTCTGACATGTCGCGCTCTACGATGGTCGGGTGAGTCTTCGGTACGCGGCACTGGGCCTACTGGCCCAACAACCCGGCAGCGGGTACGACCTGCTCAAGCGGTTCGAGTATTCAATGGCCAACGTGTGGCCGGCCACCCAGAGCCAGCTCTACGGCGAGCTGAACAAGCTGGCCGACTCCGGGCTGATCGAGGTCAGCGACATCGGGCCGCGGGGGCGCAAGGAGTACCGGGTCACCGAAGCCGGGCGCGAGGACCTGCTGCGGTGGATGGCCAATGCCCAGGATGACCCGCCGTATCGCAGCGCCGAACTGTTGCGGGTCTTCCTGCTCGGCGAAATGCCGCCAGGGCAGGCCCGCGAGCACATCCAGGCCGTCGCCGACCAGGCCGATGCCGAGCACAAACGCTACGAACAGCTGCGCGATTCAGTCGACTGGGACGACAGCGACGGCGATTTCTACGGCCGGGCGGCACTGGAGTACGGCCTGCGGGCGCAGGCCATGGAAGCCGACTGGGCGCGCTGGCTCATCACGGAGATCGATCGCCGCGCCTCAAACTGAACGTTGCATCGCGATAGTTTCCGATATATCGTTGACGTATCGGAGACGCATTCGGCGTTTCCCGTCGAGAAAAGAGAGCTCCTATGAGCACCCCATTTCCCCAGTGCGACGGCCCCGGCTCGGGCCGCCCCGGTCCCGGTGGCTTCGGCCCCGGTGGCTTCGGTCCCGGTTTTCGGCCCGGCCCCGGCTTCAGCCCGGCCTTCGGGTTCGCCCCGCCAGGACCCGCACGCCGGCATGCCCGCCGGCACTTCCGTGAGCACCTCCGCGAGCAGATGACCGGCGGTGAAGGCCCGGGCGGTTTCGGCCCCCGCGGCGGCTTCGGCCCCGGCTTCGGATTCGGGCCGGGCTTCGGCCCTGGTTTCGGGTTCGGACCCGGCGGCGCCCGCGGCGGACGCCGCGGACACGGCCGCGGCCGGGGCAGGCGCGGTGACGTTCGCGTCGCCATCCTGGCCCTGCTGGCTGAACGGCCGATGCACGGCTACGAGATGATCCAGGAGATCGCCGAGCGCACCAACGGTGTGTGGAAGCCCAGCCCCGGCTCGGTTTACCCCACCCTGCAGTTGCTCGTCGACGAGGGCGTCATCGTCGGTACCGAAACCGAAGGCAGCAAGAAGCTTTTCGAGCTGACCGAAGACGGTCGGACCGCCGCGGAGAAGATCACCACCCCGCCGTGGGAGGAGATCGCCGAGGACGTCGACCCCGGACAGGTCAACCTGCGCGCCGCGATCGGCCAGCTCTTCGGAGCGGTCGCCCAGTCGGCCCACACCGCCAGCCCGGAGCAGCAGCAGCGCATCGTCGACATCGTCAACGCCGCGCGCCGCGAGGTCTACCAGATCCTCGGCGAGTCCGAGTAGTGATTTCGGCGCGGTTATCGTCGCCCAGCGGCGATAACCGCGCCCAAATCGATCGGCCCATGCTTGGACATGCTTGGATTCGTCTGTGGTACGGCCGATCTCGCTTGTCCTGACCGTTGTCGCGCTGCTGAGCGGGCTCACCCCGGTGGCCAGGGCCGAACCATGGCACGTCATCAGGGCAGTCGTGGTCATGCGCCACGGCGTCCGGCCGCCGAACTCTGATCCGCCCGTCGCGGTATCGATCGCCCCCGACCCGTGGCCCACGTGGGAAACGCGGCCGGGCTGGCTCACCGATCACGGCGCAGCCGCCATCCGTATGGTGGCCGCAGCCGATGCCCGGCGCTTCGCCGCCGACGGCCTGCTGCCCGCTGCGGGCTGTCCCGCCGCCGGTGCCGTACATCTCACCTCGGACTCGTTGCAGCGCACCATCAGAACGGGTGACGAGTACCTCTCAGGCCTGGCACCCGGGTGCGGAATCGAGAATCACCATCAGCCGCAGGGCGTGGCAGATCCGCTGTTCGAGGAATACCGGCACTCCGGCATCACCGCCGAGGTGGCGGCCTCGGCCGTCGAGTCAGCCATCGGACCAGAGGGAATCGCGGCTCTCGCCGCCCGCTACCAGCCGGCCCTGGACACCGTGACACGCATCCTATGTGGAGCGCGCACCGACGGCTGCGGTGTCACCGGCATGCCGAGCGGCGTCGACATCGACCCGTCCGGGACGCGCAGACCCAGGCTCACCGGCGCACTGGACCGCGGCGCCGTCGTCGCCGAGGTCCTCGAGCTGGAATACGCCGACGGCAAACCGATCTCGGACGTCGGCTGGGGCCGGGCAAGCGCCGAAGACATCCGCACCGTCGGCGCCCTGCACCCGCTGGAACTGTCGATCATCGCCCGGCCGCGGCCGCTGGCCCTTGCCAATGCCGGCAAGATCGCCGAGGCGATCCGCGAGGGCCTATCCGACGGGCCGCCACTGACCATCCTGGTCGGACACGACACCGAGATCGCCAACCTGGCCGGGCTGCTCGACGTGCACTGGTCGATCCCCGGCTTCGCCGACGACGAACCGGCACCTGGCGGCGCACTGATCTTCGAGCTCGTCGAGGACGGCGACGGGCACCGGTTCGTCCGCTCCACCTATCGCGCTCAGACTCTGGACCAGATCCGCGGCCTGAGCGACGCCGAACCGGTTGCGGTGCCGTTGAGCCCCGCCGGTTGCGACGGGCAGGCGTGTCCGTTCGAGTCGTTCGCCGCCGCGCTGACCGGCTGACCAGGAAACGCTAGGAGACGTCGACCCAGTCCAGCGTGCGCTGCACCGCCTTGTGCCAGCCCGCGTAGCCGGCGGCACGCTGCTCCTCACTCCAGGCCGGCGACCAGCGCCGGTCCTCCTGCCAATTCGCGCGCAGGTCATCGGGATCGGCCCAGAAGCCGGTCGCCAGTCCGGCCGCATACGCCGCACCGAGCGCCGTGGTCTCGGCCACCACCGGGCGCACCACATCCACGCCCAGCACGTCGGCCTGGATCTGCATGCACAACTCGTTGAGCGTCACTCCGCCGTCGACCTTGAGCACCTCGAGGTGCACACCGGAGTCGGCCTCCATGGCATCCACCACGTCGCGGCTCTGGTAACAGATCGCCTCCAGCGTCGCGCGCGCGACATGAGCGTTGGAGTTGAACCGGGACAGGCCCACGATCGCGCCGCGCGCATCGGAGCGCCAGTACGGAGCGAACAGCCCGGAGAACGCCGGCACGAAGTACACCCCGCCGTTGTCTGGGACCTGGGCGGCCAACGTCTCGCTGTCCGAGGCGCCGCTGATGATGCCGAGCTGGTCACGCAGCCACTGCACCGCCGAACCCGTCACCGCGATCGAACCCTCAAGGGCATAAACGGGTTTCGCGTCCCCGAACTGATAGCACACCGTGGTCAGCAAGCCATTGGAGCTGCGCACGATCTTCTCACCGGTGTTGAGCAACAGGAAATTGCCTGTGCCGTAAGTGTTCTTGGCCTCCCCCGGCGCCAGACACACCTGACCTACCATCGCCGCCTGCTGGTCACCCAGGCTCGCCGTCACCGGCACCTCGCCGCCGGTCGGCCCCCCGGGATGGGTCACGCCGTAGGGATCCGGCGAGGACGACGGACGGATCTCGGGCAACATCGGACGCGGAATCCCGAAGAACGACAACAGTTCCTCGTCCCAGTCCAGCGTCTCGAGATTCATCAGCATGGTCCGGCTGGCATTGGTGACGTCGGTGACGTGCACCCCGCCTGCCGCGCCACCGGTGAGGTTCCACAGCACCCACGTGTCGGGCGTGCCGAACAGCGCCTCGCCGCGTTCGGCGGCCGCTCGCACACCGTCGACGTTCTCCAGGATCCACTGCAGCTTGCCGCCGGAGAAGTAGGTCGCCGGCGGCAGGCCGGCCTTGTGCCGGATCACGTCACCGCGCCCGTCGCGGTCCAGCGCGGTGGCGATGCGGTCGGTGCGGGTGTCCTGCCACACGATCGCGTTGTAGTACGGCCGGCCGGTCTTGCGATTCCACACCAAGGTGGTCTCGCGCTGGTTGGTGATGCCCAGCGCGGCGAGGTCACCGGCCGACAGCTTGGTGGTGTTCAGCGCCGATTGGACGACGGTCTGGGTGCGCTCCCAGATCTCCACCGGGTTGTGTTCCACCCAGCCCGCCTTCGGCAGGATCTGTTCGTGCTCGAGCTGGTGGCGGCCTACCTCGATGCCGTTGTGGTCGAAGATCATGCAGCGGGTGCTGGTGGTGCCCTGGTCAATCGATGCGACGAAGTCGGCCAACAGTGCTCCTAGAAACGTGGCGGTGCATCGTCCATGATGGCCTACGTGGCAAAACCAGTGGCAGACATCGCCGACATGCCCCGCGGCGGGCCGGACGCGTCCTGGTTGGACCGCCTGCTCCAGACCGACCGCCCCGAGTACCTCGACCGCGACGACGTCGATGACGACGTCAAACGCGGCGTGATCCGTGCCCTCGACGTCATGGGCTCGCTGTTCAAAGAGCACGAACGCAATGCACAACTGGTGCTGCACGAGGTCGCCGACGTCGCCGACCCGAAGATTCTCGAACTCGGGGCCGGGCATGGCGCGCTGTCGCGCATCGTGCTCGAGCAACATCCCACCGCCGAGGTGACGGTCTCCGATATCAACCCCGAGTCGGTGGCGGCGATGGCGGCGTCCGATCTGGGCCAGGATCCGCGGGCCACCGTGCGCGTCGTCGACGCCACCGCCATCGACGCCCCCGACGACTCATTCGACCTGGCGGTGTTCGCCCTGTCGTTCCATCACCTGCCGCCGCAGCAGGCTGCACAGGTCTTCGCCGAGGGCACCCGGGTGGCCGGCAAGCTGCTCGTCATCGACCTCCCCCGGCTGCCGTCGCTGCTGCACATCGCCAAGCTGGTGACCTTCGCCCCATTCGCACTGTGGTGGCCGTTCGCCCACGACGGGTTCATCAGTTCGCTGCGCGCCTACAGTCCATCGGCACTGCGCGCGCTGGGTGACTACGCTGGCGTGGACATCGAGGTGAGCAGCTCAGGGTTCGACCGCCAATCGGTGCTGGTCCACCGCACTAAGGCGACATCGGCAAACTGACAGCTGCTGATCGTACGGTTGACCTTTCAAACACCCGGCGTCTGAATTATCCTTTTTGTCAATTCGCAAACTGGGGTACCGGGGTGGTTTCAGCCATGAAATCTCGCGACGTTTCACAACTCTCCGCCCAATCCGTCGACAGGCGTCGGCGACGCTCGGCGCTACCCGTGCTGGCGTGGCTGCGCGCCGGTGCGGTGGCAGCCGGGGTAGGTGCCGCGCTGTCCTTCGGGGCCGGCGTGGCCGCTGCGGAAACGCCCGGCGCAGACTCGGGCGCAACAGCCGGAGCAGCCAAACCTGATGCGGCACAGCATGCCTCGAGCAATCGAGCCACAGGGTCGCCCGGTCGCCGTGCTGTTGCGTCGAGCCGGACCGCAGCGGCGGCCGTCACCACCACGGCGGGCCCGGTGACCCTTGCGGGCGTACCTGTCGGCGTCCCCCAGGTCGCCCTGCCCGGTCTGCGGATCTACCAGACGACAACCGATTTCAGCAGCGATACCACCAAGGTGGCGGTCATCGACCCCCGGACCGGTGCAGTCGTCGGCACTCCGGTCACGGTCGTCGGGCGGGTCGGCCAGCCGGTCACCCTCGGGGTGGCGGGGCTCCGCGCATTTCAGGTGGCCAGCGGGCCGTCATACGATCCGAACGTCAGCAGCCAGGTGGTCGTGGTCAACTCGCTCACCGGCGGCGAAGTCGGCAGCCCGCTGACCATCAAAGGTGCTACGTCGAACCCGATTACGCTGGGCGCGCTGGGCCTCAACGGAATTGTGCAAACGACCTACACCAATGACTCGGGCACGCCCATCAACCGGTTCACCGTGGTCAGTGGGCTTAGCGGCGCGCAGGTCGGAACCCCACTCGACCTGGCCGGTGGTAACGGTCAGGTCAGCGTCGGGGCCTTGGGGCTGCTGGCCTACGTCAGCACTAGCGACGCGACAACCAAACAGACCCGCGTTGCGGTGATCAACACCCTCACCGGCCAGGAGGTCGGAAACCCGGTGGTGATCGACCAAGGGCCGAGTGTGTTCAACGGCAATACGGTCGGCGTGGGACCCCTGGGGCTGTCGGCGTATCAGCTCACCGCGGCCACCGACGCCAACGGGATGTGGACCACCACCATCACCAGGATCAGCGGCTTGACCGGACAAGCGATCGGCACACCGGTCACGGCGCAGGGCACAAACTTTGGGAATCCTGTCGTCTTCGGTGCGCTGGGCCTGCGCGCCTTAGTGCAGACCTATGACTATGACCCGGCCACATACACGATCTCCGGCACCCACATCACGGTCATCAGCACGCTGACCGGCACGTCATCGACGGTCGACATCCCCGGTGCCACCAACCTTTCGATACAGCTCGGGCAGTTCGGGCTGCGGGCCTACTCATCGACCTGGTTGACCGACGCCAACGGTGTTCGCCAAACACGAACCGACGTGATCGACACGCTGACCGGCAAGGTTGTCGGCACACCCATTGTGCAGCCGGGTCTGGGCACCGTCTACGTCGCGCCGGGCGGACTCGGGGTCTACGAGACCCTCCGAACGGGCAACACGGCCGATTCGTCGACGACCATCATCAGGATCAATCCCCTCACCGGCGCCCAGATGGGGCGGCCGATCACCGTGGCGGGTAGTCCACAAAACTCACAGATGGGATCTGCGCTGTTCGGCCTTCGCAGCTACCAGGTGACCAACGGCGGCACCGTCGTCATCGACACACTGACCGGCACTGTGGTCGGCTCGCCACTCTCGCTGGCCGGGGTCAACAATCTCTACGGCGTGCTCGCCGGGCCGCTGCAGTCCCGCATCATCCGGACCGTGGCCGAGCAGCCAAACACGGCCACCGTCACCGTGATCGACGCGCTCACCGGCAAGGTGGTGGGCACGCCTGTCACCGTGTCGGGCAACGGCTATCCGCTGGCGAACCCGAACGACCGGTATGCGTATCTGGCGGCCAACTTTGGAACCCAGATCACCCGCATCGACACCGTGACCGGGCAGGTGGCGGGCGACCCGATTGTCATCCCGAGCGATCGCTTCGGTGCACGTCTGACCCTCGACCCGACGGGAAGTTACCTCTACGCCACGAGTACCGACCCCAACAACGCTTACCAAACCCTGGTCACCGTCATCGACACCCACGCGTGGCAGGTCGTCTGACGCCGGTCGACGCTGATCTCGGCGATTTGCTTGCGCGCCCGGCATCGAACCGGTTGCATCGACCGCGTGGGCGAAGAGGTCAAGCACGCCAGCTACAACCGGGCGCACCGGCAGGAGTACCGGCGCAAGGTGCAGCTGTGCCTGGACGTGTTCGAAACCATGCTCGCCCAGTCCAGTTTCGACTTCGACCGGCCGCTGACCGGGATGGAGATCGAGTGCAACCTGGTTGACGGCGCTTATCAGCCTGCCATGCAGAATCAGGAGGTCCTCGCGGCGATCGCCGACCCGGCGTATCAGACCGAATTGGGCGCCTACAACATCGAATTCAACGTTCCGCCGCGTCGGCTGCCGGGCCGGACCGCGCTGGAGCTGGAAGACGAGATCCGCGCCAGTCTCAACGCCGCGGAGACCAAGGCCAACACCGACGGGGCGCACATCGTGATGATCGGCATCCTGCCGACGCTGATGCAGGAGCACCTGACCGGCCACTGGATGAGCCCGTCGATGCGCTATCAGGCGCTCAACGACTCGATCTTCACCGCCCGCGGCGAGGACATCCTGATCGACATCGCCGGCCCGGAGCGGCTCAGCCTGCACGCGGAGTCCATCGCACCCGAATCTGCTTGCACCAGTATGCAATTGCACCTTCAGGTGTCACCCGCCGACTTCGCGAACAACTGGAACGCCGCGCAGGTGCTGGCCGGACCGCAGCTGACACTGGGCGCGAACTCGCCGTACTTCTTCGGCCATCAGCTGTGGTCGGAGACACGCATCGAGCTGTTCGCCCAGGCCACCGACACCCGGCCCGACGAACTGAAGGCCCAGGGTGTGCGCCCGCGGGTGTGGTTCGGCGAACGGTGGATCACCTCCATCTTCGACCTGTTCGAGGAGAACGTCCGCTACTTCCCGTCGCTGTTGCCCGAACTGTCCGACGAAGACCCCGTCGCCGAACTGGCTGCCGGGCGCACCCCGCACCTGCCTGAGCTGCGTCTGCACAACGGCACGGTGTACCGCTGGAACCGGCCGGTCTACGACGTCGTCAACGACCGGCCGCATCTGCGGGTAGAGAACCGGGTGCTGCCTGCCGGGCCGACCGTCGTCGACATGATGGCCAATGCGGCGTTCTACTACGGTGCGCTGCGCTACCTGTCCGAAGAGGACCGTCCGCTGTGGACGAAGATGAGTTTCACTGCCGCACATGACAATTTCCTCGCCGCCGCACAGCACGGGCTGGATGCCCGGCTGTACTGGCCCGGCCTGGGCGAGGTGACCGCCGACGAGTTGGTCCTGCGGACACTGCTGCCGATGGCCGACGAGGGGCTGCGCCGCTGGCAGGTCGCCCCTGAGGTGCGTGACCGCTACCTCGGGGTGATCGAGGGCCGCGCCAAGACCGGCCGCAACGGGTCGGCCTGGCAGGTGGCGACAGTGCAGGCATTGCAGGAGCAGGGCATGGCACGGCCACAGGCCCTGGCCGAGATGCTGCGACGCTACTGCGAGCTGATGCACAGCAACTCCCCTGTCCACACCTGGGATCAGCCCGGCTGACGCGGAGTACGGTGGGCTACATGGCTTCTGAGGTAATGGATTGGGACAGTGCCTACAAGCAGGAGGGGGCCTTTCCGGGTCCGCCGCCGTGGAACATCGGTGAGCCGCAGCCGGAGCTGGCGGCCCTGATCCGCGACGGCAAGGTCACCGGCGAGGTGCTCGACGCCGGGTGCGGGCACGCCGAGTTGTCGCTGGCGCTGGCGGCGCAGGGCTACACCGTCGTCGGCATCGACGTCTCACCGACCGCGATCGCCGCTGCCACCAAAGCCGCTGGGGAACGTGGGCTGGACACGGCGACGTTCGTGTGCGATGACATCACCGCGTTCACCGGTTTCGACGGCCGGTTCGCGACGATCATCGACAGCACGCTGTTCCATTCGCTGCCGGTCGAGCTCCGCGACGGGTACCTGCAGTCGGTGCACCGGGCGGCCGCGCCGGGCGCGCGGTACTACATTCTGGTCTTCGCCAAGGGCGCGTTCCCACCTCACCTGGAGACCAAGCCGAACGAGGTCGACGAGGACGAGCTGCGCACAGCGGTCTCGAAATACTTCGTGATCGACGAGATCCGCCCCGCCAAGATCCATTCGCACAAGCCGGAGTTCCCGGACATGCCCGAGGGTCCGATGCCCGGCGAGACCGACGAGAAGGGCCGGATGATGATGCCGGCGTTCCTGCTCAGCGCGCACAAGGCCGACTGACCTCAGCCAGGAATGGCTCAACCACGTCGAGGAACCGTTGCGGCTGCGACGAGAACGGCAAGTGCCCCGTCTGGAGTACCTCCAGGTGTGAGCCGGTGATCGCACGCTGCGTGGCGGTGCCAAACCGCAGCGGGATCGCGGTGTCCTTGGCGCCCCAAACGATGAGCGTCGGCGCACTGATCTGATCCGCGCGTGGTCGCAGGTTGGCCTCCGGCGCCGCGAAGCTGCGCCACAGGGCGGCAGCCAGTGCGACACCGTCGGCGGTGCGTGCGCGTTCGGTGACGCGCTGCAGGACGGCGTCGTCATGTTCGCTTTGGGCCTGCAGGTAGCTGCGTACGAAACGCGGCAGCACCCGGCGCAGCACCGCGGGCATGCCCAGAACGCGGCAGTAGGCATTGGTAAGGGGGCTGCCGAGAAACCCGCCGGTGTCGACGAGGACCAGGCCCGCCACCCGATCCGGCGCGGTGATGGCCAGCCGCGCGGCGGCGAAGCCGCCCACGGAGTTCCCGATGAACACCGCCGGTGGCAGGTCGAGGGATCGAACGACGTCGTCGAGGATGTCGGCATACAACGCGGCACCGGGTGCGAAAGGTGCTCGGGGAAGCGGGGATTCACCGTGCCCCGGCCAGTCGATGCGGATCACCCGATGGGTGCGGGCGAGTGCGGGAGTGATGGCGTCGAAGTCGCGATGATCGTGCAGGGCGGCGTGCAACGCGACCACCACCGGCCCGTCGCCGTCCATCGAATACGACACCGGGCCGACTCGGGTTTCGACACTCTCCATGATCACTCCTTTCATTGACCGACCGGTCGGTCAACATCGATGGTATTCTTGTCGCTGTGCCGACACAACCTCTAGCCGGACGTCAGGCCGCCGCCGCCGAAACCCGTACAAAGCTGATCGACGCCGGACTGCGCTTGGCCGAGCGGACGGGCCTGACCGGTCTCAGCGTCAATCTGGTAGTCGACGAGGCAGGGGTGTCGAAGGGCAGCTTCTTCCACCACTTCGGCGACCGGGCGAGCTACCTGCTCGCACTTCACCGTGAGTTCCATGACCGCATCGCCGAGCAGGTTGCCGAGGTGTCCAGTGGCCTGCCACCGGGGCGGGAGCGCCTTCTCGCCGGCAGCCTGACCTACCTCGACTACTGCCTGAAGCAACGCGGTATCCGCGCCCTACTCCTGGAGGCACGCGCGGAACCTGCTGTGGCACAGGAGATCAGCCGTCGCAACGCGACATTCGCGACAGTCTGCGCGGAAGACTTCGAGACCGTCGGGCGTCGACAACCCCTGCAGTGCGCCAACTTGTGGGTGGCAATGACCGCCGAGGCCGCGCTCATTGAACTGCAGGACCACTCACAGTCCCCCGGGGTGCGGGCGGCTCTGGAGGAGTTCCTGGGCTGACGGAGTCAGGCCAGCGCGGCCAAAGCCGCGGTGGTGGATATTCCTGCTCACCGCGCACAAGATGGAGTGGCCTCAGCCAGGAAGGGCTCGACCGTCAGCGGCAGAGGCAGCACCTACTTCGGGAAAGACGAAGCGTCGCTGTCGAGCTCGCTGCCGGCCTGCCACCAGACCTTCGACACCCCTTTCATCTGAGAGAGTTGAGCGACCAGGTGCTCGAGTCGGGTCGGGGCGTCGCCGTCCACCAGAAGGTACGCGGTCAGGTTGACATCGGGTGGCGCGGGATCGGTGCGGATGCCCGTGAGGATGAGCTCGGACCCGCCGGTGTGTGCCACGATATGACCCCGCACCTGATATTCGATCTTGGAATCGCACATCAGATAGAGGTGGTGGGTCTGAAGGTCCTCATCAGGTTCGCTGTCGTGGTCGTGGTCGATGAGGCGGCCGAGTGGGCGGCCAACGATATGTGTTGCGATAACCGCCGCCGTGCCGATTACGGCAAATAGGGCAAGGCCCTGCGCGGCTAGTATTCCCACCGCCGCCGAGCACCACAGCGAAGCGGCTGTATTGAGCCCGCGGACATTCAGTCCGTCCCGCAGGATCACCCCGCCGCCGAGGAAACCCACCCCGGAGACGACATAGGAGGCGACTCGAGTGGGGCTGGTTGGGTCGCCGGTGGCGACGGCGTAGAGGACGAACAGGGTTGCGCCTGCGGCGACCAGAGCGTTGGTACGCAGTCCCGCACGTCGGGCCCGCCACTGACGTTCGAGTCCGATCAGCGCTCCGCAGCCAAGGCCTACTCCCAGGCGGATGGTGAATTCAGCTGTGGTTAAGAGGCTCACGAGCCCAGCTCCTTTCTGCACCGGCGCGCCCGGGTCGGTATTGGTCGATAGCCGTCAGGTCTGCCCTTCCTCATTGGGCGCCCTGACGAACGAAGATGTTCGCCGCCGGGTCGGCGGTGATGGTGTCTGTCGCCACGTCGTAGTCATAGAGCTCGGCGTAACGGCCCCAGTTAACTGCCACTTCGAGTTGTTGCTGGGCGCCTTCGCGGCTGTATCCCCTACCGAGTAGGTCGAGGAAGAAGCCTGCGCGTAGGTTGCCGTCGCTGCTGGTCCCGAGCGCCTGACAGATCGCGTGCACCAAGGGCGCCCGCGTTCGGACTTGCTGTGCGAACAGATGCTTGCTGGCTTGAATGTCGGCAGAGTTGAATTCCTGCCCCAGACTTGTCACCTGAAGGTCGCCATTCCTCACCTCGACCAGATCGAGGAGTTCGGCGGCGTCAACGAGCGGGAGTAGATCGTCGATGTCGAAGTTGAGCTCGGCGGCCAGATCCGGAAGGTCGGCGTGTCCACCTTGCGCACAGAGGATTTCGACAAGACCTGCCAGTCCCCCGACGGTGGCGTTGGGCAGTGGCCGACTGATCGGCGTCGGGTCGACATGTGCGGTGCCCCGCATCTGCGGGTCGGAGTCGGTCAATAGACCGTAGAGGTTGTCGACGGTCGCTTCGAAAGCGCGCGATCGGCGGTCGCGAGGTCGGGCAAGGTCGATCGCAACCTCGGCACGAATCCGGCCTGGGTTGGATCCCAGAACAAGGACCCGGTCGGCGAGCTGAACGGCTTCTTCGATGTTGTGGGTCACCAGGCAGATGGAGCGGGTCGGGAAGCTCTGGGCATCCCAGAGTTTCATCAACTCGGTGCGCAGGTTCTCCGCAGTAAGCACGTCCAACGCCGAGAATGGCTCATCCATAAGAAGCACGTCAGGCTCGAGTACCAAGGCTCGGGCGAATCCGACCCGCTGGCGCATGCCGCCGGACAGCTCCTTGGGGTAGGCCGATTCGAACCCATCTAGTCCGATCAGGTCGATCGCAGCCAGAGCCCGCGTGCGACGCTCGGGGGGTGCTACGCCACGGCCGGCCAGACCCAGTTCCACATTGTCCTGCACAGTAAGCCACGGCATCAGTGCGAAGGTCTGGAAAACCATTGCGGTTCCGGGGTTTGCACCGTTGAGTTCAGATCCTCGGTAGGTCACCGATCCGCGGCTCGGCGCGATCAATCCCGCGATGGTCCGAAGCACGGTGGACTTGCCGGATCCGGACCGGCCCAACAGGGCCACGATCTCGCGTTCGCGTAACTCTAAGCCGATGTCGTCCAACACGTTCAACTCTCCACCACCAGGCGCATTGAAACTCTTGCTGACATGGTCCAGGCGAACCAGGGGCTCGGTCTGAGTCATGGTTTACTCCTCGAAGTCGTTGTGGGGCTTGGTTGACGGCAGATCAGACAAGGCTGAAGCGGCGCTCGGACAGTGCGTAGAGGCGCCGCCAGAAGAATCGGTTGGTGGCCACGACGTAGAAACTCATCACGATGACGCCGACGAGAATCTTCGCCGAGTTGCCATCGCTGGTGGCGGCGCTGATGTAGGCACCCAGGCCGGTCGCGGTAAGCGTAGTGCCGTTGTAGCTGACAATCTCGGCGACGATAGACGCGTTCCACGCTCCACCGGCGGCAGTGATTCCGCCCGTGACATAGCTGGGGATGATCGCCGGGATGATGATCTTGGTCCACATCAGCGTCCGGGACAGCCTGAGGTTGACGCCAACTTCGCGAAAGTCGTTGGGGATGGCACTTGCCCCGGCGATGACGTTGAACAGGATGTACCACTGGGCTCCCAGCGCCATCAACACAATGCCGCCGATGTTGAGGCTGATGCCTGTCATCAGAAGCACCGCGGTGAACAACGGAAACAGGAAGTTGGCGGGGAACGACGCCAGCACTTGGACGATCGGCTGAGCCATCCGGGACACCCGAGGATTCATCCCGATCCACACTCCGATGGGCACCCAGATCAATGTCGAGACGACGACGAGGACGATGACACGGGCAAAGGTGGCCAGGCCCAACAGGAAGGCATGTCCGACCTCACCGAAGCCCACCGTCGAGGCGATGAAATGCACCGCGCGGTAGGCGCCGTAGAGCACTGCGGTCGCGACGACGACCGCGAACACCACGTCGCCCGCCCGCCGACGGGTGACCGAGCTGTGCAGCGGATACTCCGCGGTACCGAAGACGGCCATCGCCCGGTCCACAGGGTAGACGAGATGCCCGGGGATTTGGCCCAGGACCTTCGGGATGCGCGAACGGCGCAACACGTTGAGCGTCAAACTCTTTGGCGCCAAGGCGGCCTCAGAATCCTCGACCCGAAATCGCTCAGCCCACGCCGTCAGGGGCCGCCAGAACAGGACGTTGACCCCGATGATCATGATGATCATCACCACGATGGCCAGCAGGACCTTGTGCAGTTGCCCCTCGTCGCTCGCGGCCGCCACATAGGCGCCGATACCGGGAAGCGCGACCTGATGATTGTTGACGGTGAGGGCTTCGGAGGCGGTCAAGAAGAACCATCCGCCGCCGAAGCTCATCATGCCGTTCCAGACCAGCGGAATCATCCCGCCCGGGACATCGACTCTCCAGAATCGCTGCCACTTCGACAGCCGAAAGATTCGGGAGGCTTCGTCCAGGTCACGGGGTTGGGTTCGCAGCGCGTGATAGAACGCGAACGTCATGTTCCACGCCTGCGAGGTGAAGATCGCGAAGATCGAGGCGCACTCGAGGCCTAGCTGAGAGCCGGGAAACAGCGCGATGAAGCCGGTAACTGTGACTGACAAGAAGCCAAGGATCGGTACCGACTGCAGAATGTCGAGGAGCGGAATCAGAACCTTTTCCGCCCGTCGCGAGCGAGCGGCAGCGGTGGCATAAACGAAGGTGAACGCCAGCGACAGAGCCAAAGCTGCGAACATCCGCAGCAGTGACCGGCCTGCGTAGTAGGGCAATTCAGCGGGGTCGGTCGACACTGAGGAAGGTGCCGTATCGACGGTCCACGGCACCGTCGTACCCCGGCTCAGATGGACAACCAGCCACAGCAGAGCCGCTGCTCCGCCGAACACCGCCGCATCCGCGAGGGCGCTGCGGACTGGCCGGTCAAGCGCGCCCCGGCTCGGAAATGTTTCCAGAACAGCCATGCGATCTCTCCATGCGTCAAGGGAAGTTTCGGTAGTGATCTCACACCGACGACACAGTCGAGGTGAGTCGGGAAGTGCGTTGGGATAGAAGTGCTTTGGGATAAAAGTGGGCGCAGGCTACAGCCAGCGGCCCCGGCGCCGTATGTAGATCTGCTTGACGATGTGGGCGGCGAACGCGTATGCGAGCGTGACAGCCACGAGCCACCAGGCGTATCCGACAGGAGGGGCCTGCAAGTGCAATAGTGAGGCGGCCGGCGAGATCGACAGAGCTATCCCCCCAACCGCCGCCATTGCCGTCACCGCAACGACTACCGGCGCCACCCTCGACCCGCGCCAGGGCAGCTCTCGGCTACGTAGCACCAACACGACCACCAGTTGTGTCAGCAGACTCTCGAGGAACCAACAGCTTTGGAATGCAGCGACGTTGCTGCCAAGGTGATAAACCCACCACAGCATCGCGAAGGTGAGCATGTCGAACAGCGAACTCAGGGGTCCGAAGACAAGCATGAAAGAGATGAGGTGTGTGGCCTCCCAGCGGTGTGGCGTTCTGAGATAGTTTGCCTCGACCCGGTCCCACGGCAGGGCCAGTTGGGCGGTGTCGTAGATGAGGTTTTGCACCAGCAACTGAATCGGCAGGATCGGTAGGAACGGCAAGAAGGCACTGGCAGCCACTACCGAGAGAACATTGCCGAAATTGGAGCTGGCCGTGATCTTCACGTACTTCATGGTGTTGGCCAAGGTTTTGCGTCCCTCGACGACACCATTGGCCACCACGGCCAAATCCTCCTTGAGGAGGACGAGATCCGCGGCGTCGGACACTACGGGTGAAGCGCCACTGGCCGCGATGCCGGCATCGGCCAACCGCATTGCCGGGACGTCGTTGGCCCCGTCGCCCAGGAAGCCGACGACCCGCGAACTTTCGCGTAGTGCTGAGACGATCCGGGTCTTGTGGTTCGGGCTCAGTTCGGCAAATACCGCGGAATTCGACACGACCTTGCGCAGGCGGACATCACTCAACTTGTCGATGTCGCTGCCGATTGTGACTCGGCTGCAATCGATGCCGACTTGACCGGCCACCACTCGCGCCACAATCCGGCTGTCCCCGGTCAGCACTTTGACTTCGACGCCGTGCTCACGAAGCTGTGCGATGGTGTGGCCGGCGGTTTCGCGCAGCGGGTCGACAAATCCGATGAAACCGATCAGCACGAGATCTGACTCGTCGTGTTCGTCGTATCGGCCCAGCCGGGCAGGGACGTCCTTCATCGCCACAGCCAGCACACGCATGCCATGGCGGCGGAACGCATCTAGCGTGTCGGCGGCTTCCGCGTCGAATCCATCAGAAATCGCGTGGATCTCGTGGTCGACAAAAACCTTCGTGCATCGGCGAACCACCTCGTCGGGATCACCTTTGCAGATCACCATGTGGCGATCGGACTGGCGGGTCAGCACCGTGGTGGAGCGCCGACGCACCGAGTCGAAGGCGATCTCGTCCACCCGGCAGTACGCCGCTTCGGCGATGGTCCGCATCTGCTGGTCTCCGAGCAGGTTCGCGATCGCATCGTCAAGAACACTGGACTGGTCATCCTGAAAATGCACTGCCAGGTAGGCGAATTCGCCCGCAGCGTCTTCAATGCAGCCGCTGACATCGACACTGTGGGCAAAGATGACCCGATTCTCGGTGAGAGTTCCAGTCTTGTCGACGCACAGCACGTCGACCGCACCGAGATCTTGGATGGCGTTAAGCCGCTGCACCACAACGTGTTTACGTGCCAGCCTGGTGGCACCACGGGCCAGATTCGTCGTGACGATCACTGGCAGCAGTTCCGGTGTCAGGCCGACCGCCACGGCGACAGCGAACAGCGCTGCCTGTTCCCATGTCCCCCGGATCATGCCACTCACGGCGAACACAACGGGAACGAGAACAAGCATGAATCGAACTAGCGACCACCCCACGTACCGAACGCCTCGGTCGAAACTTGAATCACGCCGGCAGTCCGCAGCGGCCCGGCTGACCCGGTCGAAGTAAGTGTCCGCGCCGGTGGCGATCACCACCGCGACACCCGAACCAGCCACCACACCTGTGCCTTGGAAGCAGACATTAGGCACCATGGCAACGGATTGGTCGGCAACACCGTCAGCTGCGAACTTTCTGCTCGGGAGAGCCTCCCCGGTCAGCGCAGACTGATCCACCAGCAGGCCGGTAGCCGATACGATCCGGACATCCGCGGGCACTACGTTGCCGGCGTGCAACACGATCACATCGCCGAGCACCACATCGGGCAGCGGCACTTCACGATCGATTGGCTGTGCGTCGGCGCAAGCACGTCGGCGCACGGTCGCGGTCGCCGCGGCGTGATGTTGCAGGGATCTCAGGGCGCGTGCCGCGCGATTGTGCTGCCACCAGCGAACCACGATGGCCACTACCACCATCGTCGTCACGGTGCCCGCCCCGCGGACGTCACCCAGCACGCCAAGCACCACCCCGAGGCCCACCAACAACGCGACGAAAGGGCTGCGCAACGCCACTGACAGTCCGTTGAGCAATCGCATAGCGCCGACCAAGACGACGCGGTGTGCCGGCGGACGCGGGTTGCGCTCGGCGGCGGCCTGCTCGGTTAAACCTCGTAACGTCGCGTCAAGCCGCTGAAGCAGTGTGAACAGGGACTCATTCGCAACGTCATGCAGCCACGAATAGTCTGCGGCCAGCCGATCAAGGACTGTTCGGGTTCCCGGTGATGACACGCCAGGCATCGGACCTCCACTTGGGTTAGTTCATCGTCTTGGTAAGACAAACGATGCTGACCTCCATGCAGACCGGGACGGCTTCAGCCTTACGGCGAGTTAAGCCCGCATGCGCCCGGCTCACTGATTGCATGGAAGTCGTGACTACTTCCCTCGATCATGTGGCCACCTCCTTGGAATCCAGACTCCTCATCCGAGCCCGGGAGTATTAGATCGGCCATCAAGATGAAAGTCAAACGCTTGCACAACTGTCCATCGTGCGGGAGGCTCGAATCGCGTGGCCCGGCTACACTCAGCGACGTGTCAGGAGAGGTTCGTAGTGACTTTGCGCGGTGAACGGAACATTGACGGCCAGTTACCGCCAGAGGTACTCCAGCAGAGCGCGACCTTGATGGCTATGTTGGCTGCCACTGTGCGCCTGCACATCCTGTGGTTGCTCACGATCGAAGATCGCGACGTGACCACACTGGCCACACTCACCGACCAGAGCACGCCGACGGTGTCACACCACTTGAGCAAATTGAAGCTCAGTGGGATCGTCAACGATCGCCGTAGCGGACGGCAACGAATCTATTTCATCACCAACGAGCGAGTCAGCGACATCGTGCGTCTGGCTGTCGAATCAAGCGACATGTGGCCGCAAACCGCCAAACGCCGCACCAAATTCGCGTGACATAGCAGGTTTCGCCAGCCCAACAGCCAGCCATTACCGAACGGACGGCAGTCGGCACAGGTATCTTTCACTGCGCTACAGGTATCTTTCACTGCGCTACAGGCGATTACCAGGACCAGATCGCTGATAGATGGCAGCGAACGCGAGCACGCGTGCTGCGAACTGTTATCGCGTTCAACACTTACAGCTGTATAATTGCACATCTGAACAACTGTTTACTCGGCAGCGTTGGCGGGTTGTTGTTGCATCCGGCGCGAATCTCTCTCAGTGGTCGCGTGTGAACACTCCCGGAAGGAAGTCCCGTGTTACGGATCACGCTCGAGGCGCGGCGCACTTTACGCCGCGTTTCCGCGACGCCGACCGGAAATATCGACCACGCAAGACATCTCGAGGTGTGGCTGCCCCTCGGCATCGCAATTAGTGCCAGGGTCGCGCGCCGCTCTGGGCGGGGATCGTCGTCAGTCGTCACGCTCGGATGCGGTCGTTAGGCCAGCCATGCAGCCTCAAAAGGATTGCGGTGCCGACGACGCGATCCGAGACGCCTTCTACGAGAAGCCCACAGTGGTGTTCCAGCCGATCGTGTGCTTGCAGGACAGATCGCTATCAGGCTACGAGGCGTTGGTGCGCTGGCCTCAACTGGGCAATCCCAGTCCTGAGCAGGTGTTCGACGACGCGGCGTCGCAAGGCGAGGTCACGGGGCTCGACCAGCGCTGCCTGGAGACCATCGTCGGCTCTCCTCGACTCGAGGGCCTCGCCGATATCCTGCTATTCGTCAACACGGTACCTAGTTCGGACATCGTGTTCGATGTAATCGAGTCGTCGATCCGGGATCTAAGGCGGGCGAACATCGATGTGGTCTTCGAGATCACCGAACGCGGTCTGCCTGTCAGCCCGACCACCTTGATCAAGAAGGTCCAGAGGATCCGTGATATCGGCTGCAGAATTGCACTCGATGACCTCGGCGCCAATTCGCTGTCACTGCCCATGCTCGACCTTTTCACGCCCGATTTCGTGAAACTCGACGCGACCCTCGTCCGAGGCAGACTCACGGTGCAGCAGTCCGCTACTATTTCGGCTGTGGTTGCCTACCGGGAGCGAACGGGGGCGACTGTGATTGCTGAAGGGATCGAGACGGTCGCCGACCTCGGGCGCGCCCTCCGTTACGGTGCTGGATTAGGCCAAGGCTTCCTGTTCGGGCAGCCCACTGATACTCCCAGGCTCCAATATCCTTGACCCACAACGACAGCGGGCTCCCAAGGTAAGGACGGTCGACTCGCTGGGCTCGACCGTCCCTTGATCAGGCTCAAAGGCCAGCCCGGCGGAGTTCCATATCTGTTCTAGGCCGTGATAGCCATGGCACCCAAAGCGGCGGCCAGCACCTCGATGTCCTCGGCAGTGTTATCGACATGCGCTGACACCCGCAGCACCGGTGCTTGCATCTCCAGCGGGGCCCGTTCGATACCAGCGGCGGTGGTGACGATGTTGTGCTCGGCGATCAGGCGAGCCCGCACAGTCGCCGGATCCGCGCCGGCGGTGGGCGCCAGCGTGGTGATCGCGGTGGGCTCGTCGACGGGTTCCACGACGCGCCAGCCGGGGATGTCGGCGAGCACCTTGCGCGCGACCCGGGCGGTGGCGACGAGGGCCTCCCGCACCGCCTCGGGACCGGCTGCGAGGTACTCGCCCAACGCGACCGAAAAACCTACTCGCGCAGCAATATTGGCCTCGCCGAACTCCAGGCACTGCAATGCGGACAGCGGTCCCGCCCACTCCGGGCAGCGCAACAGGTCTGCCAGCGACGGGCGCACGGCCAGCACCCCGACACCGCGGGGTCCGGCTATCCACTTGCGCGACGACGAGTAGACGGCGTCGGCGTCACCCACGCAGTCGATCTGTCCGAGCGCTTGTGCAGCGTCCACGATCAGCGGCACTCCGAGGTCGCGGCACACCGCGGCCAGCGCCGGCACCGGCTGCACCACACCGCGGTGACTGCCGACCGCGGTCAGGTGCACCATCGCGGGCGGCTCATCCCGCAGTGCCGCCGCCGCGGCGTCCGGATCCACCCGGCCCAGGCCGTCCACCGGCAGGACCGAGCGGGTGAAACCGTGGGCAGCGAAGAGGGCGAGGTTGGGCCCGTACTCCCCTGGCAGGCAGGCGACCGTCTTGTCCAGCGGCCACACCCCGAGCAGCAGTTCCAGCGAGTTACCCGAGCCGGTGGTGAAAACGACGTCAGCAGGCGACATTCCGGTCAGCGCGGCCACCCCGGCGCGCCCGGCGTCGAGCACGGGGGCGGCCGCTTCGGCGGCGACGTATCCGCCGACCTCCGACTCGTGTCGCGCGTGCGCCGCGGCCGCCTCGATGGCGGCCAGTGACTGGCGCGAGCAGGCGGCGCTGTCGAGGTGCACACCGGCTGCCGGCAGGCGGGCCTGCCGCCAGCGGTCCCTCAGCGTGCTCACTTCACGGCCAGCGACAGGCCGAAATCACCCGCCGGGTCGGTCCACCAGTGGGTGCGCCGCAGGCCGGCCTCGGAGAGTTCCCGGCTGACGGCCTCCGGCCGGAACTTGCATGACACCTCGGTGAGCATCTCCTCACCCTTGCCGAAGTCGACGCGCAGGTCCAGCGCGGCGATGTGCACGTGTTGCGTGTCGTTGGCGCGCAGCCACATTTCGATGCGTTCCGCCTCGGTGTTCCAGCGGGCGACGTGGGTGAACGCCTCGATGTCGAAGTCTGCCTGGAGCTCCCGGTTCACCACGGCCAGCACGTTGCGGTTGAACCGCGCCGTGACGCCCGCGCTGTCGTCGTAGGCGCGGACCAGCCGGTCGGCGTCCTTGACCAGGTCGGTGCCGAGCAGCAACGAGTCGCCCGGTTCGAGGACATCGGCCAGCGAGGACAGGAACTCCGCGCGGGGGCCCGGGGTCAGGTTGCCGATGGTCGAGCCGAGGAAGACGAACAACCGCCGCCCGCCGCCGGGGATCTTGGCGAGGTGTTCCTCGAAATCCCCGCACACCGCGTCGATCTCCAGGTCCGGGAACTCGCTCTGTAATGCCTCGCCCGCGGACTCCAGCACGCCGGCGTCGACGTCGAACGGGATGAACCGGCGCAGCGATCCGGTCTCGTGCAGGGCGGCCAGCAGCATCCTGGTCTTCTCCGAGGTACCGCTGCCGAGTTCGACCAGAGTGTCGGCGCCGCTGGCCTCGGCGATGCCTGCTGACACGGTGCGCAGGATCGTCGCCTCCGCCCTGGTCGGGTAGTACTCAGGCAGCCGGGTGATCTGGTCGAACAGCTCGCTGCCGACGGCATCGTAGAACCACTTGGGCGGCAACGACTTCGGATTCTTCTGCAGCCCGTTGCGCACGTCGTCACGGAGCGCCTGCATCGCCGCGTCCGCGGCCAGAAAGTTCGACAGCGTGAATGTCACGACGATCCTTTCAGCGGAGTCCACGTCACCCGGCCGCCGGTGACCTCGACGAGATGGCGATCGGGCACGTCACGCCAATCGGGGTGGTCGTCGTAGGGCTCGCTGGCCAGCACCACCCCGTCGGCCCGCTCGAGCACCGACAACGTATCCCCCCAGGTCGTCGCCAGCAGTCGAGAACCGTTGGCCGCCAGGATGTTCAGCCGGGCGCCCGGATCAGCTGTCCCAACCTCCACCACGGTGTCACCGAGGTTGTCCAGTCCGCGTTCGAAGATCAGTGCGGCCAGGACTGCGCTGTCGACGGTCGACTCGGCCGCCGAGGTGGCCGGCAGTACCGCGCGGTCGACAATCCCGTTGTGCGACAACAACCATCGGCCGTCGGTGAAGGGGGCCGACGCGCTCGGCTCGATCGGCATCCCGATGCTGGCCGAGCGGACCGCGGCGACCACACATCCGCTGTGCAGGGCCGGTGACACCGAGGCGAACGACGTGTCACCCCATAGCGGTGACGCACTGCGCCACCTGCGGACCTGGCCACCGGAATCGAAGAACCCCACGCCCCAGCCGTCGGCGTTGAGCAGTCCGTGTTTCTGCCGGCGCGGGGCGTAGGACTGCACCCGCAGACCCGACGGCGGGTCCAGGACGAGGGAGGCCACCGACACCGGTTCGCCCAGCCACCCCAGATGACGGCACATCAGGCGTCCCAGGCCAGTCGGACACCGGAGAAGATCTGCCGCCGGATCGGATGGTCCCAGTTGCGGAAGCTCGGCCGCAGGATGTCTGGGGCCACCGCCCACGACCCGCCGCGCAGAACCTTGTAGTCGCCGCCGAAGAACGGCTCGGAGTAGCGCTGGTAGATCATCGGGGTGAAGCCCGGCCACGGCCGTAGCTCCGAGGTGGTCCACTCCCACACGTCACCGAGCATCTGCTCGGCGCCGTAGGCCGAGGCGCCCTGCGGATAAGCCCCGACCGGGGCGGGGCGCAGCGCGTCGCCGCCGAGGTTGGCCACGCTCGCGGTCGGCTCGCCCGCTCCCCACGGGTAGCGATGGCGCTTGCCGGACAACGGATCCCAGGCGCAGGCCTTTTCCCATTCGATCTCGGTGGGCAGCCGCGCGCCCGCCCACGCGGCGTACGCCTCGGCTTCGAAGTACGTCACATGCTGGACGGGTTCGTCGGCGGGAATCTCCTCGACATAGCCGAACCGGGTGCGGCTGCCGTCGGGGTTCCAGAACTGCGGTGCGCTCAGGCCGGCCTGCATCCGATGCTCCCAGCCGCGCGCCGACCACCACCGCCGTTCGGTGTAGCCGCCGTCGTCGACGAACTGCCGCCATTCACCGTTGGTGACCGGCACCCGCCCGATCCGGAACGACGGCACGTCGACGACGTGGCCAGGGCGTTCATTGTCCAGGGACAGCGGTTCGTCCGCGGCATCGACACCCAGGACGAATTCGCCGCCGGCGACCGGTACCGATGTTCCCGCCAGGCCGGGACGGCCGGGCGGCAGGACGGCGGGTGAGGTGAGGATCGGCGGCCCTGCCCGCAGATTGAGCGCCTGCAACATGGTTTCGTCGTGCTGGTTCTCGTGACTGATGACGAGACCGAAGCGGAACGGCAGGTCCTCGTCGTGCTCGGGGGCGGCGTCGAGAGCGTCGAGCACCGCGGAGCGCACGGTGCCGCAGTAGGCACGGGACTCGGCCGGCGAGAGCAGCGGCAACTCCACGCGGCTGGCCCGGGAGTGGACGAACGCGTCGTAGAGCCCTTCGATGTTGGCCGGCAGCATGCCCGGCCGGTCCGGGTTGCCGTCGCGCAGCAGCCAGAGCTCTTCCTGCTGTCCGATGTGGGCGAGGTCCCACACCAGGGGGCTCATCAACGGGTTGTACTGGCGGTGCAACTCGGCGTCGTCGAAGTCGGTCAGGGACAGCGTCCGCTGCCGGGCCCGCTCGAGGTTGCGGGCCAGTGCGTCGCGGGAGATCACTGCTGGCCCCGGGCGAGGCGGCGAACCGCGGGCACGATTCCGCCCGCGATCACCCGGTCGGCGACATCATCGGCGGGGCTGCGGCCGGCTTCCACGTTGTGCACCAACTGCCGCATGGACTCCGATAATTCCGCGGGCGCCCGATCAGCCACCGCCGCGACGCATTGGTTGGCTGCCAGGTAGAGCCGCTTGTCGGCCAGGCCGACGCGGGCAGCGAGGTCCCACGCCGTCGACACCGGCTCGACAGCGTCGGCGGCCACATCGGCCGCGAGGGGGTCGTCGAGCAGCGTCACCAGCAGGAACGCCAACGCTGGCCACAGCGCGTCGGGGACGCTGTCGAGGTAGCGGATTTCCAGCCAGCCCCGCGGGCGCACCGGGGGAAACAGGGTGGTCAGGTGGTAGTCGAGGTCGGCGAAGGTGGGCTGGCGGTCACCGAGCCGCACCCGGCCGTCGGCCCAGTCGGCGAAGGGCACCGGGCTGGTCGCCGGCACGGCCTCCGGGCTGTGCACCAGCATCACCGGGGCCTTCAGCGCGTACCGGGCCCAGTCGATGCCCGGATCGTCGGCACTGGCACCGAGGATCGGCCCGCAACGCGCGGAATCCAACTTGCCCCACACTTGCTGCCTGCTGGACTGCCAGCCGGTGAACTTTCCCGACATCAGCGGCGAGTTCGCGGCGATCGCGATCATCGTCGGGCCCAGCGCATGGGCCAGACGCACCCGCTGCGCCCAGCCGCTCTGCGGGCCGGCGTCGAGATTGATCTGCATCGAAGCGGTCGACGTCATCATCGCCGCGGCCGCCTGGGCGGCTCCGGTGGCGGCGAAGTACTGCTCCATCGCCTGGTATCGCTCGCCCGGGTTGATGCGCTGCGCCCGCCGCAGCGGGTCGGCGCCCAACAGCACCAGGCCCAGTCCGGCGTCCTCGAACGTCGACCGGATGACGTCGCGGTCGGTGGCCATCGCAGTGATGGCGGCAAGCGCGCCATCCAGCGGCGGCCCCGACAGTTCGACCGCCCCACCAGGCTCGATGGTGATCACGCTGCCGCCGGCGAGCTTGGGCACCGAGGCGATCACCTCATGCAGCTCGGCCCAGCCGGGGCGGCGGTGCGGGTCGTCGAGGTCGAAGCAGTGCGCCTCGAGTTCCAGGCCCACCCGGCCGATCGGGCCGTCCCGCAGGGAACCCTCGGCAATGTGTGCGGCGGCCTCGTTCGCGTCGGCCAGTACGCGCTCGTCACCCACCGGCCCGAACTGCGCTCGGCCTGGTTGGGACGTGACGGCGAACGTCATGAGAACCATCTTCCAGCCCGCACCGACAAAACTCCCCGCTGATCGAGCAACACGTCTGTGACGTGTACCCAAACCCCGGCGTCGTTACTGCTATTGACCCAGAGTGTTCTGCATCGCCCCGGCGAGCACATTGACCGCGGGTCCGCCGTTTCCGGACTGGCAGACCTTGGCCTGGAGCAGCACGTTCTCCCGCAGCCTGGTCTGGGTGAAACAGCGCCGATCAATACCCGCTTCCTGCTTCACCCAGACCGCGTCGGTGGCGCTCGGGGCCGCTCCGCTGAACGACCACACCTCGGTGGTGCCGTCCTCGAGGTGCATCGCAGTGGTCTGACCCGAACAGCCGACGGTGCGGTCGATCACGCGGTGGTAGGCCCGGCCGGCGGCATCGGCGGTGGCGAACACGCCGATCGCCTGCTTGACCAGATGGCTCTGGTCGGTCGCCGACGTCTGGGTCACCGCGCCGTTGAACGAGGCGAGGTCCGGGTCGTAGAAGATCTCGGGCAGGCCGATGTCAGCCCAGTTGTTGCACACCGGAAGGTCCACCCAGTACGCCTGGACAGGGTCGGTGAACACCGACTCCCACGTCATCGGCGCGCCGACGATATTGCCGACCGAGCCCTTGCCGAGCACCGCGTACGACACCACACCCGGATCTGAGGGGCGGGCCTGCGCCGGCGCTGCCAGGGTGAGAGCCACGCACATCGCCGCCACCGCGACGACGACCTCGCCGAGCTTCACACGCATGGCTTCGATCATGCCAGCAATCGACTGCGAAGCTCCTATTCGAGGGTCGCGCGCACACCTTCCTCGACCGCTTTGCCGAGATCGGGGTCGACGTTGCGCCAGTATTCGAACACCCGCGACAGTACTGGCTCCTTCACACCCTTCGAGACATGCCCGATGATGTTGTGCGCCAGCCGTTCCCGTCCGGCATCGTCGAGAACATCGCGAACCAGCGTGCCGGCCTGACCCCAGTCGTCGTCGGCTTCACGCAGCGCGTAGGCAGTTCGCACCATGTCGCCGTCGGACGCCCAGTGCACCTCGGCGGCGCGGGCCGGATCGGCGTGCGGCCCGCCCATCGAGTTGGGCGCATAGACGGGGTCGGTGACGTTGCTGATCCGCATCGCCCCGTCCTTGGAGTAGCTGTGCACCTCCACTTTTGGCGAGTTCACCGGAATCTGCTTGTAGTTCACACCGAGCCGGTGCCGGTGGGCATCACTGTAGGAGAACCCGCGGGCCAGCAGCATCTTGTCGGGGCTCAGACCGGTACCCGGCACCAGGTTGTTCGGCTCGAAGGCGGCCTGCTCGATCTGCGCGTGATAGTCGATGACGTTGCGGTTCAACGTCATCCGTCCGACCTCGTGCAACGGGTAGTCGCTGTGCGGCCACACCTTGGTGAGATCGAAGGGGTTGAACCGGTAGGTCTTGGCGTCCTCGAACGGCATGATCTGGACGTGCAGGGTCCAGCTGGGGAAGTCGCCATCTTCGATGGAGTCGAACAGGTCGCGCTGATGGGCGTCACCGTCGATGCCGGCCATCTGGTCGCCCTCCTCCTGGGTGAGGTAGTCGACGCCCTGGTCGCTCTTGAAGTGGTACTTCACCCAGAACAGCTCACCTGCGCTGTTGACCCAGCTGTAGGTGTGGCTGGAGTAGCCGTTCATGTGCCGCCAGGTCTTGGGGATTCCCCGGTCACCCATCAGCCAGGTGACCTGATGCGCGGATTCCGGTGACAGCGTCCAGAAGTCCCACTGCATGTGATGGTCGCGAAGATTGCTGGACTGCAACCGTTTCTGCGATCGGATGAAGTTCTGGAACTTCATCGGGTCGCGGATGAAGAACACCGGCGTGTTGTTGCCCACCATGTCGAAGTTGCCCTCGGAGGTGTAGAACTTCAGCGAGAAACCGCGCGGGTCACGCCAGGTGTCTGGGCTGCCGCGCTCGCCGGCGACCGTGGAGAACCGGGCCACCATCTCGGTCTTGGTGCCGGGCTGCAGGAACGCCGCCCGGGTGAACGCCGTGACGTCCTGGGTCACCTCGAACGTGCCGAAGGCGCCGCCACCTTTGGCATGCGGCTGACGCTCCGGGATGCGTTCCCGGTTGAAGTTGGCCATCTGCTCGATGAGGTAGTGGTCCTGCAGCAGGATGGGGCCGTCGGACCCGACGGTCAGGGAGTGTTCGAAGCTGGGCACCGGGGCGCCGGAGTCGGTGGTCGCGTACTTCTCTGTCATAGCCGGGGGTGTACCCATTGCCGCGGGGTTTGTCCCATAACGACAGGAGCCCAGCGCCCGGGGGTTGGGCGCTGGGCTCTCGTCGAGGTCGGATCAGGGGCGAGGTGCCTGGGTCGCGGTGGCTCCCGGGCCGCCGCTACCGGGCATCATCGGCCCGAAGCCGGGTCCGCCGGGGCCGGGTCCGGGACCCATCGGTCCGAAGCCGGGTCCGCCCGGGCCGCCGGGGCCCATCGGCATGGGGAACATCGGCGGGCCGCCGCGGTCGCGGAATTCGGAGTTGCCGCTGTGGTGGCGCCAGCCGCCGTCGTATCCGCTGTGCCGGCCGAGCGCGAAACCGGTGAAGAAGACCGAACCGACGATGAAGATGACGCCGGCGACGATCGCGACCCAGGCGGCCACCTGGTAGAGCCGGTTGGGC